>DATHMQ010000139.1:0-52973 GCA_035486935.1 Solirubrobacteraceae bacterium
TGGCTTTGGGCGTGCCGATTGGCTCCAGCGTCTACTGGATTCTCAGGGGCGGCCATGCCTTCCTCACCGGTGTGTCCCTGCTTGACGCCACCTGGCACACGGCCCTCTACAGCGCGATCGCGGCGGCTCTGTCTACGGCAATGGCGCTACCTGTCGCGCTGCTCTCGATTCGCCACAGCGGGCGAGGGTACCTCTTGCTCGAGCGCAGCACCTACCTTGTGCTGGCGATGCCGGGCTTGGTGATCGCGCTTGCGCTCTCATACTTCAGCGAGCGCTATGCCAACGGATTTCTCTATCAAAGTGCTCCGCTGCTCGTGATCGCCTACGCCATTCTGTTCTTCCCGCTGGCGCTAGTCGGTGTGCGAGCTTCGATCGCTCAGGCTCCGGTCGGGCTCGAGGAGGTCGGGCGCTCGCTCGGCCGGGGGCGTATCTCAGTGCTGTTGCGCGTCACGCTCCCGCTGGTCTCCCCTGGCCTGACTGCCGCCTTCTGCCTTGTATTCCTCTCCGCGGTGACCGAGCTGACCGCCACATTGATCCTGATCCCCACGGGCGTGCAGACGCTCTCCACTCAGTTCTGGGCCTATCAACAGAACCTCTCCTACGGACAGGCCGCACCGTTTGCGCTTGCGATCATCGCCATCGCGGCCCTGCCTAGTGTCGTACTCGGCCGCTTCTTCGACCGCCTACCCTCGCGCGGGAGACCAGCAAGATGAGCGGCAGTCCCAGCCCTGAGGAGACGCTGAGCGGACCAGGCGGCGGTGAGGGCAGAAGCAGCGAACTCAACAGAGACGCCGAACTTCCCAGCGGCCTCGATGTCGTGGACTTGCACAAGAGCTTCGGCACCCACCCGGTGCTCTCTGGCTTGGATCTCAGCGTACCCGCGGGATCGTTCACGGCCATTCTCGGCTCCTCTGGCAGCGGCAAGACGACGCTCCTGCGACTGCTGGCAGGCTTTGACAGACCTGACCGAGGCGTCGTGAAGATCGGCGAGCGCATTGTCGATGGAACTGCCATTCATGTCCAACCCGAGCGGCGGCGGATCGGATATGTGCCTCAGGAGGGAGGCCTATTTCCCCATCTCACCGTCACGGCGAATGTCGGGTTCGGACTCTCGAGGGGCGCTCGGCGGGAACGTGTGAACGAGTTGCTCGAGCTCGTGGGCCTGGCCGATCTGGGGCGGCGCTATCCCCACCAACTCTCCGGCGGCCAGCAGCAGCGCGTGGCGTTGGCGCGGGCGCTGGCAATCGAGCCCGAGGTTGTGCTCCTGGATGAGCCGTTCGCCTCCCTCGATGCTCATATGCGCGCCAGTGTGCGCGAGGAGGTCCAGCGGATCCTGCAGGCATCGGCGGCGACGACGCTGCTCGTGACCCACGACCAGGACGAGGCGCTCTCGCTCGCAGATCGCGTTGCCGTTCTCCGCGACGGCAAGATCGCCCAGCACGCCACGCCACAAGAACTCTACGCGCGCCCACTCGACGATCGGCTCGCGCGGTTCGTCGGCGAGGCCAACGTGATCGCGGGCGTACTCGATGGGGCATCCGTCCAGACGCCGCTCGGCAAGCTCCCGGCACTGTGGCACGGCGAGATGTTGCCAACATCCAGCGCGGTGAGCGTACTGATCCGCCCTGAGCAGATCGACTTGCATCCCGCCGACAGCGAGACGGGCTTTGCCGGGCGGATCGTGCGAACGGGCTACCACGGACACGATGCCGTCCTACACGTGCAGGTCGACCAGCCACAGACAGCAGAGCACATACTCGTGCGCACACTTGGAGAGACACGGCTGTCCACCGGCTTGGCAGTCAAGCTCGATGTGCGTGGTCCTGTGCTGGTATGGCCCGCAAGCACCTCGCATTGAGCTAGGCGAATCCTTTTCCTGAGATCGGACCTCTCATATCCGTGCCAGGTCCGATCGACAAGAACGGGAGGCTGTAATGATCATTCGCCGTCAAGCTCAAGCTGGCCCAGTTGTGCGAGCAGGAGCTTTGAGGACACGAATATGCACGAGCCTGATCCTTCTCGGCTTGGTCGCCCTCGGCTTGCCCCTTGCCGCGGGAGCCACGCCTACAGCGGTAACGCTCAAGCTCCGAGGTGTGCCGATCCCGATTAACCCCGAGGCGGTAAACGGTCCGACATATCCCGGTACTGGAGACATTCTTGGCGCAGGCACCGCCATCGAAGGCGAAGCCAAGATCAGCGGCACCGAATACGGCGGTTTCCCACCACCAGTCACCGGCGGCACCTTCTTTGCGCCCGCGGGCGTGAAGCTGCATACCCAGGGATTCACCACGTGCTCAGACGCAATCCTCGAAAGCCACGAAGTCACGCATTGCCCGAAGAAGTCTTTTGCGAGCTCGATCGGCTCGGTCTCCGGCGTCGTCAGCTTTGGCGCGACACGTGTTCACGAGGCGCTGACCCTGCAGGGCTTCTTTGCGCCAGGCGGCGAACTCTCATTCTACGCTGAAGGCAGATCGCCGGCCGTGATCGAAGTCATGGTCAAAGTCAGTGTCACCTCTGGAGGGAGCGGGTTCGGTCCGAGGTACAACGCAAGTGTGCCGCTGGTGGAAACCGTTCCCGGTGCCCCCTACGGGGTGGTGGAAGCTGTCAAACTCAAGGTCGGAGCAGCCTTCATGCAAGGCGGCAAACTGATCTCCTACATCACCCTGCCCAAAAAGTGCCCCAGAGGCGGCTTCCCGGTCCGCTTCGAAGTGAAGTTCCTCATCGGCGAACCGGTTACCGTCGACGCCAAGATGCCGTGCCCGACGAAATAGCCTCATGACCGCCATCTATCTCATTGCAGTCGTCGTCGCGGTCTGCTGCCTCTTCTTTTTTATGAGAAAGGTTCGTTCCCGTGGCTGATACGCGCTGGGCCTGGCCCACCGAACAGGTAATCAACGCCGCCCAACAGGGTGACCCGCGGGCGATCGCGATACTGCTGGACGGCTCGCATGCACACGTGCATCGCTTCGCGCGCACCCTTTGCTCGACGCCCGAGGATGCAGAGGAAGCAACCCAGGAGGCGCTGATCGTTCTCTACCAGAAGATCGGCACGCTGCGCGCCGCCGCGGCGCTCGCTTCGTGGATGTTTCAGATCGTGCGCCACGAGTGCATCCGCAGATCGCGACTGGCGCTGCGCGGACCCATTCCCACCTCGACCAGCGAACACTCCGTCGAAGATGTCGCTTTGGCCCGACTGGAAGTCGAGCGAATCGTCGATTCGATCGCGGCGCTACCGGCCGACCAACGTGCTGTTCTCGTCCTGCGCGATATTCAGGGCCTGTCTGGAAAGGCCACAGCTCAGACGCTTGGCCTCAGCCGTGCAGCGATGAAGTCACGTCTGCATCGCGGCCGCGAAGCGCTGCGCGCGCAGCTCAAAATGTCATCCGATCCAATCGTCTCTGCGAACACAGATAATGACTGAGCCCATGCAAAGCATTCTTGCCAGTAAGTCTGTCGCCCGCCATCTCGTGCGCGGAGCGCTTGGCTTCGGCCTGATCGGCGTGGCGATCACCCTGACCACAAGCGCCGGCCCTGCCGCGCTCCTGTTGGCGCCGTTTGGCTTGATCGCGCTCCGCGGCTGCCCGACTTGCTGGTGCGTTGGCTTGGCTCAGACGATCTCAGCAGGCCGACTCGAGCGCAGTTGCACAGGCGCCAACTGCACACTGCGGCGCGGCGAGGGCTAAACGGGCTCAGCCGCCAGCACGTCCGTCCGCGCGATCGCCGCATCTCGCTCACCCGCAAGAGATGTGCGGCGCTCGTCTTGCATGTAGCCGTCCAGCGCCTCCTGCGAGGGAAACTCCAGCACCTGGATCTCCAGCGGCGCACCATTCGCCCCATCGGTGCGCATTCTTTGCAGTACCCGCGCTCCGTGGTCGCCCATCAAACCCAGCACCGTGTCCTCGTAGGCGCAAAGCGCCTTCTCGGTGCCAGGCCTCGACCAGAGCAGAACGCACAGGTGAATGCTCATCCGCGCAAGCGTATGCAACGGGGCATTAAGATCGCGGCCTCGGCCGCTGCGCGTGCGCTCTCAACCGCGAAGCGCGAACAGCGGCCAGCGGCCAGGCACGCCCTTCAGTTCGTGAAAGCCGCGATCCTCGAACGCGAACGGGCCGCCGACGACCGTTCCGAACACGGTGCCCGAGACGAGCACCTCGTCCGGCCCGGCGAGGGCGCCCACGCGCGAAGCGATGTGCACCGCCATGCCGCCGACATCCTCGCCGATCAGCTCGCACTCGCCAGTATGTACGCCGACGCGGATCTCGAGCCCGAGCTCCCGCACCGCCGCGGTCGCCGCCAGAGCACAGCGCAAAGCTCGTGACGGTGGCCCGTCGAACGTGACGAGAAAGCCGTCCCCAACCGTCTTGACCTCGCGACCACCGAAGCGTGCGAGCTGCGCCCGTACCCGTGTGTCGTGCTCTGCCAGCAGGTCGCGCCAGCGACCGTCGCCCAAAGTGGCCGCCCGCGCCGTCGCCTCGACGATGTCGGTGAACATCACCGTCAGCAATCCGCGCGCGAGCTCTCCGCGGCTGCGGGCGCCCGTCAGAAACTCCTCGATCTCCTCGACGATCGCGTCGCTGTCACCGACGAACGGCAGCGAGTCCACTCCTTCCAACTCGACATGGCGCGCGCCGGCTATGTGCTCGGCCAGGTAGCGCGAGTGACGTGGGTCCCAAGCCGTATCCCCCGACCTGTGCATGACAAGCGTCGGCACACGCACACCGCCCAGCACGTCGCGCACATCCAATTCAGCCGCCGCGTTCAGCAGGATACGCGCCTGATTTGGGCTTGCCGAAAGGCGCTGCAAGCGCGCGAACCATGTTGCCAGCGCTGGATCTTCGGCCATCGAGGGCGCCATCACGGCCAGCCCGGGACCACCGGGCTCGCCCCAGGAGGCGATCGTCTGCTCGGTCCACTGAGCACGATCCTCCTTTGTCATCGCCCAGTTGTAGTCGACAGCCCACGAGGTGCGGGCGATCGACGCGTACATGATCAGCGCGCCGACACGCTCCGGATGGCTCGCTGCCAGCAGCGCTCCGACCGGTCCGCCCAAGCCATAGGTGAGCAGCGCGGCCCGCTCGCTGCCGGCGGCGTCGAGCACCGCGAGCGCGTCCTGCATCTCCTGATCGAGCGAGTGCGACCCTCCCCCGCTGTCTGAGAGCCCGCTTCCGCGACGATCGAACAGGATCAGCCGGTTGAACACGGCCAGGCGCTCGAGGAAGCGACGCATGGCCGAGGCCTCCCACAACTGCTCTATCTGGGAGATCCATCCCGGCAGGAACAGCAGATCGAGTGAGCCCTCCCCCGCCAACTGGTAGGCGATGGTCGCATCGCCGCTGCGCGCATAGCGCGTCGCGGGCACCATCAGCAGACCTCGATCCTCCACGTTCCCATCACCAGTCACATATACAAGCGCAAGAACAGGCCTTGCAGGCAGATCGACCGATTCACGCTGCTCGAGCCGGCAGATCCGCGAGTGTGATTGGACGGACTCGCCGAGCAAGCTCAGCTTGCCTCGCTTGCCTCGATTGCCACCCGCGATTCGACACGGTCTGTGCGCGCTGGGGCCACCGCCGCGCGGATCGGGCCGATCGACAGCGCCGCCAGGGCTCCCAGCACGCTTGTGATGACCATGAACACCCACCCATGGTCAAAGGCGCTCAGAGCATCGGCTGGGCTGGGCGTCCCCAACACCGCCACAAGGATCGATACGCCGAGCACGAATCCCACCTGTCGCGTCATCGTAAAGACGGCCGAGCCCGTTGCAAAGCGGGCGGGCGGTAGCGAGGAGGAGGACGCGCTTGCCAGGCTCGGTAGAACCAGACCGACGCCGACGCCCGTGATCAACAGGCCCGGCAGCATCTCACCCGCGTAGTCGGGCTCCACGCCCACGCGCAAGCGCCACCACAAGCAGCCCAAACCGAATATGGAGATTCCCGCGGCACTCAGAGCGCGCTGGCCGAAGCGGTTGATGTAGCGCCCTGAGCTTGCGGCAAAGATCGCCGCGGTCGCCGGTCCCGGCGCAAGGCACAGGCCCGCAATCAATACGGAGCGCTGCCAGACCTCGGTCATGAACAGCACATCGGCGAGCAGGAAGGCGGCGAAGCCGGCTGAGAACAGCACGGAGGCCAAGTTTGCCATCGCAAACGAGCGCACCCGCAACATGGCGGGGTCGATCACCGGCGAGCGATGTGTCGAGCAGCGCCTCCAAAAGGCCGCCAGACCCACGAGCGCGACGGCGAACGCGGCGATCGTGCGCGCGCTGCCCCAGTCCCAAGCGGGCGCCTTGACCAGGCCAAGCGCAAGCACGCCGATCCCGAGAACGATCAGCGCCGAGCCGAGCATGTCTGGACGCTCTTGGTACTCGTCGCGGCTCTCGCGCAGCACGCGCAGGCCATAGACGAGAGCGACCAGGCCCACCGGGACGTTGACGAGGAACACGAGCCGCCAGCTTGACTGCACGAGCACGCCGCCGATCGGCGGGCCGGCGGCGGCTGCGAGTCCGCCGATCGCGGCCCATATGCCGATCGCCGCAGGGCGCTTGGCCGGCTCGAACTCGGGCAGCAGCAATGCCAGCGACGTCGGCAACAGCAGCGCCGCGCCACCTGCCTGCAGGACGCGCGCCGCAACCAACGCGCCAACCGACGGAGCCGCGCCGCACAACGCCGAGCCCAATACGAACACCGAGAGGCCCCACAGGAACGCCCGCCGGCGCCCGTGACGGTCGGCCAGGCGCCCCGCCGAGACCATCAAGGCGGCGAGCACGATCGCGTATGCGTTGAGCACCCACGACACCGAGGAGATGCTCGAACCGTGGAAGTTGGCCTCGATCTTCGGAAACGCCACGTTCACGATGAACAGGTCGAGGCTGACCATGAACACGCCCACCGAGACCAACGTCAAGACCTTCCATTGCCGCTGCACGTGACACCTCCGCACGTAGTTGCATTTTGCAAGCAGGTGTCGCCACGCTAGCACACGCGACTTTCAAAATGCAACCAGCTCCGCTACGATCGGCGTATGCCCTACCGGCCCTTCACCGACCAGAACTGTTCGATTGCCGCTGCGCTCTCGCTTGTCGGCGAGCGTTGGACGCTCTTGATAATGCGCGACGTGCTGCTCGGCCGCCGGCGTTTTGCCGACATCAAGCGCAGTACCGGCGTCGCCTCGAACATCCTCGCCGACCGTTTGGAGATGCTTGTCGAGCATGAACTGCTGCGGCGCAAGCTCTACAGCGAGCATCCCGAGTCCTACGAATACATCCCCACACCCAAGGGGTTGGACCTCAACCCTGTGATCATCGCCTTGATGCAGTGGGGCGACCAGTACAACTCACCGCAGGCGGGCCCGCCACGGATCCCCGTACACACCGTCTGCGGCCATGACGCACACCCCCAAATGCACTGCAGCCACTGCGGCGAGGCCATCGCGAGCGGCGAGCTGAATGTCAGGCCTGGCCCCGGCGCCACGCAGAAGCAGATCTACGAAGGCGTGCTGCCCAAGCAGGGGTAAGTGCAAGCGATGACGGGCGCCGCCGGTGCCACTGGCCAATCCAGGCGGCACGGCGATACCTGCAGCTGCACCCCGGCCAACTCAGAGGGTTGACCGATGCCCTCAGCTAGGACGCTTGACGCTCGATCCGCTCTGGCGCGGAACCGGTGGAGACGTCCGCGTCTTTTTTGCCTTCTTCTTGCCAGTACCGGAGCTCTCCCCCCGTATACGCGCAAGGCTCTGCTCGAGCGCGCCCATCAGGTCCGGAGCAGTCGGAGCCGCCTTCGGCTTTGGCTTCTCCACTGCGGGCGCCACCGAGATCTTCTGGCCTTTCTGCTTGCGCTTGATCAAGCGCTGCAGATGAGCGCGGTGCTCGTCGCGATAGGCGGCCGGCTCGAATGGCACCTCGAGCTCCGCGATGATCGCGATCGCGTTCTCGATCTGCTCGCTGCCGGGCACCGCCTCGACATCGATCTCCGCCGCGACGTCGGCGTCGGCGCGGACTTCGTCGTGAAAGCGCATCGTCGTCAGCGTCAGCAGTTCGCCGCGTGGACGGATGCTGACCAGATGCTCCTTGGCGCGCATCACAAAGCGCCCGAGCGCCACCTTGCCGGAGTCCCCCATCGCCTCGCCAAGCAAGGCATAGGCCCGCGCCGCACTCTCGTTCTCGGGGACCAGCAGATAAGGACGATCGAGGTAGATCGGGTCGATCTCGCGCTCCTCGACGAAGGCCTCGATGTCGATCGTGTGGCTCTTGCGAGGCGCAGCGGCCGCCAGGTCCTCATCGCTGAGCAGCACCCAACTGCCATCCTCCATCTCATAGCCCTTGGCGATCTCGTTCCAGGGCACCTCGCGTTCCTCCAGTACGCACATACGCCGTGTCTGGATCGGCGAGCCGTCGGGCTCGTGCAACTGGCTAAAGTGCACGCCGCGATCGCGCACGGCGCTGTAGAGCACCACCGGCACGTTCACCAAGCCGAAGCTGAGCGAGCCCGACCACAGCGGACGCGCCATCAGCCCTCACCTCGCGTCCGCCCGCGCCCACGAACCGCACCCTTGGGCGAGCGGGGGGCGCCGCCGGAGGAGCGCGGGGCCTTGCCGGCCGGCTGCGGCTTGCCGCTCGCTGGGCGGCGGCGCTTGCGCGCGTGGCCGTCGTCCTCGAGACTCGCCCGCAGGGCGCTCAACAGCTCCCCCTCCCCTGTCTGTTCCTGGCTTTGTGGCGCCTGGATCTTCTCCCCGCGCGCCTTCTGCTCGATCACGCCGAGCACAGCCGCGCGGTAGCTGTTCTCATAGGCATCGGGTTCGAAGCTCGCGACCAGTTGGTCGACCAGCAGCCGCGCAGTGTCGATCTCGAGCTTGCTCGGCTGCTTGTCGGCCTTTGCGATCTCCAACTCTCGGGGATTCACGAATTCGTCGGCAAAGCGCATCGTGTGCAGGACGATCACGTCCTTGAGCGCCCGAACCGCAGCGAGGTGGGCCTTGCCGTGGAAGAGGAAGCGCCCGATCCCGACCTTTCCAGAGGTCTTCAACGCGCTGTGCAGGGTGCGATATGCCTCGTCGCCGAGCTTCCCGGGGCTTAGATAATAGGCGCGCTCGTAGTAGGCGGGATCGATCTCCTGACCGTCGACGAAGTGCTCAACGTCGATCACATGCGCCTCCGGGCCCTCGGCCGCAGCGATCTCCTCCTTGGAGAGCATCACGTAGGAACCCGAGCTCACTTCAAAGCCCTTGGCGATCTCGCTGTGTGGCACCTCGCGGTCCTCTGCCACGCACACGCGCCGGTGCTCGATCGCCGCGCCATCGCTGACATGGCGCTCGCGAAAGGAGATGCTCTTGGACTCTGTGGCCGTATGCAGCTTGACTGGTACGCGCACCAGCCCGAAGGAGATCGTGCCGTTCCACAGCGAGCGAGGCATGGTTAGAGCGCTACCCGAGATCGAAGATGCATAGGCCCGCAGGATACGCCTACATTTACCCCTAGTGGGGGACGCAATCGAACTTGCCGTCCCCGTATACAGGCCCGAGTGACAGCTCGGTTGACGTGCTTGAGGTCAAAATGGATCACAGGCGGGACTCCAAATTGGGCGCATAGATCTCTATGTATGGGGGTAGGCACACCAAAGAAGCATGGTCGGGCACGTTCAAGGAGATGCCCGCAAGGCCAAATGTCCACGAGCCAGGAGGAGGTTGAGATCGTGTCAGCAGCGATAGCCACGCATGATCTGCACATCGACCACGGCACCACCCAGGATCTGGACCATCTGTTCGCCCTCTGGCAGGATCAGCGCGACCCCGGCACCCGCGAAGCGCTGGTCAAGCGATTCATGCCGCTGACTCGTAGCTTGGCGCGCCGCTACGACCGCTCATCCGAGCCCTTCGATGACCTCCTGCAGGTCGCGTCCGTCGGGCTGCTCAAGGCGCTCGACCGCTTCGATCCAAAACGTGGACACTCGTTCCCGTCTTTTGCGGTGCCGACGATCCTCGGCGAGATGCGCCGCTACTTCCGCGACTGCGGCTGGTCGGTCCACGTGCCCCGCGGCGACCAGGAGCGAGCGCTGAAGGTGCGCGACGCCCAAGAGACCCTTACAAACGAACACGGTCATGCCCCGACCGTCAGCCAGCTTTCGCAGTACCTGGAACTCGAAACCGAGCAGGTGATCGACGCGCTGCAGGCAACCCAGGCGTACGAATCGCTTTCCCTCGATGCCCCACGGCCCGGCGGCGAAGACGACACGATCACCTTCGGAGACGGCATGGGCAGCGAGGACGAGCGCTACGAGTTGGTAGAGCTCGACGCCACGATCGTCGCCGCGATCCGACACATCCCGGCTCGGGAGCGAGCGATGTTGCACATGCGCTTCGTCGAGGATCTCACTCAAACGGAGATTGCCGCCCGCCTGAAAATCTCGCAAATGCAGGTCTCACGCCTGCTGCGCCGCTCGCTCGACCAGTTGCGAGCTCTCACGCGCGACGCAAGCGAGGTATAGGCGCCGTCGGCAGGCGGTATCTTCTTTACAACAGTCGAGAGGCGAGCAACACGACCTCGGCGGTTTGCTGCGGCAAGTTGCCCTACACCGATGGCCGACTCACCCCCAAACGTTCGTCTCAATCTAGCCAACACCCCCGAGAACGTGGTGGTGGTCAGGGAGATGCTCTCCGGGGTCGGCGAAGCCATCGAACTGGACCACAGCGATCTGAACGATGTGCGCACGGCCGTCACCGAGGCGTGCAACAACGTCGTCCTACACGCCTACGAAGGCGATCTCGGACCGCTGGAGGTCGCGCTCTACCTCGCCGACCGGTCGCTTGGCGTGCTCGTCCGCGATCATGGCGTCGGACTTCCGGCGGAGCCAGAGTCGCTCGAGACGGACACCGGTGGGATCGGGCTGCACGTGATCCAAACGCTCACGCAGACAGTCGAGTTCGCAGCGGGCAAGGAGCGCGGGACCGACGTGCGGATGTGGTTCGACGCCCCGCAATCCGGTGCGTTTGCACCACTGCGCGAGGACGGCGATCGAGCCCACACACTCGCGCTTCTCGGAACACCCACGACGACGATCTGCATAGCGCCGATCAGCCTCGCTCGCACGATCCTGCCGCGTTTGATGATCACGCTTGCCGCACATGCTCACTTCTCCACCGATCGCATCTCCGACGCACAACTGCTCGCAGACGCGCTTGTCGAGCACGCCCAAGCCGCCATCAGCGGCGAGGAGTTGAGCATCGACGTGACCGTCGAGCCGCGCGACCTGGAGCTGCACATATCGCCCCTGAGCGTCGGTCGCGCTCAACAGCTGATCGAGCAGTCCGAGCTCGGCGAGTTGGGTGGCGTGATCGGGCAACTGACCGATCGCCACGAAGTGCTGAGCACGGGCGCCCACGAGACGCTGACGCTCGGACTCAGCGATCAGCGTTAGCCATAGCCACTCTCAGACACCTCAGATAGCCGCGCGCTTGGGGTCCCGCCAGGGCCACTCGCGACCACGGTTAGAACTAGGACGCCGGGGTAATGAGTAGTCACAGGCGCGCAACGCGTCGGTTTTCACAAATGGAGGGTTGACATGGTTGCTCTAGTGGCGTTGGTGCTCATCCTGGCTTTGCTTGGCGGATTGGGCTTTGCCGTGCACTTGCTCTGGTATGTGCTGATCATCGCGCTCCTGCTGTGGCTGATCGGCTTCTTCATCGGCGGCGCGCCCGTGGGTGGAGGAGGAGGACGTCGCTGGTACGGACGCTAGTAGAAGGAGCTCGTAGGGACGATCAACAAGCTTGCGAGGGCTGCGATACTGACCTTACGCCTGGCATCTGGGCTAAGTGCCACAGGCAAATCTTAAGGATGCCGGGCTACAACCGATGCCGCAGCCACCCGAGGGGGAGCAGACCGACGTTGATGCCCATTCGGTGGGAGATGTTGCCGCGAGCGTGCTCATCGACGCGGGAGCAGTGCTGGCCAGCTCGCTGGACCCAAGCACCACGATGGGTCAAGTCGCGAGCTTGACGCTGCCGCGGCTCGCCGATCTGTGCGTGATCGACCTGCGCGACGAGGATGGCTCGATCAGAGAGGTAGCGGTCGCGTGCGTGCAGCCGGAGCTTGCGCGGGAGCTCGAAAAGCTGCGCGTCGAGCACCCGCTCAACCCCGCCGGAGGTCACCCCGTTGCCCAGGTTCTGCGCAGTGGACAGCCGGTGCTGCTGCCCGAAATGACGAGCACGCTGCTGAACTCCTTTGCGCAGGGTTCAAAGCACGCCGAGTTCATGATCGACCACGGTTACCGTTCGGCGGTGGTCGCACCGCTGCTCGCGCGCGAGCGCACGCTTGGAGCGCTTTCGGTCTTGCGCTTGGGCGGGGGCACGCCCTACGGCCAGGAGGACCTGCAGCTCGTCTGCGAGCTCGCGCGGCGTGCGGCCCTCGCGATCGACAATGCGCGTCTGTATTCGGAGGTGCACAGTGTCGAGCGCCGCCTGGAGGCGATCCTCGTGAACCTGGCCGAGGCGATCACCGTGGTCGACGAGCACGGGCAGACCGTCTTTGCAAACCAGGCCGCCGCCGACCTGCTGTGCGTCTCAGACCCCGAGGAGCTGACGAGCTCACGACCCGGGGAGATCATGCCACGGTTCCTGGTACTCGACGAGCAGGGCCGCGAGCTCGACCTCGAGCACATGCCGGGCAGACAGCTGTTCGCCGGTGAGACGCCTGGGCCGCTATTGGTGCGCAACATCGTGCGCGCCACCGGCGAGGAGCGCTGGCTGATCGTCAGATCCTCGCCGATCGCAGATCCCGAGAGCGGACGCGTCGTCTATGTGGTGAACGTGTTCGAGAACATCACCGAGGTCAAGCGCGTGCAACTTGCCGAAAGCTTCATGGCTCAGGCAAGCAGAGTTTTGGCTTCCTCGCTCGATTACGCCGAGACGTTGCAGCGCATAGCGCGCCTGGCCGTGCCTCAGATCGCCGACTGGTGCGCGGTGGAACTCGTCAACGAAAAAGACGAGATCGAACGCGTCGCGGTCCACCATCCAGATCCAGCCAAGCTCGAGTTGGCCGAGCAGCTCAACCGCGACTACCGACCCTCACTGGATGAGCCGGCAGGCGTGCCAGAGGTTATCCGCACGGGCGAAGCGCGCATCTACACCGACATTCCGGCCGACGCGCTTGCGCAATACGCGCGCGACAACCAGCACCTCGAACTGCTCAGCGCGATCGGAGCCACCGCGGTAATCATTGTGCCGATGATCGGCGCGACCGGCCCGATCGGCGCGATCACGCTCGTCTCGGCCGAGTCGATGCGCCGCCTCTCTCCAGGCGATCTCGCGCTCGCCGAACGTCTCGGTCGCCGTGCCGGGACCGCGGTGGAAAACGCTCGTTTGTACACAGAGCGCTCACGCATCGCACAGACCCTCCAGCAGGCACTGCTGCCGGAGTCGTTGCCTGACATCCCTGGTCTCGATGTCCACGCGCGCTACTGCGCCGCGGGCGAGCTCAACGAAGTCGGCGGCGACTTCTACGATGTCTTCGACTACGGTCCGGATCGCTGGATGCTCGTGATCGGCGATGTCTGTGGCAAGGGTCCGCGTGCCGCGGGGGTGACCGCGCTTGCGCGCCATACGTTGCGCGCCGCCGCTATGAGCGGTCAATCGCCTACCGAGATGCTCGAGACACTGCATCGAGCGCTGCGCCGCCAGCCCCCCGGGGCCGACCTCTGCACCGTGTGCCTGGTCGCCGCACACAACACGGGCGCAGCGACACAGCTGGCGGTCGCGCTCGCCGGGCATCCCCCACCGCTGCTGATCGATCGCGACGGTCATGCCGAGCTGATCGGCAGCCCGGGCACGTTGCTGGGTGTGCTCGACCCAATCGAGATCCTCGAGACGAAAGCCGAGCTGCGCGACGGTGAGACCCTGCTGCTCTACACGGACGGCGTCACCGATGCGGGCCGCCCCAATGTCGAGCTCGGCGAGACGGGCCTGATCGAGCTGTGTCGCCAAGCTCCGCGCCTGGACCTGGACAGCCTGCTGGAGTACGTCGAGGACGTGGCGCTCATGCACGCCAAACTCGGGTTGCGTGACGATCTCGCGCTGCTTGGTTTGCGCGCATCGCAATCAGTGCCCTCGCAGCGCTAAAATTTCCGGCGTGGCATCTCCAGGGGAGCATCTACGTATCGATGTCCGCAACGGGTCCGACAGAGTCGTGCTCGGACTTCATGGCGAACTGGACCTGCTCGGCGCGCCACTTCTGCAAGAGGCGATCGACCAGGCCGACGGCGAGGCAAGCGCGATCATGGTGCTCGACCTGCAAGACCTCCAGTTCGTTGACTCGGCAGGGCTGCGTGTGATCCTCGCCGCGCACGAGCGCTCACGCCAAAGCGGCCAGGAGCTGGCCCTGACGCCCGGCACCGAGCAGGTTCAACGCCTGTTCACGATTGCCGGCGTCAACGATCACCTGCGCATCATCGGCTCACCCGACGAAGTTTTCGTCTAACTCTTCATGTCCGTCGCGGACTGGATATAACGTCCAGTCGATGAGCGATCTCGACAACGGAATCGAAGTAGAGGAACTGGTACGCGTCTTCAAGGGCGGCGTGCGTGCGGTCGACGGCATCGACTTGCGCGTTGCCCCAGGGGAGATCTACGGCTTCCTGGGCCCCAACGGAGCTGGTAAGTCGACGACCGTACTGGTGCTGACCACGCTGCTGCCGCCCACTTCGGGCAGCGCTCGCGTGGCGGGCCTCGACGTCGTCCACCAGGGCTCGCAAGTCAGGCGCGCGATCGGCGTCTCGCTGCAGGAGTCGGCGCTCGACCCGTTCCTCACCGGCAGTGAGCACATGCGTCTGCAGAGCGCTCTCCATGGCCTACCCAAGGGCGAGCGCGAGGCGCGAGGCAAGGAACTGCTGGCGCGTGTCGGCTTGACCGAAGCGGCCGAGCGCAAGATCGGCACCTACTCCGGCGGCATGAAGCGTCGCCTGGACCTGGCACTGGCTTTGCTTCACCGCCCGCGACTGCTGTTCCTCGACGAGCCCACGACCGGCCTTGACCCGCAGAGCCGCGCCGCGCTGTGGGACGAGGTACGACGACTTGCCCAAGAGGGCGTGACGGTCTTCCTGACGACGCAATACCTGGAGGAGGCCGACGTGCTCGCCAACCGTGTCGGCATCATCGACCACGGCAAGATCGTCGCCGAGGGCACGCCGACCGAACTGAAGGCCGAGATCGCAAACCAGACGGTCGAGGCGGTCCCCCAGGATCCCGGCGATCGCGAGCGTTTGGCCACCGTTTTGCAACGTTTCGGAGCGGAAACCGCGGCGTCGGCTGGCGGCGTCGCCGCGCAACTTCCCGAAGGGGCCGGCGATCTGGCCGAGATCGTGCGCGTGCTCGACTCGGAGGGCTTGAAGGTTGCGGACCTGCGCCTGCACTCACCCACACTTGACGACGTGTTCCTTGCCAAGACGGGACGCTCGCTCGAGGGTGCGGCCGACAGCACCGAGGAGCAGGACAAAGACGCGAGCACCGCCGAGCCGGCCGCCGCGTGAGCGCACCGATCACAGCGCAGATCTGGGCGCTTGCGAAGCGCTCGACGCTGAAGACGCTGCGCCAGCCCTTCCAGATGTTCCCGATCGTGTTTTTTCCGTTGATACTGCTGGCAGTCAACGCCAGCGGGCTGCGCTCCGCCACACTTCTGCGAGGCTTTCCCACGCACTCCTACATCTCCTTTGCGATCGCCGTGGCCTTCATCCAGGGCGCGATGTTCTCGCTGATCAACACCGGCACCAACCTCGCCGAGGACATCGAGAGCGGCTTCTTCAACCGGCTGGCGCTTACGCCGATGCGCAGGCTCGCTCTGATCGCCGGGCTGCTTGTCGGTGTTGCCGCGCTCGGCGCGCTGCAGTCAGGCGTCTATATCCTGATCGGCCTGCTCTTTGGAGCGCACCTCGACGCCGGCGCAGCCGGCGCGCTGGTCGTAATCGTGCTCGGCTCGCTCGCCGCCACTGGGTTTGGGGCGATCGGCTGC
Organism: Solirubrobacteraceae bacterium; assembly: GCA_035486935.1. Taxonomy (GTDB): domain Bacteria; phylum Actinomycetota; class Thermoleophilia; order Solirubrobacterales; family Solirubrobacteraceae; genus Palsa-744. Next base: position 15,986 of record DATHMQ010000139.1, read on the forward strand.
GCGACCGCGCTGAAGACCGGCTCAGGCGAGGCCGTACAAGGGATGTTCCCACTGTTCTTCGTGTTCATCTTCCTCTCCTCTAGCAACCTGCCACGCAATCTGCTGAAGACCGGTTGGTTTCACACAATCGCCAACTGGAACCCGATCTCCTACCTGATCGAGGCGTTTCGCAGCCTGTTCATCTTTGGCTGGGACGCTGCGGCGCTAGAGCGTGGCTTTGCCGTGGCGCTCGGCATCCTCCTTGTCGGCCTTGGCTTTGTGGTGCTGACGCTGCGCGGAAGGCTGCAGAGAACATGAGCGGCCCCGAGCAGCCCGTAGGCGCCGGGAACTGGGGCGTGGCTCGCGCGGTCGCTTGGCGCAGCATGCACACCTATCTGCGCCGCCCCGATCTGATCGTGCCTTCGCTTGTCTTTCCGCTCGTCTTTCTGGCGAGCTTTGCCGGTGGGCTCTCCGCGCTTGGCTCAGTACCTGGATTTGATTTTCCCGCCGGCTACACGGCCTTCCAGTTCGTCTTCGTGCTGACCCAGTCGGCGCTTTTCAGCGGACTGTTCACCGGCTTCACGGTTGCCGTGGACTTCGAAAGCGGGTTCGCGCGGCGGCTCATGCTCGCCGCGGGCAACCGCCGTGGGATCGTGCTGGGCTATGCGCTGGTGGCGCTGAGTCGCGCGGTGATCACGCTCACCGTCGTGACATCGGTCGCTCTGCTGGCGGGTATGCGCATCACCGGGGACGGCGTCGACATGTTCGGCCTGTACGGCCTTGCGCTGTTGCTCGTGCTCGTGGGCTATGGGTGGTCCGCCGGAGTCGCGTTCCGCTTCCGCTCGATCCAAGCTGGGCCGCTGATGCAGACGCCGGTCTTCTTGATTCTGTTCCTGGCGCCCGTCTACGTGCCACTGTCGCTGCTCAAAGGTTGGATTCACGCGGTGGCAAGCGTCAACCCGGCGACCGCCTTCCTCGGCGCCGGCCGCGGGCTGATCTCCGGCGTACACGAACACACAGCGCTGGCGTTCGCTTGTGCGCTGGCCCTGATCGTGGTCTTTGGCCTCTGGACCCTCTCGGGACTGCGCGCCGCGGAACGCTCAACTTAGCCGTCTGCCGCCGCGACGTCTGGGTCCCCGCCGGCCTGCGTGCAGGCGATGGCGCCCGTTTGGTCTCGCACCGGTCGTCAGTCCCGGTTCTTCGCCGAAGGGCGCTTCTTCTTCGATTTCCCGTTCCGCACGTTCACGCCGCCGTTCGGTCGCCTTGAGCGCGGCCTTGCCTGCCGTGTTGAAGTAGTCGAGCAGCCCGCGCTTGTGCGCCCGGTAGAGGCGTGTGGGCAGCGGCTCGCGCAACTCGTCGCGAATCGCCCGCTGCATCTGCGCGTTCAGCTTGGGCTCCAGGTCACTGTTGCCGGCGAGATTGTCCAGCTCCATTTGCCCTTCGGGCGTGCTGTAGTCGTACAGCTCGGTTTCGCGCCCGGCGTCCAGCAGCTTGATGCTGTCCGGGGCGAAGTTCGAGTAGGTCGCGTACTTGGCCTTGGCCGTGCGCAGCGCCACGACGTGCAGAGGCGCTTCGGCGGCGTATGGTTCGATCGCAAACTCGGTCACGGTCTCATCGGTGGCGTGCAGCACGTAGTCGCGTCCGGGAGCCAGGGGGTCGCTCAGCATCGTGCCGACTTCGTGGCGAGAGGCGATCTGCGAGTAGTCCTCGTCCTTGCGCCACGCCGAGGAGCCTGTCGCGATGTCGAGCAGCAGAGGCGCTACGTCGACGCTCGAGGTGAGCCCGGTGCGCGTTTGCGCCGGGGCCTTCGTGATCGGCTTCTCACGCAGGTCCCTGACGATCAGCGGCACGCGGATCGCCTCCTCATAGGCGCTTGCGCCCTTGCCACGCATACCGTGCGACGCCCCGTACTCACCGTGATCGGAGGTGAACAAGATGACCGTATTGGCCGCCACTTCCGGGCGACTCGCGAGCGTGTTGAGCACAGCGCCGATGTGCCCGTCCACCTCTCCAAGCAGTTGCAAGTAGAGATCCAGAAACGGCAGCCATGTCTGTTCGAGTTCGGGGCCGCTGTAGGGCACCTTGCCAAAAGAGAGCTGAGCGGTGTCTTGCAGCGAGCGCTGCAGCAACGGCTTGTGCTTGGCGGCCATTTCTTCAGGCGTCTCGAAGTTCGGCGGCAGTTCACCCACGACGCTCGGCGGCTGAGCCTCTGAAGCAAAGCGCTGGCTCCAGCGATACCACCAGGCGATGTCGTGCGGGTTGACGAACGACACTGTTGTGCACCAAGGCTCGTGCTTTGGTGCGGCCGAGAGCCATTTTTCAAACTGCGTGACGATGTGCGGGTCGACCCGCCAGCCCTGCCCGGGCGCGCCGTCGGGAGATGGGTAGGTGCCACCGGTGAAGCCGTAGGGCTCCAGTGCTCCTGAGTCTTCGGAGGAGTCCCACAGGTTGTCGCCGTGCGTGAGGTGCCACTTGCCATACCAATACGTGCGGTAGCCCTGCTCGCGCAGCATCGTGCCCCACGTCGGAAAGCCGGGGTCCAATGTGCTGCCGCCGGTGATCATGCAACCCGTCTGGTGGGTGTGAAGACCCGTCACCAGTGCCGCGCGCGCTGGTGTGCAGTCGTTGGAGGCTGTGTAGTGGCTGGCAAACGACACGGCCCCGTTGCGCAACCGCGCGAGGTTGGGCATCAGCGCAGCGGCACTGTCAGCCGCCGAGAACCATTGTGGGGTGCGCAGCTGGTCGACCATGATCACGAGGATGTTGGGCTGACGAAAGCCCTCGCCCGAGCCTGGCGACTGCTTTGCCTTGGCCCCTTCCCGCCCGTGAGCTTCTCCGTCGCCATGACGTACCTTCGCGGCATGTCCGCTTGCGTGCGTCGCGCCCGAGACGGCTTCCTGCTTGGCTATGAAGTCGGCAAGGGCCACGCCTCCACCCGCGAGCGCGCCGCCGGCCAGCAGCCCGCTCTTGAGCAGCGTGCGCCGGTCGACCAGGCGCTTGGGTTCGAGCCCATGGGGCCGCTCAGGGTCGAGCGCCGGCTCTGGCTCTTTTCGATCTTGCTCTGACATCGGTGTCTGTGTAGCACTAGCACTACTCGCCTTTAGACGAGCACGCCTACAAATTACTCATCCACGTGTTGAGCGGGGATGAGCGTTTGTTGGGCCGCATTTAGAAATGGGCTCGTGCTGTGCTCGCGAACATAGGCTCTCGACCGGATGGCAAGCCTCGTCTATCGCCATGCCATCAGGCACAGGCTCATCCGCCCTGCAATCGCGGCGCTCGAGCTTCAACCGCGAGCGCCGCACTCGGGCTTCATCCACGACGCTCCTCGCTGAGCGGCGTACCCTGCTCGTCGGCCGCCTGCGCCGGCGGCCAGGGCCCGAGCCAGTCGTCGCGGGCGCCATCCATCGTGATCACCGCCCCCGAGAAGAAGTCGCCGGCGGGCGAGGCCAGATAGGCGACGAGCCAGGCGAACTCCTGCTCGCTGCCCATTCGCCCCAGCGGGATCGTGTGAGCGATGCGCTCCACGATTGCGGCCGGGTACTTGGTCAGAAGCGTCTGCGTCTCGAATTGGCCGGCAGCCAGTGCGAGCAGGCGAATGTCAAAGCGTGCCCACTCGACCGAGAGCGTGCGCATCAGGTTCTCGACCGCCGCGCGTGCGGCGCCCGAATGAGCCATACCTGGCATGCCGTTGTGCGGAGAGAGCGTCACGCTGAAGACCTTGCCGCCCCTGCCTGAGGGGATCATTGCCTTGGTCGCAACCGCGTGCGTCATCAACCAGGTGCCCTCCACATTGAGCCGGATAACCGTTCTGAAGCCCTTTGGCGTGATCGACTCCGCAGGCGCCAGGAACTGACCGCCGGCGTTGTTGACCAGTAGGTCGATCTGACCGTGGCGCTCCAGCACCCGGTCGACCAGCGCATCGACCTGCTGCTCCTCGCGAATGTCGCACGTACAGCCCTCTACGAGTCCGCGCGGACAGAGCGCCACGGTTTCGAGCAACGGCTCCTCACGGCGACCGCACACCACTACCCGCGCACCGCAGCGAGCCAGCTCCAGCGCCATCTCGCGTCCAAGCCCGCTACCGCCGCCGCTGACGATCGCTGTCTGGCCCTCCAGCAGCGAGGGCGAGAACAGACGCGAGCGCTCCTGAAGAGGGCCGCTCGAGTGATGGGACGGTTGGCTCTCGGACTTCCTCGCAGCGCCCGTGTCGTCTTGCGGATCGTCGCTCACGGCGAGGGAGCTTAGAACGTCTTCAAAGGATCGGCACGGACTGTTTTGAAGGACGATATTGCGACCGGACCTCCGCAAGGAGGGTTCGGCCGTCCAGGCACGACCTTCTAATCCTTAATCAAAGCCGGCAAATCGTCCGATGCTTGATATGCGACGGCTGCAAGCGGGTAGAGCACTTGGTGCGGTCGTTTCGTGCTTATCGCCCAAATTGCGGAGCTTTTGCTGCTTTCGCGGGTTATGTCCTGCGTGGGAAGGTTGCGAGGCCTCAGGCGTCGAACCAGACCGAGGACCCAACTCCACGAATAATGGTTGACAACGCAACTATCGCGACGTATAATTCCGACTCCAAGCATCGGATTATTAGAGAGACGCTTATGCCAGACCCCATTACAAAGCCCACGCCCACCATAGACATGACTCCCGAGGTGTTCATCCCGGAGTCCGTCGACCAGTTGCTCGCGCACTCGCGCCGCTATCCCCTGCTCACTCCCGAACAGGAGATCGAGCTCGCCCAGAAGATCGAGCGTGGCGATTTGCGCGCCAAGGAAACGATGATCAACTCGAACCTGAGGCTCGTCGCCTCAAACGCCCGGCGCTACCAGAACCAGGGCCTGCCGCTTGCCGATCTCGTCCAAGAGGGCATGCTCGGCCTGATCAGGGCCTCTGAGAAGTTCGACTGGCGCAAGGGCTTCAGGTTCTCCACCTACGCCACCCTGTGGATCAGACAAGCCATCCAACGAGGCCTCGAGAACTCCGGGCGCACCATCCGCCTGCCCGTGCATGTAGCCCAGCGTTCGCGCAAGGTTGGACGCGTCGAGCGCGAGCTGTCGGTCAGGCTCGGCCGCGAGCCGACGCTCGAGGAGCTCGCCGAGGAGACCGGACTGCCGATCGAGCAGGTCGAGGAGGTGCGCCACCAGCGTGCCGCGCTCGTCAGCCTCGACCAGCAGGTTGGCGACGACGGCGACACAGCCCTTGGCGACCTACTGCCTTCCGACGCCGAGGCGCCGGAGGACAGCGCCTGGGACAACGAGCGCGAGCGGATCGTGCACAACGCGATCGCCAAGCTGCCCGACACCGAGCGGACCGTGCTCACGCTTCGCTTCGGGACGGGCCGTGAGGAGCCGCAGACGCTGACCGCGATCGGCAAGCGCCTCGGCTTCTCCGCCGAGCGGGCATCCCAACTCGAGCAGCGGGCACTGAAGAAGCTGGCCGAGTCGCCGGAGCTCGCGGCGCTGCGCGAGGCCGCGTAAAGCAAATTCGAGGCATGCCCCCCGCGCGCGCGGGGGGCATCGCTTCATTTTGAAGAGCCAGATCCCATCCGGCCGAAGGCCGAAGCGCTCCCCGCGCGTATGCGCGGCCATCGGTTTATTTGAAGAGCCGTACCCCCCAACCCTAGATCGGGACGCCCCCTGCGCGACGTGCGCGGGGGCGCCGGCTCATCGATCACTTCACAACGAGCGTGCCTTCCATGCCGGCCATGCGGTGGCCGGGGACCGAGCAGTAGAACTTGTAGGTGCCCGGTTTCAACGTCACGCTGAGCGTTTTGCTTTCGCCCTTGAACGTCGGCGTGGCGCCAACGACTGCGTGCGACGCCGATTCGATGGTCACGTTGTGTTCGAGCGGCGACATGTTCGTGAAGTCGATCGAGACCTTGCCGGCGTTGGCTGTCAGCGTGCTCGTGTTGTATTTCAGCTGACCTTCGGGGTTGGCTGCGAGGCTGAGCGAGCCCGATGCCGGGGCCGAGCCGGTCGTGGTGCTTGTCGGGGTGCTCGCGCTCGTCGTGGCTGGAGTGGATGCGGCAGGAGTGGAGGCGGAGGAGCTCGTTTCTTTCGAGCTGCCGCAGCCTGCCAGCACCGCTGTCACGGCCACGAGCGCAAGCAACGAGAACATCGGGGTGCGTCGGGCTGATGCTTGTCTTGCTGTGGAGAGTCTCACGGCCTGTTCCTCCGTCGGTTGGGTTGCATCACGTTATGACACTCCCCGGTCCGAATCCTTCCCAAGCGTATGTCAACATCTTTCGAGTAGAGGCCGAAGCGAGGAGGTACAGATGAAGCAGTCGATGTGGGAGCGGACCGTCGAGCTTACGATCGCCGTCGGCGAACGGATTTTGACCCCGGTGGAGCGTTTCATCGGCAAGCGCTCGCTGGTGGGCGACGCGACCTTCTTTGCAGAGCAGCGCTTTCCCTGGATTGGCCATATCGAGGCGAACTGGGAGACGATCCGCGAGGAGCTCGAAAGGGTACTGGCCGACCGCGAGGCGCTGCCCAACTTTCAGGACATATCCAAGGATCAGATAGAGATAACCGACGATGACGATTGGAAGACCTACTTCCTCTACGGCTACGGCTTCGAGGCGGAGCTTGGTGTACGCACCTGCCCCAAGACGGCTGCGCTGATGCGCCAGATCCCCGGGATGACGACGGCGATGTTCTCGATCCTCTCGCCGCACAAGCACATCCTCGACCACCGCGGACCCTACAAGGGGGTGTTGCGCTACCACCTCGGGCTGATCGTGCCGGCCGATGCCCCGCAGTGCAGGATCAGGGTTGGCGATGACATCCGCCACTGGGAAGTCGGCAAGAGCTTGATCTTCGACGACACCTTCAACCACGAGGTCTGGAACGACACCGAGGAGACACGCGTGGTGCTGTTCGTCGACGTTTTGCGCCCTCTCCCCTCTCCTTGGGATCAAATCAACCGCTTGATCGTCAAGGCGATCGGCTATTCGCCCTTCGTACTCGACGCCAAGCGCAATCAGCAGGCGTGGGAAAAACGTTTTCTGGAGAGGAGGGGGGCGAGCCCGCAGCCTGTCGGAGCTCGTGCGGCTGAGCGGCCGCTCCCAGCCGAGCACTGAGCGCCGACGACTCTGCTCTGGTGCGTGATACGTCTCGAAGCTCGGCTGGAGCTGCTCAGAGCCCAGCGGCGATCAACTGACGCGCGGGTCTTCGCCGAGCGCGTCCCTCGGCGCGCGAATCGTCACGTCGAGCAGCTCGGGATGCTCTGCTCGCAGGTGTTGCGCCAGCGCTTCGGCGTCGGCTTGCGTGGCAGCCGGTCCGAGACGGACCAGCAGTTGCGCTCCGGTTGAGTGCGAAGCCTGTGCGCAGGACGCACGCCCCGATCCGTCGGGCTCGATGTGCACGACCACGTCGCTGCCCGGCAGCTCACGCTCGATCGCCAGCTCCACGGCACTGGCCACGGCGTGGCCATAGCTGAGGTCGGCGTCGCTTGGCACGCCGACGACGATGTCGGCGAAGTGCCGGCCGGCGACCTCGCGCATGCGTAGCCGCCTGAGGCTGACGATGTCGGGGATCGCTTCGATCGCATTGCGCGCCTTGCGCTCGGCCACGTCGTCGGAGGCGGTGTCCATTAGCACGTAGACGCTGCGGCGCATCAGCCGGACAGCTGAGAACAGGGCCAGACCCGCGACGAACAGGGCCGCGATCGAGTCCGCGTTCGGGTAGCCGGCTCGAACGAGCAACAGGCCGACCACCACGGCCACCGATCCGACCAGATCGAGCGTGAAGTGCAGCGCATTGGCACTCAGGGCGGCGCTTGCGTGGCGGTGGGCGCCCTGATGGGAGGCGTATGAGCGCGTCGCATCGATTGCAATCACCACCAGCAGCACCGCAAACGTGTACCACTGCGTTTCCACTCGCGGGCCGTGACCGGTGAGTCGGTAGATCGACTCGATCGCGATCGCGATCGACGCGCCGATCAGGATCGCGCCCTCGCCGAGCGCGGAGAGATGTTCGGCCTTGCCGTGGCCGTAAGGGTGATCGCGGTCAGCGGGACGTCTGGCGACTCTGACGGCGAACAGCGTGAGCACTGCCGCGGCCAGGTCCGTGGCGGAGTGGATCGCCTCGGCGAGCACCCCGAGGCTGTGTGAGAGCAACCCGACGACGAGCTTGATTACGACCAGCGTGGCAGCGGCGATGACCGAGATCAGCGCGGTGCGCTGAGGGGATGGTGTATGAGCTTTGGTTGCCATCAACAGGCGAGGGTAGTCGCCGGCACACTTGGAGGCGAGCGCTCAGACGTTCGAGACGTTTAGGCCGGTGTCGTGCAGCCAAGAATTGGCTTGTGCGTTCAGGATCGTGAACTCACCTGTGACGATCAACAGGCCCAGCACGATCATGACCGCCCCGCCGATGCCGACGATCACCGGGAAGTGGCGTTTGACGATCGCAAGCGCGCCGCTCATGCGCTCGAACGCCAGCGCGATCAAGAGGAATGGGATCGCGAGCCCGACGGAGTAGAAAGCGAGCAACAGCGCTCCGTGCGCGGCCGATTCGGACACTGCGGCCTGCGTGAGGATCGCCGCGAGCGTGATGCTCGTGCACGGCGTCCAGGCGATCGCAAAGGCGGCTCCGGCGATCAGCGGGCCTCCCCGCCCGGCGAAGCGCATCAGCGACTCGGAGTGCCATTGGAAGTTGAGCGCATCCACGAACGGCGTCGCCAGGAAGGCGATGCCCATCAGGATGATCAGGAAACCGCCGACGGTACGCAGCGTTTCGATGTTGGTGCTGAGCAACGAGCCAACCTGCGTGGCCGTGAGCCCGAGCAGGATGAAGATCAACGAGAAGCTCGAGATGAACAGCAGGCTCGGCACGAGCACACGTCTGGCGCCGGCGTGCTGGATGTCTGCCGGCGCTACGCCGATCACTGTCGAGAGGTAGCCGGGCACCAGCGGCAGCACGCACGGCGAGAGGAACGACACCAACCCAGCCGCGATCGCCACGGGGATGCCCACGCCGCTTGCGGTGTCCGACGCCGAGGAGGCGAGGATCAGATGCGCGGTAATCATGGAGTCGATGGTGCGGTCTCGTGCCAAGCGTGTTTGTCATCGGCGCGATACTCGGCTGGGCCAGTGCTTTGGACATCCTCGGTGAGCTCAACACGATCGACATCCTCGACCTGCCCGAGCGCCGCGCGCAATTCAGCCACTTCCCGCTCCAGGCGCGCCACACGATCGCGCAGATCGTCGGGCTCATGCGCGACGGCCGGCTCGACGGGCGGTGTCGCCGGGGTTCCCATGGCGACCGCGGACCCGTTGGGGCTGTCGCTGTCCCCCAGCAGCTGTGTGTAGCGGTCCTCCTTCTGGCCCGGACGACGCCCAAGCTGTGCGACGAGATCGTGCTCGATCAGAGCCGCCAGCGTCGCGTGCACCTCGTCCAGTCCCGCGAAGGCGTGAATGCGCTCGCCACGCTGCTTGAGCTCACCGGGGGTTTGCGGACCGCGCAGCATCAGCACGCACATGACAGCCTGTTCGGCGCTTGACATCGGTAGCGCTTCAGAGAGCAGATGGCGGTACTTGGCAGCCCTACTCGCTCCGGCCAGGCGTGTGAAGCCGCGGCGCTCCAGGCGATGCAGCGCGTCGCGCACGACGGCGTCGTCGTAGTCGACCACCGGCTCGCGGTTGGTTGCCTGATTGCAGGCCAAACGCAGCGAGTTCAGCGACAGGGGGTAGTGATCGGGGGTGGTGCGCTGCTTCTCGAGCAGGCAACCGAGCACGCGAATCTCAGAGGCGGACAGGTCCATCGACTCCCATCCTACGAGTCGTAGGCCCCGGACGCCACCGAATACGACGCTTTGCCGACTCGCCTTGCGCCTGGCGGATCGGATCCCGACGGACGACACGCCCGCTGCTCGGTGAAGCGACAAGCCTTCGCCATCGTGCGGCATTCCCCTGAGGCCGAAGGTGGCGACAACTAGAATCGGGACCGTGAGCTTTCCAGCGGCGCGCCTGCAGTGAGTCACCAACCGTTCGCGTCCGGGCACGCGGGCGAAGGCCGACGCGGCTCGGGGTCCAAGCCGCGCCCGGAGGACACTCCCGACCGGCCGGTCTCGCTGAGACGGATCGGACGGCTGTTCATCCCCTACCGCCTGCGCCTGGGCACTTTGCTGAGCCTGATCGTGGTCGGCTCGATCCTGAGCGTCGCCTCGCCGTTTCTGCTGCGCGAAGCGGTCGACAAGGGCATCATCGGACATGACTTGGAACTGCTGAGCTGGTTGGTCGCCGGCATGATCGCGCTGGCGATCATCAACGGCGTGATCAGCGTCGCGCAGACCTGGATCTCAAACCAGGTCGGCCAGCGCGTGATGCACGACCTGCGTGCCGCGGTGTATGCGCATCTGCAGCGCATGTCGCTTGCCTTCTTTACGCGTACACGCTCCGGTGAGGTGCAGGCGCGCATCGCCTATGACATCGGCGGCATCGATGACGTCGTGACGAGCACAGCCACCTCGACCGTCTCGACCGTCGCCACCGTGACCGCGACCGTCACCGCGATGTTCGCGCTCAGCTGGCAGCTGACGCTGTTCTCCCTGGTCCTGTTGCCGTTCTTCGTGTGGCTGACGCGCCGCGTCGGTAACGAGCGCAGGCGCATCCAGTCGGTACGCCAGGGCCGGCTGGCCGACATGTCGACGCTCGTCGAGGAGTCGCTGTCGGTGTCGGGCATCCTGCTCGGCAAGACGATGGGCCGCTCGGGCGAGCTCACCAGCCGTTTCACGAGCGAGTCCAGCGAGCTGGCCGATCTGGAGGTGCGGGCGCGCATGGCGGGGCGCTGGCGCATGGCCTCGGTGCAGATGAGCTTCGCGATCATGCCCGCCGCCGTCTACTGGTTTGCCGGCTACAGCAGCGTCCACGGCAGCGAAGTGATCTCGATCGGAACGGTGGTCGCATTCACGACACTACAGACGCGCCTGTTGTTCCCGATGCAGCAGCTTTTGTCGGTGGGCCTTGAAGTGCAGACCTCGCTTGCGTTGTTCGGGCGCATCTTCGAGTACCTCGACCTGCCCGTGGACATCGAGGAGCGTCCCACGGCACAGGCACTCGAGTGCGTGCGCGGTGACGTGACCCTCGAGAATGTGTGCTTTCGCTACGCGCCCGAGGCGCCCTGGACCCTGCAGGACATCTCGGCGGAGATTCCCGCCGGTACGCGCACGGCACTCGTCGGGGAGACCGGCTCCGGCAAGACCACGCTCGCCTATCTGGTAGCGCGCCTGTACGAGCCGCAGCAGGGCGAGGTCTGCATCGACGGGCACAACATCCGCGACGTCACGTTGCAGTCGCTTGCCGCCACGGTCGGGCTCGTCTCGCAGGAGACCTACCTGTTTCATTCCTCGATCCGCGAGAATCTGCGCTTCGCCTGTCCTGACGCAAGCGACGAGCAGATCGAAGATGCCGCCAAGGCGGCGCAGATCCACGAGCTGATCTCCTCGCTGCCCGAGGGCTATGACACCCCTGTCGGCGAGCGCGGCTATCGCTTCTCAGGTGGCGAGAAGCAACGCATCGCGATAGCGCGCACGGTCCTTCGCAACCCACCGGTGCTGATCCTCGACGAGGCGACCTCGGCGCTTGACACCGAGACCGAGCGGGCGGTGCAGCTCGCACTGGACGATCTCTCGCGAGGTCGCACCACGATCGCGATCGCCCACCGCCTCTCCACGATCCGCGACGCCGATCAGATCCTGGTACTCGACGACGGCAAGATCGTGGAGCGCGGCACCCACGAGGAGCTGAGGGATCTTGACGGACGCTATGCGGCACTCTTGAGGGGTGCCATCGTGGACGAGCCCGGCCAAGATCCGTCCGCGGCGCTAGCCTGAGCCGGTCCAGATGTCCAAACCGGCCGCTCACGACCCACACGGTGTCGACTCTCCACGCGCCGGATCGGATATCTCGGGATCGTCTGGCAAAGGCACAAGCAGCGACGAGCGAACGACGATCGTGCGCTTGACGCGCTTCGTGCTCGTTCACCGCCGCGTGGTGATAGTCGGATGGCTTGTGGTACTTCTCGCCGGCGCGGCGGGGGCCTCGCACGTCTCCAAACGCTTGCAGCTCGATTTCTCGCTGCCTGGGCAGCCGGGCTATGAGACCGCGCAGAAGATCATCGAGACTTACGGCAACGGCGGCATCATTCCGCCGGCGATCGCGGTGGTCACCGTTCCTCCTGGACAGACGGTCCGCGACGAGCAGCGGCAGATCGCGGCGAGCTTTCAGCGTGTGCGGACGAGCGTCCCCGTGATCCGCGTTGTCGACTTCGCCAGCACCGGCGACCCGCGCTTGATCAGCCGCGACGGGCGAACCACCTATGCCTTCCTGTTCTCGCCGCTGGAGCGAACATTGGGACTACCCGTGATCCCCCAGCGCGCCGAGCAGGCGCTGAACGCCACCCTCCCGCGAGGCACCCGAGCCAACATGACCGGCCTGCTGCAACTCTCTGACAGCGAAGAAAGCCACGGTGGGCCTGGGGTGTTCCTCGAGACGATCATCGGAGGACTGGGCGCGCTTGCCGTGCTGGCCTTCGTGTTCGCGTCGCTGCTGGCCTTCCTGCCGCTGCTGATCGCGGCTGTGGCGATCCTCTCGACGCTGCTCGTGATCCTGGCGCTCACCTACATAGCCAACGTCTCTTTCCTCGTACAGTTCCTGGTCTCGCTCGTCGGGCTGGGGGTGGCAATCGACTACTCGCTGCTGATCGTCACCCGCTGGCGCGAGGAGCGAGCGCACGGACGCGAGAACCACGACGCGGTGATGGCGGCGATGGCGACGGCCGGTCGCGCCGTGGTGCTCTCAGGCCTGACGGTCGCCATCGGGCTGATCGCGCTGGTCGTGTTGCCCGTGCCCGGGCTGCGCTCGGTGGGCTATGCGGGCATGCTGATCCCGCTGGTCTCGACCTGCGTGGCGCTGACCCTGTTGCCCGCGCTGCTTGGCGGCATCGGGCCACGGGTGGACTGGCCACGGATCCGCCACGAGGACCAGGCCTCCCGTGGGTGGACGGCTTGGTCACGGACGCTCGTGCGCCACAAGTGGCTGGGAACGGCGCTTGCGATAGGCATCCTCGCGGCGTTGATCGTGCCCTTCTTCAGCCTGACCACCGGCGAAACCAGCGCGAGCGCGCAGGCCCGCAGCGGGACGGCACACGTGGCCTACGAACGGATCAGAGCCGGCGGCGCTGCGAGCGGGGTGATCACGCCACTGGAGGTATTGGTACACGCACCTCAGGCCGATGCTGTTCGTGCCCGCCTGGCGAGGGTTCCAGGAATCGCCGACGCACTGCGTTCGACGGCGCCCGACAGCAACCGCGATGGCACGAGCGTCGTCGTGGGAGTCCCGCGCGAAGAGACCGTGAACTCCACAACACTTGCCGCCGTACGCACCGCCCGTGCCGCCATCGAAGGCCGTCCGGGTGTGATCGGGATCGCGGGCGAGGGACCGAGCGAGCTCGACTACCAGCACGCGGTGTTCGGCAATTTCCCGCTGATGTTCGCGATCATCGCGCTGCTCACGATCGTGCTGTTGGCCAGAGCGTTCCGCTCGATCGTGCTGGCGGTCAAGGCGGTGGTACTCAATCTCATCTCGATGGCGGCGGCTTTCGGCTTCATGACGTGGTTTTGGCAGGAGGGTCACGGTTCGCAGGCGGTCTTCGGGATTCCCGCCACGGGAGCGATCACCTTCTGGGTGCCGATCCTGGTGTTCGCATTCCTCTTCGGCCTCTCGATGGACTACGAGGTGTTCATCCTGGCGCGGGTCCGCGAGGAATACGACCGCACCGGCTCGACCGATCAGGCGGTCGTCACAGGCCTTGGGCGCACCGGCCGTCTCGTCACTAGCGCGGCGCTGATCCTGTTCCTGGCGTTTGCATCGCTGGCTTCAGCTCCGAACACCGACATCAAGGTCCTGGCCACCGGGCTTGGCGCCGGCATCCTGCTTGACGCCACCGTCGTGCGGGCGCTGTTGCTTCCCTCGCTGGTCTCGTTGATGGGCAAGTGGAACTGGTGGTTCCCCACTCCGGCGGCCCGCCTGTTGCGGGTTCCCGCACGAACATGGAGCGCCGCTCCGCTCACAGGAGTCCCCGAGCCCGACAGCGGGATCGTGGCGGAAGCCACTGCCAGCGAGGGCTAGCGGCCTGGTACTGACGATGCCAGCGCGGCAAGCACCCGGGAGAGCTGTCCTCCCTGCCAGGCGATCGGTGAGCGCACAGGTGGGCCTGCGTCCTCCACTACGAGCTTGGCACCTGGAATCGTGTCCGCGTAGCGTTCGCCGGTGGCGAGTGGATGTGTCGGGTCGGGCTCGTCACGACTGGCGACTACGACCGTTGGGATCTCGATCGATCGCAACTCCTCCCAGCTGTCAAACGGTCGCGAGCGTGGGATGGCCTGCAGGGCGTCTGCCACAGCCAGCGGGTGATCGTGCGAGGCGAGGCGCTGGCGCAGCACCGCCGCGACGGTCTCCCTGAAGCGCTCGGGGACGGAATCCAGATCGTAGGCAGCGACGAAGCCCTCCACTCCCCCTTCTCTCAGTCCTTGTGCGAGCCTATCCCACGACTCGTAGGATCCGGGCTCACCGTGAACGTCAGGGTCGAATGCCGGGGTTATGAGCCCGAGCGCAAACACCCGCTCGGGGAGGCGCAGTGCGAAGTGAAGCGCTGTTTGGGCGCCCATCGAAGCGCCGGCAAGAACCGCCTGGTCGATCTCCAGCCGGTCGAGCACCGCGCGCAGATCCTCGGCGAGCAACTCGTAGGTGTATGCGTCGTTGGTAAGCGGCGGGCTGGAATGGCCGTGCCCGCGCGCGTCGTATGCGATCGTGCGATGGCCGGAGCGCTCCAACGCCTTGGAGCCCATCACGACATAGCGCCTGGTCGCGGTGAGGCCGTGCAGCAGCACGATCGGCGTGCCGCCCCCCGCCTGCTCCGCCGAAAGTCGCACCTCGCCGACGCTGGTTACGGTCAGGTGCTCTGAGTCGGCCACCTAGACATGCAGCGCGGCGTGCTCACATACGAGCCGTGCCGTGCGCTCTGGCTGCTCCAAGAAGAACATGTGACCGACGTCCTCGTAGATCTCCAAGCGCGAGCCGGGAATCAGCTCGGCGACCATGTGGCCGTTGTGAACCGGGAGCAGTTGGTCGAGGGTGCCATGCACCACCTGCGTCGGGACGTCGATGCTTGACAGCCGCGCGCTCGTGTCGTGTCCGGCGATGGCTTGCATCTGGCGCATGATGACCTCCACAGGCAGGCCGTAGCGCATGCCTGTCGCCCGGAACCTTGCCCAGGCGTCCTCGTTGGCAGCGAAGCTGGGCGAGACGTTCACCTCCCATGAGGCGCGGATCGCGCGTTCGCGGTCACCCGAGGACATAGCTTCGGCAAGCTTGCGCATGACACCTTCGCTTGCGAGCAGGCTGCCCTCCCCGCCACAGTAGGTGCAACCGAGCGTCAGCGAACGCAGGCTGTCGGCGTGCGCGAGTGCGAGCTCTTGGGCGATCATCCCGCCCATCGAGATGCCCATCACGTGCGCTGAGTCGATATCGAGCGCCGCGAGCAGTCCCGCCGCATCCTCGGCGAGGTCGACGATCGTGAACGGCCGACCGGTGCGTGTGGAGTCGCCCGCGTCGCGGTGGTCGTAGACGATCGTGTCGAAATCGTGCCGCAGCGCCTCGAGCAGCGACTGGCCCCAATGGTGCTTGGTGCCGCTCATCCCCATGATCAAGAGCAGCGGCGGACCATCGCCGGCGCGGTCGTAGCTGAGCTCGATCTCCCCTACCTTGGCTAGTGCCATCGTGCGATGAAGCCTACACCGGTAGCTCGAGTTGACCGCCGGTGACACTCAGCGCCTGTGTGCGCGGCGGTGTTCCCCGCTGCGCCAGACCGGCGACGCGTACCCCCAGCAGGCGCACTGGTCGCGACGGCGCGTACTCCTCCAACAGGGCAAGCGCTACACGTGTGACCTGCTCGGCGTCACAGGTCGGCGCAGGCAGCGTGCGGGCGCGCGTGACCGTGGAGAAGTCGTCGAGGCGTACCTTTATGCCGATCGTGCGTCCGTGATTTTCGTGGGCGGAGAGGCTCGCGCAGAGTTCGCTTGCCATGCGTACGAGCGCTTCGCGCAGCAGTTCGGGATCTCGGATGTCGCTGTCGAAGGTGCGCTCACGCGACTCGGAGACGACCTTGCGCTCCTCGCTCACCTGCCCGTCGTGTTCGAAGTGGGCACGTCGGCGCAATTCACGCCCGTGGTTGGGTCCGAAGCGCTCGATCAGCGTCTGCTCGGATGCTCGGGCAAGCTCACCCAGCGTGCGCAGACCCATCGCCTCGAGCCTCGCGGCCGTCTTCGGCCCGATCCCCGGGATCAGCCCGGGGGGCGCGCCGGCAAAGCGCTCACGCGCCTGCTCGCGCGTCAGCACGACAAATCCCGCGGGCTTCTCCGCATCGGAGGCCACCTTCGCGACCAACTTGTTCGGCCCGATCCCCACCGAGCAGACGAGCTGCGTAGCGGCCTTGATGTCGGCCAGCACACGGCGCATGGCCGCACGCGGCGAATACAGATCGCTCAGGTCAACGTAGGCCTCGTCGAGCCCCACCACCTCGACGCGCTCCACATGCGAGCGCAAGATGCCCATCATGCGTTTGGAGATCTCGCGGTAGTGCGCCCCGTCGGGCGGTATGAACACGGCCTGCGGGCAGAGCCTGCGCGCACGAGCTGCTGGCATCGCCGAGCCCACGCCGTAGCGGCGAGCCTCATAGCTGGCGGTGGTCACAACCGCCCGCGGCCCGGTGCCAGACACGACAACCGGCAGCCCGCGCAGCTCCGGCCGGCGGTTCAGCTCGACCGAGACATAGAACGCATCGGCGTCGAGATGGGCTACGCACGCATCATGTTCGCTTGCGATCGACACCGTCGCTCGAATCTAGCGCGGCTTACGGCGACCTCAGATGGGTATGGCCTACGCCAAGGCGTCGATGTTCAGGCGCACGTAGTCCACGACGACCGGCTCTCCGATCGCTTGGAGGGCGTCATCCATGAACCGCTCGCGCAATTCGTCGGGTAGTCGCTGCACGTGCGGACCCAGCACGATCGTTGAGAGGAACTCGCGCGGGTGCTCGGGTTCACGCGGCGCCGGCTGCAGCCAGCACTTGGCTGAGGCGAAGCCGGCCGACAGCAGTCGTCCCTGGGTCTGCTCTGCGCCCGCATAGTTCCAGGGCGGCTGCCAGCCGCGGAAGTGCTCAGCGTAGGGCTCTTGATCGAGTAGAGGAGCTACCTTGCCGCGCAGGATCGTGATGTTGCCCTCTCCCCCGCACTGAGCCACGAGCCGACCGCCCGCGCGCAGCGCGTTGTGCAAACGACGGAAGAGAAGATCGTGGTCGGCGATCCAGTGGAAGGTGGCGGTAGAGATGATCGCATCGACAGGCTGCTCCAGGTCCAGCTCGAGCAGATCGACGACACGAACGTCCGCTGTCTCGCCAAGCCGCTGCTTGGCCGCGACCACCATCGAGGCCGATTGGTCGACCGCGATCGCACGGCCGCGTGGCAGTTGCTCGATCAGCGCTTGGGTGATACGTCCTGAGCCGCAGCCGGCGTCGAGTACCAACTCATCCCCATTCAGCTCCAGCCGGGACAGCACCTCGAGCCCGAGGGCCTCCATCGTTCCGGAGATGCGGTCGTAGCTGGCACCATCCCACTCGCGTACATTCGACATACGTCCGTACGTTATCACGTATGCGCGGAGTGCCTTTGCCAGGCGCGATGCAGCCGATTGTTTTGCCTCGCGAGCCCTCCCGACCAGCGTTTGTGCAACGCGGCGGTCCTGATCGGCCTTCGCCGAGCGCAAGCGGTCCCGATCAACCTTTCGCGAGAATGCCAGCCAGCCGCGCCCGCTGCTGCTTGGCCCCACCCAGCAATGCCGCGTCCACCAGCGCACGCTTGTAGAGCCAGTGCACATCGGCCTCCCAGGTAAAACCAATCCCGCCGTGAGCCTGTATCGCCGAGGCGGTGACTTCGACGCCTGCCTCCGAGGCGGCGGCCTTGGCCATCGCGGCGGCCTCTCCGAGCCGTGAGGGA
Organism: Solirubrobacteraceae bacterium; assembly: GCA_035486935.1. Classification (GTDB taxonomy): domain Bacteria; phylum Actinomycetota; class Thermoleophilia; order Solirubrobacterales; family Solirubrobacteraceae; genus Palsa-744. Next base: position 34,025 of record DATHMQ010000139.1, read on the forward strand.
TCGGCGTCGGCCGCCCATGCGGCAAACGCGGTCGTGGCACGCGCCTTCTCGGTGTCGAGCAGCATCTGAGCGCAGCGGTGTGACACGGCCTGGTAGGCGCCGACGGGCACCCCGAACTGCTTGCGCTCCTTGACGTAGGCGACGGTCATCTCCAGCGCACGCTCGCTGACCCCGACAAGCTCGGAGGCGATCGCCACGAGCGCACGGTCTATCCCGCCGGGCACGTCGCCGTCGAGCCTCTCCCCTGCATCGGCGCTCGCACGCACAAGCGCCGCCGGCCGCGTGGGATCGATTGAATCGACCGGCTCGACTGTGACCTCCTTGCGCGTGTAGATCCGCACCTCGGAACCTGCCGCATCGAGCAGCACCAACACCTGCGCGTCCGGAGCTCCGACGACCAACTCTGCGACGCCGTCGCGTGCCGTCCCAAGCGCACCGATCGTCTCACCGCCGGCGAGCCCGGGAAGCCAGCGCGCACGCTGCTCAGGCGAGCCGGCCTGCTCGATCAGGACTCCAGCCAACACGCAGGGCAGCAAGGGCACGGGCGCAAGTGCGCGCCCCAACTCCTCGCAAAGGATCGAAAGCTCGACCAGCCCGAGCCCCTGTCCGCCGTACTGCTCGGCGATCGCGATCCCAGGCCAGCCAAGCTCGCAAAGCTCACGCCAGAGCACCTCGTCGAGACGACCGGCCTCAGCATGCTCGCGTACGCGCTCCGGTCTGGCCCGCTCTGCCAATAGCTCACGGGCCGTGCGCTGGATCTCGCGCTGGTCTGTGCTCAGACCGAAGTCCATTAGCCGTGCTTCCGTGCTTTCGCGGATGTGTTCGGGCCATCTGAGACAACGGGCACACCAAACAGCGGAGCTCCGCTACCCCTTCGGGGCATACCCAAAGGGCACAGGGCAGACAGGACGGAGCCCACCCCCATCACAACCACCTAGATGACCGCCTTCAGGCGTGGAAGGCCAAGCACGCGCTCGGCCACGATGTTCTTCAAGACCTCTGTTGTGCCGCCCTCGATCGTGTTGCCACGCGCGCGCAACAGCTCGTAGCTCCAGCTCGTGCCGTTGGTGAGTGCCTCGGGACCCACGATCTCAGCGGCAAGCGAAGTGAGGCGCTGGTTGGTGTCCGACCACAGCCACTTCACCAGTGAGCCCTCCGGGCCCGGCTGTCCGTAGCGCTCGATGTCGGTCAGCCCCTTCCATGCGAGTAGCCGGATCGACTCGCAGCGAATGTGCATCTCGGCCAGCGCGTCGGCATAGAGCGGATCCTCAAGCAGTCCGCGTTCACGCGCGAGCGCCCGCGTGTCGTCGAGCAGCTGGCGCAAACGCACCTGCAGGAGAAAGCCAAGCCCAGCTCGCTCGTTCATGAGCGTCGTGAGCGCCACCTTCCAGCCATTGCCGACGCTGCCCACGACATTGGCATCGGGAATACGCGCCTCTTCGATGAACAGCTCGTTGAACTCCGCCTCGCCAGTGATCTGGCGCAGGGGCCGCACCTGCACCGCCTCCTGCTCCATGTCCATCAAGAAGTAGGTGAGCCCCTTGTGCTTGGGCGAGTCGGGATCGGTGCGCGCAACGAGCATGCACCACTTGGAGTACTGGGCGGCGCTGGTCCAAACCTTCTGCCCGGTGACCACCCATTCCTCGCCGTCCTTGACCGCACGGGTCTTCAGGGCCGCTAGATCTGACCCGGCCTCGGGCTCGGAGAAACCCTGGCACCAGATCTCCTCGGCCGAGAGGATCGGCGCGAGATAGCGCTCCTTCTGCTCATCGGTGCCCCAGACCATCAGCGTCGGACCGCCAAGCAACAAGCCGAGCACGTTGGCCGGCAAGGGGACGCGAGCAAGCCCAAGCTCCTCGAAGTAGATCGCCGACTCGGTCAGCGAAGCGCCACGACCGCCGTACTCGGCCGGCCACGCGGGCGCCGCCCAGCCAGCGTCGTAAAGGCGCCGCTGCCAGTCCCGGCGCCAGGCGTAATGAACGTCTTCGCCGCCCTCGCTCGGCTCCGGAGCAGGTGGATTCTCAGCGAGCCAGCCACGCAGTTCGTCGCGAAAGGCGCGCTCGCGCTCGCTGAAGGTCAGGTCCACGACTGGCCTCGGGCGCTGGGTCTCAGATCGCTCACAAGCGCATATTCAACTACGAGTGCGCACGACCAGCTCGTCCACCTCGAGCCGGCCGACTTTCAACTCGCCCACGTCGAGCCGACCGATCGCGGCCCGCTTGATCGCCAGACGGCGAATCGCGAGCACCCCGATCGCCACCGCCCCAAGCGCCAGGGCGCCGACCGCCAGCGAACCGAGCGACACAGCACCGGAGGCCAGCGCAGCACGACGGCGCACCTTGCGGCTCCTGCGCCGGGCATGTTTGACCTTGCGCGCCATGCGCACAAAGCGCACCGCGACGACGGCCGCGGCGGCCGCTTTGCGCCGCGCGCCCTTGCTAGGACGGCGGCGCTTTTGGCTCTGCTGTCTTCTTGCTGGCTTGCTCATCGCTCCCTACAAGGCTAGCGGTTACTCCACACCTCGCCGACCCCTTCAAAGCCAAGCTCACGCTTGGTCGCTTCGGTGAGGTCGAATTCACGACCTTCGACATAGGGCCCGCGATCGACGACCGGCACGCGCACGGTGTGCCCGCCGTAGCGAAGCGTCACGAGCGTGCCACAGGGCAGCGTCTTGTTCGCGACGCCCAAGGTCGAGCTGGTGAGCTCGCCGCCGCAGGCCAGACTGCCTCCGCCGCCATACCAGGAGGCGTCGGCCAGCCGGTAGGAGGTCAGGCGGCCGACGCCGCGGTGCGCGCCGAGGTCGCCGACATCACCGACGAACCTGACTCGCACCGGCTCGCTGAGCAGTCGATGCGGGAGGTAGCGCAACACGAAGCGTCCGCCACGCCCGGTGAGTGTGTGCGAGATCGTCTCCCAACCTTGGCGACCGAGCCGCTGTAGCTCGACAACCCGCTTGACCAGTCCGGGGCGCAAACCGCCCGTGACACTTGCCGCACTGCCGTCGAGCACGTTCAACTGTGCTCTGCGTATGTGCAATTTCACACGCACCGGGTGGGCTGGAAGCACGACCGGCCCGAACAGCGGCGGGACCGCAGCGCCGGCGGAATTTGCCGGGGCTGTCGGTAGCGACGCCACGCTTGCCCCTTCCGCGCCGGCGGCGGGTACGACGGTCAATATGGCGGCACAGGTCAGGCTCGCGCCAAGCAGCACCGGCTGGGCGCGACGAACGCGCCCGACTATGTATGGCCTCGACAAGAGGTCTCCTTGGGTATCCGCCTACGGGGTTAGCTGTCGGGCTCACGGCGACCGAGCGCATGTCGTCCAAACATGCACCGGCCGGGCGTTACGGCTGCATCAGCGGCCGATTCGCCCCATCCGGGCCCTTACGCAGGCCCGGCAGTGGGTCCCCCGCTCGTCTCCATCCACGGAGACGACTCGGCAGGGTTAGGCAATCGAAGAGACGCTAGAGCACTATCAGGGACGCGAAGTGTGACAACGCGCACACTTATCCCCTCGCGCCAAGGACCGTTCAGCGGCTGCCGGTGCGGCCTGTACTCGATATGGATTGCGAGAGTCTTTTGACTTCCAGCTTCAATGCCTGCTGCTGATCTTCAACGTGCTGAATCTTTGCTGCCTGGTCGCTGGCGTTCGGGTCGTCGTTGATGATCGCGACGAATACGAGCCCTCCTAGCGAGAACAGGAGCACCAGGAACCCAACGAACATCACGACTAGGATCAGCCTGTTGACATCCTGGATGTCGCCAACGAGCCCTCGGATGCGGCCATGTTCAATGTCGAGGTGGTCGAGCTTGTTGGCAACGTCAACCGGGATCGCTGGGCGTGAGGCGTCTTCCGTTGCCTGCGGACCACCCTGCGTAGGTCTCTCCGCCATAGGGCTATCCGAAGCCTTCGATCTGTAGTACCGAGGTTTCGTCGTTCCACGTGCCGATGATATCGCGCCCGATGTAGTTGAAAAGCACGAGGCCACCCGCGCTTGCGTCTCTTGGAATCGGCTGCCCCGGCTGAAAGCGCGCCGTTCCGTTTAGCGCAATCGCGTACTTCGGCACCAAGTTGGTCCCGTCCCAATTGAAGATCGCGTCGAACAAATAGCGGCTAGCTGGCATTGGTGGTCATTCTTGTAGTGTCTCGCCTGCGCAAGAACCCGCGCAGGCGAGAGAGACTATCCTTCCAGTCACGCCATGCGCTTCGCCAGGCTGATCGGCTGTCTCGATCACATAAGGATTTAGGCCCGCTGCCCTCGCCTCTAAAGTCGGGGTATGGCGGATGACAAGCGCGATCAGGAGCAGGAGCCGACCGAGACGCTCCCCAAGACCGGCCTTCGAGTCCCTGTGCCCAAGCGCAAGGACGTGATGGAGGCGATCAGGAAGGTCGCCAAGCCGGACGAGCAAGACGAGCAGCCGCCGTCAAGCTAGCCGGAGCCGGGGGCTTCCTTCCAGGACTGCCCGTCTGGCGCGATGTCCACTTCAATCGACTGCGGTCCATCTTCGGAGTAGCTTGCACCTTTCGCATAGCTCAGCCCGCACGTTGCAGTCGTTTCGCCGGTCTTGATGCACGTTGCGCTCGTAACGCGTGCCTTGCCGTTAGGTTCTTCGCTGAGGCGCTGGACGACATTCGCTTCGAGGGTCGCCATGTTGAACAGCGACGATTGATGCTTGGTGGTAGAGCCACAACCGGCGAGGATCAGGGCCGCGAGCAGCGCAAAGCCGACGAACGAACGTCTCATCATGCGGAATCATACCAGACCAAAGCGCTCCCTACCAGTTCGCTCTGGACCGATTGGCATCCAGCGTCGAGCATTGGCGGATGGAGGAGCATCTCGACCAAGACCCGCGCGCAGCGAGCGTTGCGTTCGGCAAGCGGTTGCGCGAGCTACGCGCGGAGCATGGCCTGTCTCAAGATGATCTTGCCGACAGGACCGACGTGCATCCCACAGCTATAGGGCGTCTTGAGCGCGGCTCCCGCGAGCCTCGGCTGACGACGATCCTGCGTATCGCCCGTGGCATGGACGTGGAGCCCGGAGCGTTGCTGGACAAGCTAGAAATCTCGCCTGATAAAATCTAAAGGTATAAAATCTAAAGTTCGTTTCTTAGCCGCGAAAATAGCGTCCAAGATTACGTTACGTATTTTGGGCGCATCTTTTGTCGTCCGATACGTGATATACAAAATGCAGGGAAATATGGAGCTGGAGAGAATCGAACTCTCGACCGCTGGATTGAAACGCCCCGGTCACACCTGTCAGCCCCTTGTTTCCTGCGTGCTGGCGGTGGGGGGAAGCACAGCGCGTCTCCCCACCGCCTATTAGCACCGACGGACACTACTGTCTCCGTCGGACAACTACCTATACGTATTAGGCGCCACCCATTTTACTCGGATGCCGGACGTATTGGCACTCTCTTGGTAGAGTGCCAACGGTCGCTGTCAAATGCTCAAAGCATCCGATTTAGAGGGATAACTTAGGCTGGACGGGCTGCTCGCTCGATGAGCGTGTGGAACATCGCGCGGCGGTCATGCCGGTGGCTGTAGCGCCAGCAGAACTCGTTGAGATAGCCCTGTAGCCACTTGTGCGACACGAGCTTGTAGTTGCCCGAATGCCCGTCTTGAGGTTGCCGAAGAAGCCCTCGATGGTGTTCGTGTGGATTTCTCCGTCCACGTATTCGAGTGCGCCGTGTCGGATTCGGCTGTGCTTGGCGAAGTGCTTGTGTAGCTGGTTGTAAGCAGGCCACTCGTCGGTCATAACGATCGACTTGGGGTCCACCCACTCGATCGCCTGTTCCCTGAGTCGTGGGCCGCGCCGTGACGGCAGCACCGTGGCCCTGACGCGCCCTCCACGCTCTACGGCGGCGAATACGGTCGCCCTTCGGCGTTCGGCGAGCTTCACGCCTTCCGAGATTGCGTTCGGGCGCTTGCGCGCGCCCTGGAACTTGCGGGGCTTGCCGTCCACCGAAGTCTCGTCAATCTCCACAGCGCCGGACAGCGGCTCGTCATCGTCGGCCATCAGCTTGTTGCGGATCAGGTTGAACATCCGCCATGCGGTCTTGTAGGTCACGCCAAGCTCGCGCTCCAAATGCTTCGCGGAGATGCCACAGCGGGTGCTCGTCATCAGGTGGATCGCGTAGAACCAAAGATGCAGCGATGTAGAGGACTTGTGGAAGATCGTCCCGGCGAGAGGGTAGAACTGGTGGCCGCACGAGCCACAGACGTAGCAGGGGCGGGTCTTGACGCGATGGAACCGCCGGGGCTGAGCACACTTGGGACAGTCGGCCGTGTGTCCGTCCGGCGCGTAACGGTGTCGCCATAGATGGTCCAGACAGGCAGCGTCGTCGGGGTAGTCCCGCATGAACTCCATCAGCGAGTATTGAGAGGTTGAGGCCGAGCCTCTTGTGGGGTTATTGCGGTCTGACATTCAGGAAAATCGAATCATACGAATCGGACGGACCTTGTGCAGATTGTCACGAACTGCTAGAATATGGTGCCCGCCGAGGTTGCGCATGAAGCTGTCACCTTCCCTCGGCGGGGCTTGCCGGGATCACGACAACCTCTTTTCTATCACCCCGGAATTGGCTTGGATAGTGGCGTTTCGGGGTGGTCTAGCGGCCGAATTGAGGCATGTACATCAGGCCGGGAATGCTGCCTCCGAACTACAGGAGGACCGCTCGGAGGGCCGTGGCCGAGCCAAGACCGATTGAAGCGGAAATTTCCCGGCCACGGCCCTCGGAGGGGTGCTGCCGTGCCTCCCTAAATATTTCCTAAATCTTGAAGGTCGGGATAGTGCTCAGCTAGTGAGAGACATGGCTTGTGACGCCTTGCCGAGGCTCCTTAGAGTGGACCAAATTCGCCAGGGAGAGGAAGACATGGCCCGAGTAGCCCCGTACCACACTGCCCGCCCCGAGACCGGAGGCGAGCGCAACGTCTACCACCACGACAACGAATGCCCGCGCGGCAAAGAAATCAGCCAGCAGGACTTACGGAGCGGGACGGATGGTCGGCCGTTGTGCAAGGTCTGCAAATAGGCGCAAGCCCCGGAACGTCAGCTCCCAATGCGGGCCTTCGGGCTCGCCAGCACGGCTGACTTGCCAATAGCGGCGGAGTTCCGCGACGGGTAGTTCCCGCTGGACGGCGACGGCAAGGGCGCGGAAGCCCTCGCTGTTGTCGCCGTAGAAGCGTATGGTCGGCTCTAGGAAACCGTGTCCCTCGCCGCCTTCACAGGACTCAAAAGTCTCGATGCCCTTCGAGTCAAGCCAGTCCACGTAGGGCGCGATGCCCGGATCGAGCGTCGCCAGCCAACGCTCGCGTCGTGCCTGCTCTATGGGACCTAAGCTCACATGAGGGTTTAGGTGTATGGGCGCCGTGCCTAAAGTCCTACCGGTGAGGCCAATGGCGCGAGGGGATAAGTGTGACAACGCGCACATATGCATAGGCCTCCGCAGGTGTGCGACATGACACAATCTCCTTATGGAACGCGCGTCCGACCACGTAGCCCGTCGGGAACAACCGCACGCGAGCACGGCCCTCCTCCTAGTCGCGGCTGTCGGCATCTGCGCGGTTGTCGGCGGCTTCTGGGCGTTCAGCTACGCCCATTACCACAACCCATATCGCGAAGACCCGATGGCCGTCCACGTGCTTTCACCGTCGACTTACGGCTGGATGCACCCCGGCGGGCTCGCGCTCATAGCCTTCGGTGGTGTACTTCTACTCTTCACCTTGGTAATGGCGCTCTACTACGCCGAGTAGCCGACCTGACCCACCGTTCTCTTCGAGGAAAGCACGTCAGTCCTCATCCCCGCGGGGAGCCGCGCCCATCCTGTTGAGCAGCATCGCCTCGGCCATCCGCAACAACCCGATCGTCGTGTGCGGACGCGCTTCGTTGGAGCGTACAGAGACGTCCGAGCCGTGCGGCCCGAGCACCTCCACGATCGTGCAGACGTTGCCGATCTCGCATTCCTCGCCGTAGCGACCTTCGAGCGCCTCCATCTGTGCCGCCACCACCTGCCCGATCTTGGATTGGTCGAATGTCATGGTCCAAACTTTAGAGCTTGTCTCAAACAGGCGGCACCGAATGTCTCGAGACTGGCTCATGCCCGACCCTATTCGGCGCGTCCGAATAGGATTCGCCCACCCATGGCACTGCAACCGCCCTACTCCAATTACGAGCACGAGATCTATGTCGCAGGAATGCTCGGCGGGCGCAAGCCGGCCCGGCCGGTCGACTGGCGCGAATTGGAGCGCGACGCCTACGCGATGCTCTCGCGCGGACCGCGCGGCTACATCCAGGGCGGCGCGGGGCGCGGACACACGATCCGGGCCAATCGTGAGGCGTTCGACGAGTGGCGCATCGTGCCGCGGATGCTGAAAGACGTCTCGGAGCGTTCGTTGGAGCGGACGGTGCTGGGAACCAAACTACCGGCACCTGTGCTGCTGGCACCAATCGGAGTGCAGACCGTGGCCCACCCCGAGGGCGAGCTCGCCTCGGCACGCGCGGCTGCGCACGTGGGCCTGCCGCTGATCGCCAGCACCGCTGCTTCGCACACGATCGAGCAGATAGCCGATGCAGGCCGCGTTGCGAGCGATGCGGCCCAGGAAGACACGGAAGGCGAACGCGAGCACGGCTTCTGGTACCAGCTGTATTGGCCACGCGACCGCGAGCTCGCGCGCAGCTTCATCGCGCGTGCGGAGGCCGCCGGCTACGAGGCGGTCGTGGTGACGCTGGATACATGGCTGTTGGGCTGGCGCCCGGCCGATTTGACCGACGGTTTCCTGCCATTCCTGCGCGGCGAGGGCAACGTCAACTACTTGCAAGATCCTGTCTTCCGAGCAGCCTTGCCCAAGCCGCCCGAGGAGGACATGCCGAGCGCGGTCGCCTACTGGGCATGGCAGTTCTCAAACCCGGCCGTGACCTGGGCGGACCTGGAGTTCCTGCGCGAGTGCACAAAACTGCCGATCGTGCTCAAGGGCATCCAGAGCGTGCAGGATGCACAGCTCGCGGTCGAGCACGGGATCGAGGGGATCGTCGTCTCCAACCACGGCGGGCGCCAGGTGGACGGCGCGATCGGCTCCTTGCAGGCACTGCCGGGCGTGGTCGAGGCGGTAGGCGAGTGCTGCGAGGTGCTGTTCGATAGCGGCATCCGCTCGGGCGCCGACGCGCTGAAGGCGCTCGCGCTCGGCGCTCGCGCCGTGTGCCTGGGCCGCCCCTACACGTGGGGCCTGGCGCTCGGCGGCGAGCAGGGCGTGATCGACGTGCTGCGCGCTTTCCTGGCCGATCTCGACCTCAACATGGCGCTTTCGGGTCACGCCAGCGTGGACGAGTTGGGCATGCACTCGCTTGTAGCCCATCCAGCCGGCGGCTCCCGCTGGTCGCGACCGGCGTGACCGAGAAATGCAAGGGTGGATATGAGGAGCGCGAGTACAGCCGCGCCCCGTTCGGCCCCGAAGGCGATGACGATCGGAGCAATACCGTTGACGGCACCACGCAGACCCGCGACAATCCTGCTCCATGGCAAACCCTGACCGCCTGACAGGGCTGGACTCGGCCTTCCTGCATCTGGAGGACGGCGGCTCGGCGCACATGCACGTCGCCTCGGTGATGGTCTTCGAAGGCCAAGCGCCCGCGTACGAGGAGTTCGTCGATCACATCCTCTCGCGACTGCACCTGGTGCCGCGCTACCGCCAGCGACTGGCGTTCGTGCCACTCGGCCAAGGTCGGCCTGTGTGGACCGACGATCCGCATTTCAACCCCCGCTACCACATCCGCCACACCGGGCTCCCCAGCCCCGAGGACGAGACAGAGCTCAAGCAGCTCGCCGGGCGCATCTTCTCGCAGCGTCTCGATCGCTCCAAGCCTCTGTGGGAGCTTTGGCTGGTCGCACACATGGCGGGCGAACGCTTCGCTGTGATCGCCAAGACCCACCACGCGCTCGTGGACGGGATCTCAGGCGTTGACATCACGACCGTACTGTTCGACGTCTCGCCGGAGCCGACCGGCCCCGCCCGCCCGCCGGTGCCGTGGGTCGCGCGACCTTTGCCGGGAGCGGCAAAGCTTTTGGCCGACGCGCTCGTCGAGCGCTCGACCGTACCGGCTGAGATGGTGCGCGGCGCACGCGCCGTGGTGCGCACTCCGCGTAGAGCGTTCGGACACCTGAAGGACGCCGTCCTCGGTGTCGGCGCCACAACGCTTGCCGGCATCAACGCACCGGCGCCGCCAAGTCCACTCAATGTGGACATCACCTCGCACCGGCGCTACACCTGGATCGATGCCGACCTGGCCCAGTTCAAGGCGATCAAGAACTCGCTCGGGGGCACGCTCAACGACGTGGTGCTGGCCGCCGTCAGTCTCGCACTGGGACGTCACATGCGAGCACAGGGTTATGACACCGAGGGCCTGGTGCTCAAGGCGATGGTGCCCGTCTCGGTACGCGCCGACATCGAGCGCGGCGCACTCGGCAACAAGGTTGCGGCGATGTGGGCGCCGATGCCGGTCGGCATCGCCGATCCGGTCGAATGCCTTGCGCAAGTACGCCTGGAGATGGACGACCTCAAGCACTCAGGCCAGGCGGTCGGCGCGGAGGTGCTGACCAACCTCGCGGGCTTCGCCCCGCCTACGATCTTGAGCCAGGCCGCGCGTCTGCAAGCGCGCCAGCGCTTCTTCAACTTGGTCGTGACCAACGTACCCGGGCCGCAATTTCCGCTGTACCTGCTCGGGCGACGCTTGAAGGCGCTGTATCCCGTCGTGCCGCTCGCCCGCCGCCAGGCGCTCGGCATCGCGGTGATGAGCTACGACGGGCAGCTCGGCTTCGGCTTGCTCGCCGACTACGACGCGCTGCCAGAACTCGAGACGATCGCGCACGAGCTCAAGCGGGCGATCGCGGCACTGGCGAAGGCCGCCAACGCGAGCGCGAAAAATCCCAACGGCAAGGCCAAAACCGTAAGCGCCCATGCGAAGAGCCCCGGCGCCAAGGCGAAGGCCGCAGGTGCACGGACGAAGGCCGCTCGCGTCAAGCGGCCCGGCGCAGCGACAGCCCGCTAGTGGCGCACGCGCCACGACTATGAACAAGCTACGCCTGGCCTTGTGCCAGATGAACGCGACTGTCGGCGATTTGGCCGGCAACACTGGGCGCATCCGCGCCGGCATCGATGCGGGGCGGGAAGCCGGGGCGCAGGTCGTCTTGTTCCCAGAGCTCGCACTCAGCGGCTATCCGCCCGAGGATCTGCTGTTGCGAGCCCACTTCCTCGAGGACATCGAAGCGAAGCTACGTGAACTGGCGGGCGCTGCCGAGGGGATCGTGGCAATCGTCGGCTTTCCCGAGCGCGGCGACGGCGCTGTGTACAACTCGGCGGCGGTACTCGCTCATGGTTCTGTGCACGCGATCTACCGCAAGGTGCACCTGCCCAACTACGGCGTGTTCGACGAGCAGCGCTACTTCACGGCGGGCGAGGCAAGCGGCGCGGTGATCGACGTGGACGGCCACAAGCTCGGGGTCACCGTCTGTGAGGACCTGTGGGTCGAGGGACCTCCCGCCTCAGCCGAGGCGATCGCCGGGGCGCGCTTGATCCTCAACGCCTCTGCGTCCCCCTACCACGCCGGCAAGGGCCTGGAGCGCGAGCGACTGTTCGGCAAGCGCGCAAGAGAGACCGGCGCTTATGTGGCGTTCTGCGGGATGGTCGGCGGCCAAGACGAGCTAGTGTTCGACGGCCACTCCTTCGTGCTCGACCCAAACGGGGAGACGATCGCCCGGGGAGCACAGTTCTTAGAGGAGCTGATCGTGTGCGAAATAGAGCTCGCGGATGGCGAGGCCCCCCCCGCGCGCGGGGAGCATCCGCATTTGAGCACCACACGCACCAACTTCCCTGCGCCACAGCCGACCGTCACCCCCACGCCCCCGCGCGCACCGATCGCCTCTCGCGAGCAGGAGGTTTACGAGGCACTGCTGCTCGGCCTACACGACTACGTCGAGAAGAACGGCTTCGGCTCGGTCGTGCTCGGGCTCTCCGGCGGGATCGACTCGGCGCTTGTGGCCTGTCTGGCGGCCGACGCGCTCGGTTCGGAGCGCGTGAACGTGGCGATCATGCCCTCCCCGTACTCCTCCTCGGCAACCCAGGAGGACGCGCGCCTACTCGCGCGAGCGCTTGGGCTACGTGCGCACGAGCTCACGATCAAGCCGGTGATGAACGCCTACACGCAAACGCTGCGGACAGACTTCGAGGGCCTTGCAGCGGACCTGACAGAGGAGAACCTGCAGGCCCGCATCCGCGGCAACCTGCTGATGGCGCTCTCCAACAAGTTCGGTTGGCTCGTACTGACGACCGGCAACAAGTCGGAGATGTCCGTCGGCTACACGACGCTTTACGGCGACCTCGCGGGCGGCTTCGCCGTCATCAAGGATGTCCCCAAGACGCTCGTCTACGGGCTCGCGCGTTGGCGCAACGATCCCTCTGCCGCGCAAGCGCTCGGCCACGCCGGGATCCCACCCACAACTGCACCGATACCGGCGTCGATCATCGAGCGCGCACCCTCGGCCGAGCTTCGCGATAACCAGACAGACCAAGATTCGTTGCCCCCCTACGAACTGCTCGACCGCATTTTGCACGGTTACATCGAGCTCGACCGCAGCCGCGAGCAGTTGATTGCCGAAGGACTGCCACGCACAGACGTGGAGCGAACTACGAGACTCGTAGACCTTGCCGAGTACAAGCGCCGCCAGGCCCCACCGGGAATCAAGATCACAGAGCGCGCTTTCGGGCGCGACCGGCGCATGCCGATCACCAACGCCTACCGCGGCTGAGCGGCCGCTGCGCCGTTACTCTGCCTCCCGTGATCGTACGCTGCCCGTTGTCTGACCGTGGCCAGAGCTGCCGCGTGGCGCCAACCGGATGCCTGCGCTCGCACCGCACCCGGGCCATACGTGCGCTGGCTGCGTGTGTACTTGCCGCGTGTATGTTTGCACTTGCCTCCTGCGGCAACACGCTCCAAGACCAGCCGATCGGCCCTCAGCCGCTGGAGTCGGTGCTCGTCAAGAGCCGCTTCCCCGTTTACTGGCTAGGCCTCAGCTTCCACGGCATGCAGATCACAAGCGTTGCGATCGACCCGAGCGAAGCCGTCACGATCCGCTACGGCGACTGCGTGCTCGGTGGCCAGTACACATGCGTGACACCCGTATCGATCGTGACCTCGCCCGACAACAGCTTCATCCCCGGGGGCGCCGCCGTGAGGCCGACGGTGTCATTGCGCGGTGTGAGCGCGAGCTCCGCACAGGGCGGCTCGACGCTCGCGATTCCTACGGGCAACGTGGTCGTGAGCGTGTTCGGCCTGCACCCAACGCTTGCCAGGGAAGCAGCCGAGACGATGGCGCCGCTGAACACGACCGGGCTACCTCTGGCACCGCTGCCCGCGGCACTACCCGACAATGGCTTTGGCCGCGCGCCGCTGTCGATCCAGGTGCCGGCTGGCGTGAGCGTGCCGCGCGGCCCGGGCGCATAGCTCGCCGCCCTGTGGATCATCTGGTGGTGTAGTTGCCCAAATGAGCAATCCAGAGATATAACCTCTAAGTTGTTGCGCGGGGGTTGTATAACTTTTAGGTTATCTGCCGGGATCGCCTAATCCGGGACCAAGGCATCACGCGTCTGACATGGAGCAGGCCGCCAGCCGTCCTCACCGGGGCCCCGGACCCGCCCGGCCGCTCCATCCTGTCTAGTTGGGAAGCGGCCGAACGGCGATCGTCATGCGCGTAATCGCGCAGATGCGGCCCTCGTCATCGCTAAAGCTGACGTCCCACAGCCAGGTGGTGCGCCCACGGTGGATGCGTGTGGCATGAGCGTGCACCGTGCCCGAAGTCACCGGGCGCAGAAAGCTCGTGTTGTTGGACATGCCCATCGCCATGCAGCCTTCGTCGAGCACGGTCATGCCGGTCGCGATCGAGGCGATCGCCTCGGCTACGGACGCGTATACACCGCCATGGACGAGTCCCGCGGGCTGCTTGTGATCGTCGCGAACGATCACCTGGGCGCGCATCTCGGTCTCCGAGCACTCCAGCAACTCGAGCCCAAAGAGACGGTCGAAACCCAACAGGTGCTCGTTGATCTGGGCGGCTGGTGGGATGGCCATCGGGCGGCCACGATAGCCTACGGGCGGCGCTTGGTGTCCGATAGGGGACCGGGCCGCTTCTTCACATGACAGAGCTCGACCGACTGCCACCCGACCAGCGTGCTGTGCTCTCGCTCGTTCTCGATCGCGGCAAGAGCTACGCCGAGGTAGCCGAGCTGCTCGGCATTCCGGAGAACACCGTGCGCGACCGGGCGCACACGGCGCTCGACGCGCTCGCGGAGGATGTGGCGGCCCCAGGAGGCTCGCGCACAGGGAGCGGGCGTGGCGCGAGGCCGGACGCAAAGAGTGGGCCAGATGAGAGGCATGGCGCGACGGGTGCGACCGCCGCATCGAGATCCACTGCCGCGGGGACCGGACCCGGCCCGGCGAGGGCAGGTGCTGGCGCCTCGAGTGTGCCCCCACCACATCCACGGGAGCCACGCAGCCCGCAGGCTTCGGCGGGCTCACGGCGGGCTGGAGCGCTATTGCTCGGCGCGATCGTCGTGGTGATCGTCGTCGTCGTGGTAGTGCTCGTCTCCGGCGGCGGCGGCAAAAGCTCGACACCGCCCACGACAGCTGCAAGCACGCCGACCACCACTACCGGGAGCGGTAGCGGGACCTCCTCGACCTCGACGACGAGTACCACCAAGCCGAAGCTCGACAGCACGATCCGGCTCAGCTCGCCCGAACCGTCCACGAAAGCCGTCGGCGTCGCGTACGTGCTCTCGGATGGCAGCAGACGCGCGTTCTATATCACCGCGCAAGGCCTGCCACCATCCTCGGGCTTCTTCTATGCAGTGTGGCTGTACAACTCGCCGTCGAACGCCGAGCCGCTCGGCCGCGCCTCGAGCGTGAGCTCGAACGGGGAAATGAAGGGCGGCAACCCGCTGCCCAGCAACGCCGGAGACTACGCCAAGTTGATCGTCACGCGAGAGACGAACACACACCCAAGCCAACCCGGACCGACGGTGCTCAGCGGCGCATTCACGCTGCACTGATCTCAGGGCAACAGCTTTCCCGGGTTCATGATGCCGGACGGGTCGAGCTCTGACTTCAGCGCACGCAATGCGCTCATGCCCGTGCTTCCGATCTCTTGCTCCATCCACGGCGCATGGTCGCGTCCTACCGCGTGATGGTGGGTGATCGTCCCGCCCCCTTCCACGATCGCCGAGCTCGCCGCCGCCTTGGCCGCCTGCCACTGCTCGATCTCATCGCCCTCGCGCTGGCGGGCGATGAATGTGAAATACAGCGAAGCCCCAGTCTCATAGAGGTGCGAGACATGGCACATGACCAGCGCCGGTGTCCCCTGTGCGCCCAGCGCGCCCTCGATCGCCCCAGCAACGCGTCTGTGCAATTGCTCAACGTTCGACCAGCGCGTCGCTGTCTCGAGCGTCTCGACCAGTACACCTTGGGTAAGCAGCTCGTCGCGCAGGTAGGGCGCCGAAAATCGCGAGTCGAGCCAAGCCCTGCCGGGCGAGCGCCCTACACGCAGCCCACCGGCAGCTCGCACGATCTCGGTCGCCGCCGCACGCCGCACGCCGAGCTCCTCGACGTCGCCCTCGAAGCCGAAAATCGCCAGGCAGCCACGGCTGTAGCCGCGCATATCGAGATAGGCACGCCCGAGCCATCCCTTCGCCCCGCCCGAGCCAGCCAACGCAAGGGACATGCGCGTCTCCTGCTCGTCCGAGAGACGCGCCACCTCAGGCGTACAGCGACTTTGGGCAAGCTCGCGAAAGACATGCACGCCTGCCTCGAAGCTTTCGAAGAACACACCTTCATAGATGCGCGCGGCGGGAGCTCGACGCACGCGCAATGTCAGCTCGTCGATCACTCCCAGGGTGCCCTCCGAGCCCACCGCCAGTTCGCGCACGCCGGGGCCCGCCGCGCTCGCCGGAAAAGCGCCCAGCTCCATCTCGCCGGCCGGAGCGACCATGCCCAGGCCGTGCACCATGCGCTCGAAGCGTCCGTAGCCGCTCGAAGCCTGTCCGGCTGAGCGCGTGGCCGCGCAGCCACCGAGCGAGACGTACTCGAAGGACTGCGGGAAGTGGCCGAGCGTCAGCCCGCGCGCGCCCAGCCAGTCCTCCAGTTCGCGTGCCCTGGCGCCCGCCTGGACGGTGACCATCCGCGAACGCTCGTCGAGCTCCAAAATGCTTCTCAGGCGGCCCGTGTCGAGCGCCACGACCGCACGATGGGAGCCCCGAAGTGGCTCCACTCCGCCGACGACGCTCGTGCCACCACCGAACGGGACGACCGCCAGCGACTCGCGTGCACAAAGGCTCAGCAGGGCTCGCAGCTGCTCACGGGTGGAGGGATAGAGGATCGCGTCGGGCGCGCCGAGGGGTCGTCCGACGCGCAGCCGTACGAGGTCGGGATAGCCCTTGCCGGCGGCGTGCAAGACGCGGTCGCTGTGATCGTCGCGCACGTGACCTACGCCAAGAATCTCGCGCAGACTCGCGAGCGCGTTCGAAGAGATGGATGAAGGTTCGAGCTCGACGTGTTCGAGCGCAACGGGCGGAGACGGACGGGCGGCTATGCCAACCGTCTCGCTGAGAAAGCCCAGGGCATGCGCCGGCAGACCCTGTGGATGTAGCGGATCGCCCCACCCCCACCAGCGCATCCGCTCAGTGGCCAACGATCCGCTCCAAGCCATCCAGCGCCTCGCCGATCGTGGAGTGTGCGGCGCGCCGAACCAACGGGCTGCCAAAGCGAGAGATCCCCGCGAGCCACGACCCGCTGCCAGGTCGGCGCGAGAAGCCTTGCAGCTCCTGGCGCAGCTCGATTGTCACCTCGGTGGCGAAGCTATCCCCACCCTGCCCCTCGGCGATGGCGATCTCCGTCTCCGCACTGCGCAATACGCGCGCAAACGGCGTGTTCTCGACCAGCTGGGCCCAAACGATTCGTTGTCGATCAACCTGCTCCAGCAACTTGAAATCGGCCCGCACGATTTTTCCGCTGGGACCCGTCAGCACCTCGGTAAAAGCATCTTGCTCAACAGCCTCGACCCTACTCACGCGCGGCCACCAGCGTGGCAGGTGGTGGGGGTCGCCGAGAACCTCCCATAGCTCTTCGGGCGAAGCGTCAATCGTGCGGGTGCGCCGGACCGTGGGCATGGCTTACGCCTCGTAGGAGAGTAGAGCGTGGGTCTGGTGTGGGGAGAGTCTCTCGCGCCCACCCAGGAACGCCAGCTCGACCAGAAACCCACAGCCGACGACTACCCCGCCCAGGCGTTCGACCAGGTCACACAGCGCTCGTGCCGTGCCCCCGGTGGCCAACAGATCGTCATGTACCAGCACGCGCGTGCCGGGGCTGATCGCGTCGCTATGCAGCTCGAGCCGGTCCAGACCGTACTCCAGCCGATACTCGGCGCTGACCGTCTCACATGGCAGCTTGCCGGGCTTGCGCGCCAAAGCGAAGCCGGTCCCGAGCGCAAGCGCCAAGGCAGGCCCCAACAGGAACCCGCGCGCCTCGGCGGCCAGCACGCATTCGGCCTCGAGCGGACGCGCATACTCGGCAAGCCCCTGCACGGCCTGAGCGAGCGCCGCGGAATCGGCCATCAGCGGAGTTATGTCCTTGAACAGGATCCCCGGCTTGGGAAAGTCGGGAATGTTCCTGATCAGCGCGCGCAGGTCGGCTGTCGCGCTCACCTGACGATCTTGCGTAGATCGCGCACCAGCAGCAAATGCTTGAGGTGCGTGGTGACCGCCGCCAGGTTCTCGAGCGCGTCGACGGCATCCTTGCGGCGCTCGGGGTTGCGCGAGCGCAGTGCCGGCGCGAGGATCTGCTGCAACAGGCTGGCCTCACGATCGGCCGAAGAGCGAAACACGCGCAGGTTGCGCCCGCCCACGCCGTAGCGCGCAAGCTCTGAGACGGCCCCGACGATCTCGCGCTCCGTCTCGTCGAAATAGCGCACCCCGCCGCGCATCTCGCCCTTGACCACGCCGTACTCTTCAAGCTCCCGCACCAGCGTTGCCTCCGCGCCGGTCTCCTCCAGCACGTCTTCCAACGAGTAGAGCGCTCCCTCCTGCTCACGCACGCTCATGCTCGTGTGCCAAGCACGCTTGCCACCTTCGCGTCCCGCGGGACGGGGAACCTGCATGTCGCCGGCGCGCCCAGCGGCAAGCTCCTGGCGGATGACCCTCAACGGCAGAAACTCGTCGCGCTGCATCCTCAGGATCGTGCGCAAACGCGCAACGTCGCTCTGTGTATACAACCGGTAGCCGCCTGGCGTACGGCGCGGCGTCAACAGCTTCTGATCCTCCAGATAGCGGATCTTGGAGATCGAGATGTCGGGAAACTCCTGCACCAGCGCCTTGCAGACCGCACCGATCGTCAGCGCCTTCTTGGGTGTATCGGCGGCGCCCGCTCCGTTGGCCGTCTCATCCGCGGGAGTCTCGATTTGCGAGGTGCCAGACATCAGCGTGCGTGATAGGTCAGCTTGTACTTGCCGATCTGCAACTCGTCGCCCTCCTCCAGGCGATGCGAGTCGATCCGCGAACGGTTCACGTACGTTCCGTTCAGCGAACCGCAGTCGTCGAGGTACCAGGTGTCGCCCCGACTCACCAACAGAGCGTGGTCGCGCGAGACGGTCACGTCGTCGAGGAACACGTCGGAGTCGGGGCGTCTGCCGATGCTCATCCGCTCGCGGTCCACGGGAAAGCTCTCGCCCGCACGCCCCCCGCCGGCGCGAATCACGAGCGCCGGCCCGTGCGCGGTCACCTCGCCGAGCTCTACGGGCACCAGCTCGCCCGCGTCGTCGATCCGGTAGGTGGCAGTCACCGGCTCGCCCGCGGGTCCCTCGCCACGCGGCAGCAACGCGCCGCAGCGCGGACAGTAGTTGGCGCCTTCGTCGCCAAG
>DATHMQ010000140.1:0-4441 GCA_035486935.1 Solirubrobacteraceae bacterium
CCACCGAGGGCACGCTGGCACCGCTACTCGACCTGCTCGTGCAGCGTATCCCGGCGCCGACCTACGAACCGGACCATCCTCTGCAGGCGCTCGTCACGAACCTCGACGCCTCACCCTATGTGGGACGTCTTGCGATCTGCCGCGTGCGTAATGGCTCGATCAAGCGCGGCCAGCAGGTCGCATGGTGTCGCGCCGACGGCAGTATCGAGCGCGCCCAGGTCTCTGAGCTATACGTCACCGATGCGCTCGATCGCGTCGATGCTCCCGAAGCCGGACCGGGGGAGATCATCGCTCTCGCGGGCATCCCCGAGATCACGATCGGCGAGACGCTTGCCGACCCACAGGACCCACGCCCGTTGTCGGTCATCACCGTGGACGAGCCCTCGCTGTCGATCACGATCGGCATCAACACTTCGCCGATGGCGGGCAAGGAGGGCTCGAAGCTGACCGCACGCCAGGTGCGCGAGCGCCTGGAGCGGGAGTTGGTCGGCAACGTGTCGCTGCGAGTGCTCGACACCGACAGGCCCGAAGCGTGGGAGGTGCAGGGGCGCGGCGAGCTGCAACTGGCCGTGCTCGTCGAGATGATGCGCCGCGAAGGCTTCGAACTGACGGTCGGCCAGCCGCATGTGCTCATCCGCGAGATCGACGGCCACCGCAACGAGCCCTTCGAGCGCCTTTCGATCGATGTGCCCGACGACTATGTGGGTGTCGTTACACAGATGCTCGCTCTGCGCAAGGGTCGTATGGAGCACATGACCAATCACGGCACGGGCTGGGTGCGGATGGAGTACATCGTGCCCGCCCGTGGATTGATCGGCTTTCGCACGGAGTTCCTCACCGAGACACGCGGCACAGGGCTGATGCACCACGTGTTCGAGCGTTGGGAGCGCTGGGCAGGCGAGCTGCGCACGCGCACGACGGGCGTGCTGATCGCCGACAGGGCCGGCACAACCGCCACATACTCCTTGATGAGCCTCGGCGAGCGCGGCACGCTGTTCGTCGGTCCGGGCGAGGAGGTTTACGAGGGGATGATCGTCGGTGAGAACTCGCGCGCAGACGATCTTGACGTGAATCCGGTCAAGGAGAAGCACCTGACCAACATTCGCTCCTCCAACTCTGATGTGTACGAGCGTCTGCAGCCGCATCGTAAGCTCACGCTCGACCAGGCCTTGGAGTTCGTGCGCGACGACGAGTGCGTGGAGGTCACGCCCGAGACTGTGCGCCTGCGCAAGGTCTCGCTTGGCAAGACCGATCGCCTGAAGGCGGCCCGCCAGCGGCGGTGAGCACGCGGAGCGAGAAGCTCGCGGGGCCCGGACTGGTATGAGCTCGTCGCGACGCAAGGCGAGTATTTCGTCCAGTTTCGGTTTGTCAGTGGTGGCGGCGGATAGTGTGAAAGAACGTATGACGAACGCGATTGTCGCCAGCGGCCTGCGCAAGAGCTATGGGGAGATACAGGCCGTCCGCGGCATCGACATCTCGATCGACGCCGGCGAGACGGTGGCACTATTGGGACCCAATGGCGCCGGCAAGTCCACGACGATCGACATGATCCTCGGCTTGGCCGAGCCGGACGCGGGCGCGGTGTCGGTGCTTGGCGGCTCTCCAAGCGCGGCGATCGACGCAGGCTGGATCGGCGCGATGCTGCAGACTGGAGCGTTGATTCGGGATCTCTCGGTGGGGGAGTTGGTGGCGATGGTGGCCTCGCTGTACCCCGATCCGCTGGACGTGGGAGAGACACTCGAACTGACAGGTCTGAGCGAGATCGCCGGACAGCGCACGCAGAAGCTCTCCGGCGGGCAGACGCAGCGGGTGCGCTTCGCGGTGGCGCTCGTCAGCAACCCGAAGTTGCTCGTGCTCGACGAGCCGACGGTCGCGATGGACGTGGAGGGTAGGCACTCCTTCTGGACCACTATGCGCGAGCAGGCCGCGCGCGGTAGGACGATCCTGTTTGCCACTCATTACCTGGAGGAGGCCGACGCGTACGCCGATCGAGCCGTGTTGATGGCCCATGGGCAGGTTGTCGCCGATGGACCGCCGACCGAGATCAAGGCGATGGTCGGTAAGAGAACGATTCGCGCGACGCTGCCAGGCGCCGACCTCGACGCACTCGCGGGTTTGCCCGGGGTGAGCGCCGCGGAGCGACGTGGCGAGGCGGTTGTGCTGGCGTGCGCGGATTCCGACGCTGCGATCCGTGCGCTGCTCGCGACGCATCCCGAGGCGCGCGACATCGAGATAGCGGCGGCCGGTCTCGAGGAGGCGTTCTTGCAGCTGACGGGCGATGAGGGCACGGCACAGCTGGCCGAGGCACTCTCGTGAACGCCCTCGCGTACACGCGCTATGAGTTGTTGCGCACCGTACGCAACCGGCGTTTTTTCATCCTCTCGCTTGGGTTCCCGCTGGTTTTGTATTTCCTGATCGCGGGACCTAGTCGCAACGTGCACAACCTCGATGGCACAGGCATCTCCGCTCCGATGTATTTCATGGTTGGGATGGTCGCGTTCGGCACGATGAGCTCGATGCTCTCATGTGGAGCACGCATCGCGGCCGAGCGGGCCGTTGGCTGGAACCGCCAATTGCGTATCAGTCCACTCTCAACGCGCTCTTATTTTCGCGCGAAGGTACTGACGGCCTATCTGATGGCGCTGTTGAGCATGGTCGTGCTGTTCGCGTCGGGGCTGTCGCTCGGTGTCAGCATGTCCGCCAGAGACTGGCTCGAGATGACCGTGCTGATCCTCGCGTGCTTGGTGCCATTTGCCGCGCTTGGTATCGCGATCGGACACATGCTGACGCCTGACTCGATCGGCCCGGCAATGGGTGGAGGGGTGGCGCTGTTGGCGTTCCTCGGAGGCACTTGGTTCCCGATTCCCAGCCATGGTTTCTTGTACGACCTCGGCCAGCTGCTGCCGTCCTACTGGCTGGTGCAGGCTAGTCATATCGCGCTCGGCGGGCATCCGCTAGGTACCAAGGGATGGATCGTGATCGTTGCCTGGACTGTGGTGCTGGCGACGGTGGCGCGCCGCGCCTACCGTCGCGATACAGGGCGCGTGTAGGGCCTGCTTGCTCACGCGACAGGCTGGGCCTATAAGGTGCGGGCCATGAACAGATCGACTAGAGGATTGAACGTAGTGCTGGCGGCCGCGTGCGCGCTGTTGGTCGCGGCCGTGCTCGCCGTGCCGGCTGGCGCCGCAACAGTGATTCACTTCCAGCAAGAGGGCGTACAGGCATACGTTGTGCAGCTGCACAAAGGCGAAGTACATGCGCTGACGTTCCACCCAGGGACGACGACCGGTCACCTGCACATCTCGATGGACAACGGCAAGCACTACACGGTTGCCTATGCATCATCTGAACAGGGCAAGCTAGTGGCCGAAGCCCAAGCTGGTCACGCACGCGTGCAGATCGCCGCCGTCCAGGTCAAAAAAACCGCGCCGGTCAAACACAAACTTCGCTACATCGCAGGCGGGATCCTGATCTTGGTGATCATTGTGGTTTTGATCG
This sequence comes from Solirubrobacteraceae bacterium, assembly GCA_035486935.1. GTDB lineage: Bacteria > Actinomycetota > Thermoleophilia > Solirubrobacterales > Solirubrobacteraceae > Palsa-744. Next base: position 3,499 of record DATHMQ010000140.1, read on the forward strand.
TGCTGCTGATCGGCAGGCGCAGAGCGCTTGCCGAGGAGGGCCCGCGAGCGCCAGGAGAGAGCGCTGCTCCCTGAGCGCGATCCGCTCACGATAATAATAAGACTCAGTCTTGTGATAGGGTCGTCGCGATGCGACGGCCCACGAGTTTTCTTGCGGTAGCAGCAGCGGTAGCTGCGGGCGCGTTTGCGCTCGCCGGCTGCGGCTCGGCGGAACCGAGCGAAGTGTCGGCTTCGGGCAAGCTGCGGGTGGTGGCCGCGGAGAACTTCTGGGGCAGCATCGCTGCACAGCTCGGTGGGCAGGACGTGGAAGTGCGCAGCATCATCGTCAACCCGAACACCGACCCGCACAGCTACGAGCCGACGGCCGCAAACGCGCGCACGATGGCCGGGGCCCAGATGACGATCGTCAACGGCATCGGCTATGACGAGTGGGCCACGCGCCTGCTGTCGGCCGATCCGGGCGATGGGCGTGTGCGACTCGATGTGGGCAGCCTGCTCGGCCTGAAGGCAGGCGACAACCCTCACCAGTGGTACTCGCCCGCACACGTGCACACGGTCATCGATCGGACCGTGGCCGAGTACGACAAGCTGCGGCCGGCAGAGGCGGGCTATTTCGCCCAGCGCAAGCGTGCTTTTGAAACGGTCGGTTTGGTCCGCTACGACGCGCTGTTGAAGCAGATTCGCGCGCGCTACGCGGGCGTGCCGGTGGGCTACAGCGAGAGCATCTTCCAGCCGCTCGGCGAAGCGCTCGGCCTGAAGTTGATGACTCCATACAGCTTCGCAAAGGCAATCGCCGAGGGCACGGAAGTAAGCGCCCAGGACAAGCAGACGGTTGACCGGCAAGCCTCCGATCGTCAGATCGATGTGTGGGTGTTCAACAGCCAGAACGTGACGCCGGACGTGCAGCGCGTCAATGAACTGGCACGTGGTACGAACATCCCGAT
>DATHMQ010000141.1:0-9063 GCA_035486935.1 Solirubrobacteraceae bacterium
ACCGGTAGGACGAGGCGGCGATCTCGCGCTGGGGGTAGCCCTTCTCGATGGCGCACACGATGCCCCCCATGTCGTCGATGCGCTTGATCACCTCCATCGCCTCCGCCTCGAGCTCGTCGGTCAGCCACTCGACGAAGTAGCTGCCCCCGAGCGGGTCGACCGTGGCGGCGACGCCGGTCTCGTGGGCGATGACCTGCTGCGTGCGCAGCGCGACCCGCACGGCCTCCTCGGTCGGGAGCGCGAGCGCCTCGTCGTAGCTGTTGGTGTGCAGCGACTGGGTGCCCCCGAGCACCCCGGCGAGCGCCTCGATGGTGGTGCGCACGATGTTGTTGAGCGGCTGCTGGGCGGTCAGTGACACGCCGGCGGTTTGCGTGTGGAAGCGCATCAGCCACGAGCGCTCGTGCTTGGCGCCGAAGCTCTCGCGCAGTTCGCGCGCCCAGATGCGTCGCGCCGCGCGGTACTTGGCTATCTCCTCGAAGAAGTCGATCTGGGCGTTGAAGAAGAAGGACAGACGCGGCGCGAAATCGTCGACGTCGAGGCCGCGCGCGATCGCCTGCTCCACGTAGGTGAGCCCGTCCTTGAGCGTGAAGGCGAGCTCCTGCTGGGCGGTGGAGCCTGCCTCGCGAATGTGATAGCCGGAGATCGAGATCGGGTGCCAGCGCGGCATGTGGTGGGTGCACCACTCGATCATGTCGCCGCACAGGCGCATCGCCGGGTCGATCGGAAAGCACCACTCCTTCTGGGCGATGTACTCCTTGAGGATATCCGCCTGGATCGTGCCGGAGAGCAGCTCGGGCGCTACTGCCCCGCTCGCTCCGTCGCCGTCCTGCTCGGCGGCGACGACGAAGTAGGCGAGCATGATCGCTGCGGGGGCGTTGATCGTCATCGAGACCGACACCTCGCCCACGTCGATGCCGGCGAACAGCGTGCGCATGTCCTCGGTCGTGTCGACCGCCACGCCCTCGCGGCCAACCTCGCCGAAGGAGCGGCTGTCGTCGGAGTCGTGACCCATGAGAGAGGGCATGTCGAATGCGGTCGACAGGCCCGTCTGGCCGTGGGCGAGCAGATATTGGAAGCGCTCGTTGGTCTCCTCGCTCGTGCCGAAGCCGGCGAACTGGCGCATCGTCCACAGGCGGCCCCGGTACATCGACTCGTAGATGCCGCGCGTGAACGGGTAGGAGCCAGGCTTGCCGATCGGGTCATGCGCGGGATCGCCGATGCCGCCCGGCAGGTCATCGGGCGTGTAGAGCTCGCGGACCGGCTCGCCCGATAGCGTGCGGGCCTCTTGACCGCCGACCTGTGCCTGTGAGGAGGATCCCTTCAAGTGATTGGACGATACCGTCTGGCGATTGCCACGTTGGCCTGCGGGTTGGCGATTGGCCTGTGTGCGTGCGGCTCTTCGAGCACGAGCACCACCACGAGCGTCTCCGTTCACGTCGTTCCCGCGCCGCTTGAGCATCCCACGCAGGCGACGCTGATCCTCGACTTCACGCCCAATGCCGTCCATGCCGGCATCTACCGGGGGCTGGCCGCCGGCTATTACAAGCGCGAGAACATCGACCTGCGCGTGGTCGAACCGACCTCGACACAGGACACGCTGAAGTTGATCGACGCCGGCAAGGCGCAGTTCGGGCTCGCCGACGGCAGCGACGTGGCCTCGCTGATCGCTGGTGGCGGCGATGCGCAGGCGGTGATGGCGCTTGTACAGCGGCCGCTCGGCGGGCTGATCGCGCTGGCTTCCGAGCACCTGAACTCGCCCGCCGGTCTTGCCGGTAGGACGGTTGGGATCACCGGGGTGCCCTCGGATCTGGCGGTGCTCGACACCGAGTTGCATGCCTCCGGCGTGAGCTCCGGTCGCGTGCACGTCGTCACGGTCGGCTTCAATGGGCCCCAAGCCCTGCTGGCCGGGCGGATCGCGGCCTTCACTGGGTTCATTCCGGACGAAGGTGTGACGCTTGGCGCGAGCGGGCATCCGGTCAGCGCGTTTGGCCTGGCCCAGTACGGCGGGCCCGCCTACCCTGGCCTGGTCGCGTTCACGACGCGCCATGAGATCGTCTCCGACCCCCAGCTCGTGCGTGACTTCGTGGCGGCGACGGTGCACGGCTACGAAGACACGCTCGCCGATCCGTCTCGCAGCCTCGCGGAGCTGGAGGCTGCCAACCCGACGTTGCCGCACGCGCTGACCGAGGCGTCGCTGAAGGTGTACCTGCCGCTGTTTGCGGCGGGGCACACCGTCGCCTTCGGGACCTTGCAGCCGGCCAACGTGGCGGCGATGTCGCAGTGGATGCTTGGCGCCGGCCTGATCCACGCTCCGATCGCCCCGGCACGCTACGGCACCAACGCGTTCCTGCCGTAGAGGGAGCGGCCGGCTCTCAGGCTGCTACCGTCATTTGACAGCTACGAGACGGTGCGTATCAGATGCGGGTGTTGGTGACAGGCGTAGGTGGCCTGATCGGATCGAACTTGGCCGCCGCTGCGGCTCAGCAGAGTTGGGAGGCGATCGGCTGCTATCGCGGGGCCGCCGTCCAGCTGGAGGGGGTGCAGACGATCGCGGTCGACCTCACCGAGCGCAACCAGTGCGTTGCCGCTGCGATGGAGTTCGATCCCGATGTGATCGTGCACGCCGCCGGTGGGGTTGCACTCAGCCGCTTCGAGCTCGAGTCGCAACTCGCCGAGCTCGATTACCTCGCCACCGAGCACACGATCGCCGCGGCCCGAGCCGTGCGCGCCCGCTACGTGCTCGTGTCCTGCGACTGGGTCTACAGCGGCTATCGACCCGCGGGCTCGCGTTTTGCCGAGAGCGATGCTCCCGCTCCCGTCAACGCCTACGGACGCTCCAAGCTTGCCTGCGAGCAGGCCGCGATGCGCGCGAATCTGCCCTGGCTGATTCTGCGTCCCGCCGACGTGTACGGCGTAAACCTGTCGCGGCCGTCGCGTGTGTGGGAGCGCTCGGGGCCGGCGCTGAGGCTGGCCAAGCGGCTGTGCGAAGGCACTGAGCTGACGGCGCCGCGTGGGCTTTGGCGCTCGCCCACATACGCTTGGGACTTCGCGCAACGCACTTGCGAGCTGATCGCGCAAGGGTGTGAAGGCGTTTACAACATGGGTGGGGCCGCGCCGTTGGGACGCTTTGAGTGGTTCACGTTGCTGGCAGGTGCGTTCGACTGTGAGCCCGAGCTCGTGCAAGAGGGCACGCTCGAGGCCTTTCTGCAGTCCTGCGGTGAGGATCCAGAGCTCGAGCTGCCGTCGAACACCGCCCTCTCCGAGGAGAAGGCAAGTGCCGCGATCGGCTCGCTCAGCGTTGCTCCCGAGCGCGGCTTGCAGCTGATGCGTGAGCAGCTGCACCGCATGCTCAAGCCAGTTCGTGGGCTGGCGCGCTAGTCTGCGCCACTGCCAGTCACACAATCGAAAGGGAGCACTCCATGAACAAGAGCCAGCTTGTCGAGGCGATCGCCACCGACAGCGGTCTCTCCAAGGCGGATGCCGGGCGCGCGGTCGAGTCGTTCTTGACCACGGTCGGCAAGACGCTGAAGAAAGGCGACGAGGTCGTTATCACGGGCTTCGGCAAGTTCTCCGTGGTCAAGCGCGCAGCCCGTCAGGGCGTCAACCCGCGCACGGGCGAGAAGGTAAAGATCAAGGCGTCCAAGGCCCCGAAGTTCACACCCGGAGCGAGCCTCAAGCAGACGGTGCACCCGAAGAAGTAAACGATCCGACATGGCGCTCGTCGGAGAGCTGGAGCTCTCGAGCTTCGATTACACCGACCCCGAGCTGAAGGGGGAGCGCTTTCACACGGCCATGAACGAGTTGGCAGCCGAGGGGTGGCTGGCGGCGGGGCCGTACGGGTACGTGGTGCTCGACCGCGAGGCGGGCGAGTTCTTCCTACGGACACGCTCGGCGATCTTCCCGGGTATGAAGATCGCCGAGCTGTTCGACGTCAGCAGCGGGCCGCTGTGGGAGGAGATGAAGCGCAACATCCTGCACGTCAACGGCTCCGATCACACACGCTTGCGCAGCCTTGTGAACCCGGCGCTTACGGCGCGTGCCGTGGAGCGTTGGCGTCCCGCGATGCGGAGTTTTTTGGATGAGTTGTTCGTTGCCGTAGTCGACGCGGGCTCGTGTGAGTTCGTTGGGGCGTTTGCCAAGCCTTATCCCTCACAGACGATCGCCACCGTGATGGGGGCGCCGATCTCAGACGCTCCTCGTCTGCATCACTGGTCCAACTGGATCCAGCGCCAGTTCGACGCTGCCTCGATGATGAACGAGCGTGCTGGGATCGAGCAGGCGGTGGAGGAGTTCTACGAGTATGCGCGCGCGCTGTTGGCCGCGCGGCGTGAGGATCCCGGCGACGATTTGATCTCTACCCTGCTCGCCGCCGCGGATCCGGACCACCCACCCGAGCGACTCAGCGAGGAGGAGTGCGTCAACCTCGTGCTGAATGTGCTGATCGGTGGTGTGGACACGACCCAGAGCCAGCTTGCTCACACGGTTCGACTGCTGGCCGAACATCCTTTGCAGTGGGATGCGCTCGTCGCCGATCCCTCGCTTGCCGGGGCCGCGGTCGAGGAGGCGTTGCGCTACGAGCCGATCACGCCCTTCACGGCGCGGATCACCGTCGAGGAGTTGACCTACCGCGAGGTCACTTTTCCGAAGGACACGATCGTGATGGTCTGCGCGTTCACCGGCAATCGCGATGGCGTAGGGCCGGAGCCCGACAGCTTCGACATCGCCGTCGAGCGACCCAAGGCGCGGGCGCTCACCTTCGGCGCCGGCGTGCACTATTGCCTCGGCGCCAACCTTGCTCGGCTGGAGCTTGAAGAGGGGCTTGGCTTCCTTGCGCGCAAGATGCCTCGGCTTGCGCTCGACGGTGAGCCTGTGTTCGAGAGCATCCTCGGCATCTACGGCCTGGCCGAGTTGCCGATCGTGTTCGGCTCCTAGCAGGACGCGCTCACGCTGGCGGCGGCGGCGCGAGCGGGGAAACGGGATACGGCTTGGCTCACAGCGGCACTACGGCTGCGTGAAGTCCCCGCCGCTTGTCCACCAGGGCCCGCACCAGCCGTCCCGCTTGCCACATTCCCAGTGCGGCGGCGCCACCCACCGCCCCGATGGGCGGGATTGCTGCGCGGGCGTCCCACGTGTGGCCCGCCGCCGGGGTGATCAGCGCAACCCAGGCCATCGCGAAAAACAGCAGGCCGATCTGTCGTGGTCGTCCCTTCGGCAGAAACGGGGCGAAGAAGGTCGACAGCATCAGCACAGCCATCAGCCAGCCGTAGACGCGCGAATGGGTCTCGTATTCGAGCAGGAAGTTCAATAGGGAATGGTCGATCTTGTAGCCGTTGGCGCCGTAGTAATTCAGCCGAGTCTGTCGTGCGATCTCCTGCTGCTCCGGTTCGAAAAGAGTCAGGTGATAGAAGCCGTAATAGTCATAACCGATCTCGCTGTGCGAGCTGAACATGACGTTCACGGGTGCGACATATGCCAGGACGCTTTCGAAGACCGTCTCCAGATATTCGACCGGCTGATGAAGGATCGCGGCCCTGGTCCAGGCGGCGATCTTGGCGTCGCTTTGCTGGGTCGCCGCGAATGGGCCCGCGCCGTTGCCAAAGGCTCTGTCGGCCGGTGAGAGTTCGGGGTCGAACGTGTACTGTTCGACCGCCGCCTTTCGCTGCGATGGCGGCGTGCTTTCGCAGAGCACGGCGGTGCCGGGCGGTGGAGTGAACTTGCTGCAGTTCGCGAACGGCGCCACCCGCGAGTAAAGGTTCCACGCGCCTGCAGGCGTAGCTAGGCCCCAGTAGCCGGTGTGCTTGTGTTGAGTGATGACATAAGGAGTGAGCACGCACGCCATGCACGCGAGGGAGACAGCGCCGGCAAGCAGTCTGCGCCGCCAGGTTCCCCCTGAGGCAAACAGCAGCCAGAGAAGCAGCACGACCATCAGGGGGAGCGCGACGACGCGTACTGTGTTGGCGAGACCGAGCGTCAGTCCCGCCAAGGCTGCCCACAGCGGCGTTCGGGCGCCAGCGGCGTGGGTCGCGAAGTAGAGCCCTAGCGCGAGCAAGAATATGAACAGCGACTCCGTCAGCGGCGTGTGCTCCAGGAACATCTCGGCCCCGTTGAGTGCCACGAGCGCGGCGGGCAGCAATCCCAGCCATGGCGGCCCTCCGGCGCGGCGAACGGCCAGGAAGACGAGCAGCGCGCTGGCGAGCCCGAAGAGATGCTGCAGGATGATGACCCACGCCAAGTGGGTAGGCCAGAGTGCATGGAGCTCGCGGATGAAGAGCGGATACCCCACCTCGCGGGTCGGATCGGCCCACAGGTGTTCGCGTGCCAGCCCGACATAGGTCACGGCGTCGGGGAAGCCAAAGAACGCGGGCCGCCACGCGAGCATGAAAAGCAGGCGCATGACAGTGCCCGCGAGAAGAATCAGCAGCAGGCCGAACAACGCGACTCGTCCGCCACGGGTACGCGGCCACTTCGACGCCAGCGCTTTCAGTGGACGCTGGATCGCGCCTGTCCTTGGGCCTGTTCCCGGCCTGGTCGCTTGATCGGATTGCACGGAGGTTTGGATTCTCGCGTTGCTGCCGGGTCCACGATGCCGATGGTGCACTGGACGCGGCCAGGCAGAATATAGGCTTCATCCGACGGCAGCGGTCGGCCTGGAACCAGCCGAACATCCGTCGATTTTATTCAGTCGAAGATTCCGTTCTGCCGGCATTCTGGCCGCTAAGCAGACACGAAGGCAGTCAATTGACAGGGGGGTCGTCCAGGCGCCGCCGGCGACACAGGTGTCGAGGGCGGCTCCGCCGCCGGTCCGACCGGAAAGGAATCTACGCAATGTTCAGCACAGAACGCACCACGCTAGTCCCCACGGCCTGCCTCTCCCTGCGGGGGCTCGTGTCCCTGCTCGGGGTGCTTGCGCTTGCCACGGCCTGTGTGCTCGCGACCGCAGCGGGGGCGGTGGCGGGACGGTTTCACGTGTATAGCTGCCGTACGCCCAGTGGGGCGGTTGCTCCCACGGTTGGGTGGAGTGGGAGCGCGACTGGCGCTTATGTCTATGCCGAAGACAAGTGCGCGAAAGGGGGCGCGCTTGTCGCGGCACTCGAAGATGACGTCGAACACGAAAAGACCGACATCGCCACCTGGACGTTTAGTGCTCCGGCAGAAGAGACACTAGCCGGAGCGACGCTCTGGCTAGCAGGCGATGCCGACGGAGGTCTCGCGAAAAGCGGGACCTACGAGTTCTGGCTTGCTGGACCGAACGAGAACGAAGTATTCGACGAATGTGTTTACGGCGGCTCCGAACCTTGCAAAACGGGCAAGGGGGAACCCGACGAACCGTTGGCTTCAGCCAATCGCCTTGAAGTACCCGGTAGTCATCTTGGCTCGCATCTGTATGCAAACGCGGCATGTTTCGCGACTCTTGGGACATGCAAAAAGGGCGAACACGACCCCAACGGCTACGCGGCGGTCGTCTACCTCTACGCGGCCGACCTCACGCTCGAACAGACTTCCCAACCGGTCGTCTCGGATGTAGAAGGCGAACTCGCCACGGCATCCACGCTCAGCGGCACCGCCGACTTCTCTCTCCACGCCGAAGACGGCGGCTCGGGCGTGTATGAGGCTGTGTTCACGGTCGATGGCGTCGAAACCGGCTCGGTGCTGCTCGATGAAAACGGAGGCCATTGCCGCAACGTTGGCCCGGCCGGCGATGGACTACCGGCGTTTCTCTACCCGCAGCCGTGCCAGTCATCGCTCACGGCCGACATCCCCTTCGACACGACCGCGCTCACCGACGGCACCCATCATCTGCTCGTCACAATCACGAACGCGGCCGGCAACTCGACGGTTGCGCTGGACCGCAAGATCGAGGTTGCCAATGACCCCAAGGTCTCCCCGCCGGAAAAAGAACCGCCACCGGCGAGCGGCTCGCAGTCGGGCTCCTTCAATGGTGCTCCGCCGGCGAACACCACGCAGCACGACCCCCAATCCCAAACAAACCCCGCCCCACAGCAGAGCAGCGACAACGGCAGCAGTGCATCGGCCGGTGCCGCGCTGCACGTGCGCTGGAGCGCCACCGCGCACACCGCGTTGCGCGATGTCGGGGCGCGCGCAAGCACCGTGCTCGGGCAGTTGCTCGCGCCCAGCGGTGCGCCGATCGGCGGGGCGCTCGTGAGTGTGCTGTTCACGCCGAGCTACGGGGGTGCCCACACGGTCGCGCTGGCAAGCGTCCACACCTCCTCGCTCGGCGCGTTTCGCGTGCGCGTCCCGGCCGGTAGGCCGTCTGGACGGCTCACCTTTGCCTACAGTGCAACCCTCGACGCGGCCGTCCCAAGCGTCACCGCCGCGCTCTCGCTGTCGGTGCCAGCCACGCTCGCGCTGCGCGTCACGCCGCGAGTCGCCGCCGCGCGCGGGAGGATCGCCTTCGCCGGCACCCTGCATGGCAAGTCGCTACCACCCGGTGGCAAGGCGCTCGTCCTGGAGGCACGCGTCCCCGGCCAGCCGTGGCGTCAGTTCCAGGTGCTCTCGACCGGCGCCGGCGGCCACTACCACGCCAGCTACCGCTTCCGCCTATCTGGGCCGATCACCTACGAGTTCCGCGCCGTCTCGCCCGCGGAGGCCGATTTTCCCTACGCGGCCGGCTCGTCGAATGTGGTGGCCGTGAGGGAGCGGTAGGAGCGCGCCGCTACGCTGCGGCGGTGAACGACCTCAGAGCGGGCGACATGGACGGCGGCGGGTCGCGGCGGCAAATCGACCCCGGCTTCTGGCGTGAGCGTCGCGTGTTGCTCACAGGCCACACCGGCTTCAAGGGCGCGTGGCTGTCGCTGTGGCTGCAGTCCATGGGAGCGCAGGTGGTGGGTCTCTCGCTCGGCGAGCCGCCGAGCGAGCCGTCGCTGTATGCGCTCGCGCGAGTAAAAGAAGGCATGGCGGCCAGCGTCGCCTGCGACATCCGCGACGCCGTGGCCGTAGAGCGCGAGCTCGATCGTGCCCGCCCGGAGATCGTCATCCACATGGCGGCCCAGCCCCTGGTACGCCGCTCGTTTGCAGCGCCCCGCGAGACATACGAGACGAACG
>DATHMQ010000142.1:0-9938 GCA_035486935.1 Solirubrobacteraceae bacterium
CGCTACCGCCCGCTTTGAGCGCGAATTCCACGCCGTCGATCGTCAACTTGTCTTCGCTCGTGGGAGTGGAGAAGGAGAACGTGCGCTGGGCGGAGTTGGCGAGCTGCACGACTTCGACCTCGTAGCCGCCGATGCCGGCCCCGTCGCTCGTGGCGGCGCTCACACGCGTGGGTTCGCTTGAAGTCACGGCCTGTGAGCTTTCGAACAGCGAGGGCATACTGAATTCGGATGCGGCCAACGCAAGCTGCTGGAGGTTGTTCTGGATGCTTGTCAGCTCTTTCTGCTGGCCTTGCAACTTTTCCTGGGCATCAGTCAAGCGAGTGACAGGCTCGCGTTCGGCTGCCATCAGCGCCGAGATGATCGAGCTCGTGTCGAGCCCTGAGGCGAGCCCTGAGATGGAGATCGGCGAGCCGGCCGTCGAGCTAACTGCAAGCGATGACATGGGGGCTCTAGACCGAGGGCTTCCCGGTGACGTCTTGCACCGGCTTTCCGGCAGCAATCTCAAGCGCCTCTGAAATCGACATGTTCTTCACGGTTTTGCCCTTGCGATCGGAAAGCTCGACGGTGACCCGCCCCCCCTGACCTTCGGAGAAGCGCAGCTCATGTCCGCTTTCGCGCATTTCGCGGCTAATCCTTCCCGCGGCCGCGACCTGGTCGAGCACCTCCGGCGGCGGCGTGCCGCTGCCGTGTTGACTTGCAAGCAGACGATCGGCCGCGCTGAGATCGGACTGAAACGAGGCTGGATCGCCAGCGTCGCTTATGGACGGCATCGGATACGACAAGCCCGCAAGCGAACGCGGGCCACTGAATGGCAGGATCGACGAGGTCATATGGCGTTTTCTCCCTGAAAACGTGTGCGACGACCCGTTCCCTGGGCCGCCTCGCGATTGATATCTCTTCAAGTGATCGGCGTCTTTCGCGAAAACTTTATTCGGACCTACACACTTGCCACGGTGGATATGTGTCGCTTGGCGACAAATCGACGGGCGAGGGCGGCGCTGGCAGAGCCCGGAGCGCCTACGTGGTCGCGGCATGCGCTTGCGAGAGGAGGCTTGCGGCATCCTCGTTGTCGGGATCGCGTGCGAGCGCCGCGGCCGCGAAGTCGCTCATCTCGTGTGCCATGCCTCTCGCGGCGGCAACGCGAGCAAGGCCCAGTAGCGCCGGGACGTCGGGCTCCTGCCCGCAGACGGCCATCCACTCCCCAGCCGCGGATGCCAGGAACCCACGCCGCAGGTACATGCCGGCGAGCAGCTCACGTCGCTCGCGCGCCCGTAGCGGTGTGAGCTCGAGCGCGCCGAGCAGCACTTCAAAGCCCTTGAAGTCGTGTACGCGCAGCAGCGCCTCGAGCATCACTTCCAGCGGCGCCACGGCCTGCTCGGAGACCCGCTGAACAGGGTGTCCGGGAAGGGGGGGTGTGGGCTGTTCGGCTTGCGCGGCAACGTCGACCTCGGCAAGCGCGAGCTCTCGCCAGGTGGCGAACAGGTCGAGCTCATACTGGGCCATTCCCGCCGCATGCGCTCTGTCGAGTGTCTCTCCCGCGCCTTCGCGGTCGCCGCCGGCGATGCGCCCAAACAGCTCTGTCCGGCGGGCGATGACCGCGAGCGCGTCGTCATTCGCGAGCTCACCGGCGACCTCGGCCGCCTCGCCGTAGCGTCGCTGTGCAAGTAGCGCCTCGCCAAGCGCCACGCGGGCACGGCCCGAGTGGGGCTGGCGCGCGAGCACCGTCCGAAACTGAAGCTCTCCGGCGGCCGTAGCGCCCGACTCGTAGAGCGCCGTGCCAAGCATGAAGCGAGCCGCGGGCGGCGGGTCGGGCATATGCTGCTCGACCCGCTCGACGACCTCGCCCGGCTCGACCCCGCTTGCCAGAAGCAGGTTCGCGTAGGGCAGCACCGAGCCGATGAAACGCGGGTGCTCGCGCAGGCAATGCTCCAGCAGCCTAGTCGCCTCCGCGTAGTCTCCCGCTGCCCGTCTGAGCTCGGCCAGCTGCAACCTCGGCAGGTAGCTGCCGCTGCCCTGCGTGGCGGTGTAGCGTCGCGGCGCGTCGCCCATCTCGATGCAGCGCTCGAGCAACTCGACCGCTCGCTCGTTCTGCTCCAACGCGATCGCGGCGATCGCCTGTTCGAGCACGAGGTCGGTGAAGCCCTGGAAGCGCAGCAGTCCCTCCTCGGCACGGGCGATTGCATCCGTCGGACGGCCGCATGCGCGCAGCGCCTTGACCATGCGACTCATCAGGGCCGGCGCGAACTGGTAGCTGTCGCGATCGGGAAGGCTCTGCAGCAACTTCCAGGCGCGCTCGAACTCGGCGAGCGCGGCCTGCGGTTCGTTCGCGGCGGCGTACTCGGAGCCGAGGTTGTAGTGCAGGAACGGCGTGGGCGGGCTCTCGGCCTGCTGCAAATGCAACAGCTCGATGTTGCGGCGCGACTTCTCGCGACTGTCGCGCACGGCGCCGAGATAGCCGTAGTGCTCGATGCGCACGCCGCTCGCCTCGACGCGCTCTGGCAGGTAGCCGGGCAGGCAGTGGGCGATCTGCTCGTGCAGGCGGCCCTCGAAGCGGTACTCCGGCCGGTTGCGAAAAACGCGCAGCGCATTGTGCGTGACGGCGGTGCCGTCCTCGAGATCGCCGGTGTAGTTGGTCTCAGAGAGGTAGAACGCCTCGCGCCAGGTGCGTCCGGTGAGCGAGCGCAGCAGCGGCGCGTCCTCCTCGACGAGTACCTCGTCGGCGTCCAGGCACAGCAGCCAGTCGCCCTCGGCCGCATCGAAGGAGACGTTGCGCGCCTGTGCGAAGGAGCCAGTCCACTCGTGGAACAGCACGCGCGCCCCAAACGAGCGAGCGATCTCGACCGTGGCGTCGGTGGAACCGGTGTCGACGATCACCATCTCGTCGACCGCATCGGCCACGGAGGCGAGGCAGCGCGGCAGCATCTCCTGCTCGTCGCGCACGATCATGCACAGGCTCAGGCGCATGCTGGTGGCAGGTCGTGCACGCCCTGCGATCTCGAGCGCCCGGCTTGCCAACTCGACGAGCGCGGGATGTTGGGGTGCTGCGCGGCCGGCGCTGCGTAGTTGCCGTCGTCGCCCCGCGAGTGCGGCCAGGTTGCCGTCCACCTGCTCTGAGCGTGGGTCTAGGCGCTTGGCTGCCTTGAACAGGGCTCGAGCGGCGTCGAGGCTCCACAGCTCATAAAAGGCGACGCCCGCGTAGTTGAGCAGCTTGGGCTCGCTCGGTTGTCGGTCGAGCAGCTCGACGGCGCCGGTTGCAATTGCCGAAAACAGCCTCCCCACGCGCGCGCGGGAGCCATCGCCGCTTGCTGCAAAGCCCTGCTCGATGAGGCCGGTGCCGGTCTGGTAGCGGCGGTGGGGGTCGGTGATCGAGTCGAGCTCGTCGAACAGCCGGCGGTAGCCGTCGAGATCGCCGGCGGCGAGCAGCCGCTGGGCGCGCGCCGAGAGCTCGGCGGCCAGAACTGCGCTCTCGTCAGGGCTCAGGTTGCGTGGGGCAGCCATCTACACGCATGGTCATCGACCGCTCGCGGCGATATCTGAGCGAGTTGGCTAACTGGCCCGGATCGAGCCAATCAAACGATTACGACCGGAGCGGCCGATACGGTCCGCGCCGAAATCTTCGCAAATAGCGCATCTCGGACCGCGGGCAGGTTTGGCGCACGCGGGGGCACCTGTTCGCAGTTCCCTCGAAATCGGAGTAACAAATGGAAACGATCGCAAAAGGGGCCGTGAGGATCTCCGCGGCGGAGGCCCTCAGGACATGGCGCGAGTACCGCCAGAGCGGCGATCTGCGCTTGCGCGACCAGCTGATCTTCATCTTCACGCCGATGGTGCGCTACATCGTCTACCGCAAGGTGCGCGAGGTGCCGGCCCAGTGCGATGTCGAGGACTTCCTCTCCTGCGGCCTGGAGGCGCTGATCCGTTCGATCGAGCGCTATGACCCCGAGAAGGGCGCGACGCTCGAGCAGTACGCGTGGACGCGCATCCACGGCGCGGTGCTCGACGAGCTGCGCCGCCACGACTGGGCGCCCCGCTCGCTGCGCCGCGACGAGCGCGCTATCAACCATGCGCGCGAGGTGTTCCTCGCCAACCACGACCGCCAGCCGAGCCGCGAGGAGTTGGCGGCGATGGTCGACATGGATCCGCGAGAACTCGTGGGCCGCCTCGACGAGGTCGCGTTGGCGGAGGTCGGCTCGCTCAACCGCACGGTGCGCTCTGATGAGAACGCGACGATCGAGCGGATCGACACCCTGGAGAGCCCGGACGCCGACTGTGACCCGATCGTGTGCGCCGAGCGCCGCGAAGCCAAGGAACGCTTTCGCGCGGCGTTCGCGCTGCTCCCGTCTGTCGAGCGCGAAGTGGCCGTACTGCTCTACCTGGAGCACTGGACGCTGCGCGACATCGGCGCTCGGTTGGGCGTGTCCGAGAGCCGCGTCTCGCAGATCCACACGCAGCTGCGCGGGCGCCTGTACGACCGGCTCTCCGACGAGCTGTCGCTGTTCAGCGCTGTCGGCTGAGCCTAAAGAATCGCCGCCCGCGGTCGAACACCCGGGGGGACATGGATCTTGGCCTGTATATCGCCGCCACCGGGATGGTCGCCGAGCAGGTCCGCCAGGATCAGCTCTCAAACGATCTGGCCAACGCCTCGACGCCTGGCTACAAGCCTGACGACTCCTCGCAACACAGCTTCGGCGACGTGCTGCTGGCCAACAGCGAGGGTGGGCCGGCGATCGGATCGGTCGATGCCGGCGTGGCGCTCGGCAAGACCTACACCGACATGACGCAGGGCTCGCTGCAGGAAACCGGCGAACCGCTCGACTTCGCGATCGCCGGCAGCGGCTTCTTCGCGGTCAAGACCGCTCAAGGCGTGCGCTACACCCGCGACGGACAGTTCACCAACTCCGCGCAGGGGGTACTGACGGACGCGAGCGGCGACCCCGTGCTCGACCAGAGCGGAGCTCCGGTGAAGGTCGCCGCCGACGGTACCGTCGCACCGAGCGCGCTCGGCGTCTTTGAAGTGCCGGGAGCCGTCAAGCAAGGCGAAAACCTCTACACAGGCAGCCCTTCCGGCAAGCCGAGCGGCACGGTACGCCAGGGCTCGTTGGAGGGCTCGGGCGTGGACGCGGCGAAGATCATGGTCGAAATGATCACTTCGCTGCGCAGTTTCCAGTCCGGTCAGCAGGCGATCCAGTCGATCGGCCAGACCCTGCAGGAGTCCGCCTCGCAGGTCGGCTCGCTGAATGGGAGCACCTGATGCTCGAAGGCCTCTATTCCGCGGCGGCGGGCATGTCCGCCCAGCAGGAACAGCTGGACGCGGTCTCAAACGATCTCGCCAACATCTCCACGACCGGCTACCAATCCGAGCGCGTCGCCTTCAGCGACCTGCTCTACAACGCCGTGGACGAGGCCGGCACCGAATCGAGCATCGGCGCCGGGGCAAGCGCGCAAGCGATCGGACGCAGCCATGCCCAGGGGCCGATCCAGGAAACCGGCGATCCGCTCGACCTGGCGATCGAAGGCGAGGGCTACTTCCAGGTCAAGGGTCCCGGTGGCCAGCCGGCGCTTACCCGCGACGGCAGCTTCGCCGTCGGTGGGAGCGGCACGATCGTCGACGCCGAAGGCAACTCGCTCGAACCGCCGATCAAACTGCCGGCAGGGGCCTCGGCCGCTGAAGTGAAGATCGGCATAGATGGCAGCGTGAGCGCCGGCAAGCGCACGCTGGGCCAGATCAAGCTGGTCACCGTTGCCTCGCCGGACCACCTGCTTGCGGGCGGCGGTGGCACGCTGACGCCGACCACGGCCAGTGGCGCGATTCAGCCAGTGGCATCGGGCGCCGCGAAAATTCGCCAAGGCGCTTTGGAGGGCTCCAACGTAGACATGTCGAAGGAGATGGCATTGATGGTGAGCACCCAACGCGCCTACCAGATGAGCAGCTCGGCGATCCAGACCGAGAGTCAGATGATGTCGATCGCCAACGAGCTGCGCCCGTCGTGAGCGTCCCGCTGTCCTCGGGCTCGCCGCTGTCTTCGAGCGGCCTACCCACCGTCAACCAGACGCTCGAGCCTGCCTGGGTCCGCAAAGGCTCCGCGGACACGCAAAAGGCCTACGAGACAGCGCTTGCCTTCGAACAGATGCTGGTCGAAGAGCTATCGCAATCGCTGACGGCGAGCAGTGGCCTCGGCGGCGAAAGTGGCGCGGAAGGAGAATCTTCGGAAGGCTCTGCAGGCGGCGGCGGCGGCGGCGGCGGCGGCGCAAGCAGTCCGCTGTCCTCGATGCTGCCGCAGGCTTTGACCAGCGGCGTGATGAGCGCCGGCGGGCTCGGCCTCGCCGCTCAGATGACCCGCCAGCTGGCAGGAGCAGCCGCGCACGGCGCCGGGGAAGGTGGGGTAACGACAGGCGGTACGAGCGTAAGTAAAGGCGTGAGCACGCCAATCCCAACAGACGACAGCCCATCTGTCACCGCACCCGATGGCCCCACCGGAGGCACGGGCGCATGAGCTCTATCGCGCTGGCCGCACCTGAGGGGCTCGCCCAGGATCGTGCGCTGGCCGTGGAAGTGCTCGCACACCTGGACGCGCAGATCGGCTCGGCGCGCAGCCTGCTCGGGGTCGTGTTGGAGCAG
Source organism: Solirubrobacteraceae bacterium (assembly GCA_035486935.1). Lineage (GTDB taxonomy): Bacteria > Actinomycetota > Thermoleophilia > Solirubrobacterales > Solirubrobacteraceae > Palsa-744. The sequence continues at coordinate 6,620 of DATHMQ010000142.1, forward strand.
GGCAAGGCGATCCGTGCGCGCGATGTGGACACAGTCGTGCGCCTGGCCGGGATCCTGCGCGGGGAGATGGGTCGTCGCCAGTTGTTGGAGGAGGAGCGCTCGCGTCTGCTTGCACGCAGCGGCGAGCGGCTGGGGATCGCGGCCGAGGCTGTGACGCTCGAGCGCCTGTGCACGTTGATGGACTATGCCCTCGCCGAGCGTGCCTCCGCTCTGAGCGCGGAGTTGCGAGGGCTGTTGCGCGAGCTACAGCGCGAGCACTCCTGCAACCGTGCGCTGATGCAGATCGAACTGGGCTTTCTGGACCACCTGATGGGTGTGCTGGCGCTCGACGGAGTCACAGGCTACGACACACACGGCTCTTCCACGCCGATCACGCGGGCGCGCCCCAACGGCAACCTGCACGTCCTGGACCTACGCGCCTAAGCCCATGTCGATTCCAACCCTGCAGGGACTGCAAACCGCGCTCAGCGGACTGGTCGCCGAGCAAGCGGCGCTCGACGTCACCGGCAACAACATCGCCAACTCGGATACCGAAGGCTATTCGCGCCAGAGGGCGGTGCTGCAGACCAACGAGCCGATCGTCATCCCTGCGATCTCGCCGCTGACGGGAGAGGGCGCACAGCTCGGTACCGGCGTCAGCGTCGCGACGATCACGCGCGTGCGCAACGTCTACCTGGACGCGCAGTACCGCACGCAGAACAGCTCGCTGAGCGAAGCGAGTACCCAGTCTGAAGAGCTGACGCAAGCGCAGGCGGCGTTCAACGAACCCTCGAGCTCTGGTCTTGCCAGCCAGATCTCAGCGTTCTGGAACTCCTGGAGCGAACTTGCCAACGACCCCACAAACATTGCCGCCAAGCAAGGTGTTGTGGCCGCTGGCAAATCGCTGGCAAACACTTTCCATGAACTCAGCGCGCAACTATCGACGATCTCAAGCCAGGCCGGTGAACAGTATGCGGCCCTCACCGGGCCCTCTGGCGAAGTGCAAAACGACGCCAATCAGATCGCTCAGCTCAACGGCCAGATCAAGCTCGCCGAACAAGCGGGCCAGAAGCCGAACGAAATGCTCGACCGGCGCGATCTCTTGCTTGACAAGCTCTCAGGCCTCGCGCAGGTCACTGTCAGCGAGCAGCCGGACGGCACCGACACGGTCAGCTTTGGCGATGCTGCCAAGCCACTGGTCGAAGGCACGACGGTCAACTGGCCGCAGGCGCTCACGCCGGCCGCCGGCGGAAAGCTCGGCGCGCTGCTCGGGCTGACGGCTCCGACCGGGGCGCTCAGCGGCTACCAAACGGCCCTGGACAACGTCGCAAACACGTTGGCGAGCACGGTCAACGCATTGCACACAAGCACGCCGTTCTTCTCCGGCACAACCGCTGCCACCCTGCAGGTGGCGGTCACGGCCGCCCAGGTGCAAACCTCATCGACCAAAGCTGCCGGGGGCAACGACGTCGCCCAGGCGATCGCGGCACTGCGCGGGGGTGCTGCTGAAGAGGGGTATGCAGCGCTTGTCGAGCAGGTCGGAACAGGCGTGCAGACGGCCAAGGACGAGCAGGCCAACCTGCAGACGACGGTTACCGCGATTGCCAACCAGCGTCAGAGCGTCTCGGGCGTCTCACTCGACGAAGAAATGACCAACCTGATCAGCTTCCAGCGCGGCTACCAAGCCTCGGCGCGCACGCTGACCGCGATGGACAGCATGCTCGAAACGTTGATCGAGCACACCGGAACAGTGGGTTTGTAGCGATGCGCGGTCTCCACATCCAAGCAACCAGAGCCTGTCCTATGGGCGAGGGCAAGATCGCTGGGTTCGGGGGGGCGCGGCCATGACCGAACGCATCACTCCCGCGATGGTCACGGCCACGACGCTCAACGACATCAACTCTTCGTTGGCGACGCTGGAGCGCACGTCGAACGAACTCTCCTCGGGCAAGACGATCCTCGAACCGTCGGACAATCCCTACGGCGCCAGCCAGGTGATCAACCTGCAGAGCCAGCTCGACGGCTTGAGCTCCTATGCGACCAATGCCCAGGAAGGGATCTCCTGGGAGAACACCGCCGGCGGCGCGATGGCCAACATCTCAAACGTCTTGCAGACAGTGCGCGAGCTGCTGGTGCAGAGCTCGACAGGCACGGAGAACCAGAGCGACCGCGAAAGCATCGCCACCGAGGTCGACCAGCTGACCGAAGCCGTCAAGCAGGACGCGAACACGCAGTACGCCGGGCAGTACGTGTTCTCAGGTACGGCGACCACGACCGCGCCCTACGCACAGGGAGCCGAAGACGCCTACCAGGGTGACAACGGCACCGTCACACGCGCGATCGGGCCCGGCGTCTCTGTCGACATCAGCACGAACATCTCCTCGCTGCTCGGCAACGGGCAAGGCTCGGGCGACGGCAAGCTGCTCGACACGCTGCGCACGATCTCAGAACACCTGCGCGGTGGCAGCGCCGAAGACGTCAGCGCGCTCGGCTCCAGCGACCTGAAAAGCCTCGAATCGAACATCGACACCTTGAGCCAGTTGCAAGCGACGGCCGGGAGCGTGACCGACCAGCTGCAGACGGCCACGAGTCGCATCGAATCGCTGCAGGGCTCGATCGCCGCGAGCCTCGCCAACACAGAGGGTGCGAACATCGCCCAGACTTCGATCGCCTACTCCAACGAGCAGGCCGCCTACGAGGCGGCGCTGCGTGCCGGCGCGAGCATCGTCCAAGAATCCCTACTCCAGTTCCTGCAGTAGCCCGCCGAGGAGAGAGCCAACGTGTCCGTGACATTCCAGAGCATCCGTTTCGGAGAGGTGCAGGTCGCCGAGGGGGATGTGATCGAGTTTCCCTTCGGTTTGATCGGCCTCGGGGGTTCGCGCTACACGTTGCTTGACCGCAACCCCGGAACCGGCTTCCTATGGCTGCACTCGGTCGATGAGCCGGCGCTCGCCTTGCCGGTCGTGCGCCCCGAGCCGTTCTTCTCGGAGTTCTCCTTGCACATGGCGCCCGAGGACGTCGAGCGGACCGGCATCGAGGCGGAGGCAGAGGACGTAACGCTGTACGTGACCGTGCGCGCTACACCCAACCCGCTCGACATCACCGCCAACCTGCGCGCGCCGCTAGTGGTCCACGAAGGCCGCGGCTATCAGGTGATCAACGCCAACCCGGAGGCCCAGTTGCAGGCCCCTTTGTTCGTGCTCTCAGACGAGACGACGCGAATAGCTTCATAATCTGAAGCGATGCTGATACTGGCGCGACGTCCGGGAGAGCGCGTCGTGATCGGCGAGGACATTCTCGTGACCGTTATGGAGGTCAGCGCCAGCACGGTGCGTCTGGG
>DATHMQ010000143.1:0-4222 GCA_035486935.1 Solirubrobacteraceae bacterium
CGTCGATCGCTGCCATGAGCGGCTCACCCGCGGCGTCGACAAGGAACGGATGCTCACGAACACGAGAAATCCCTGCACGAACCGCTGCCGCGGAGGCCTCGGCAGTCAGACCAACTGGCGTGCGCGCCCCCACCGAAAGAACCACGACCTCGCTCATGCCAGGTAGGCCTTCTCTGCGACGATAGTCTCGTCCAGGTAGTCGAGGTCGGCCGGGCGAACGGGAATCGACGTCTGCCATACCATCGAAAGCCGCGCGGCTTCGGGCTCGATGAAGACGCTCGTGAGGCGTGCGCGATGCTCTTCCGATCGGCCTCGCACGTGGGTCGCAAACGTGAAGTAGTGCTTGGGCAGATCGAACACGAGGGGGCCTGTGGCTGCCAGGTTGACGAGCTCGACGCGCTCTCCACCGCGAAGGTGCGGCACGATCCCCCCTGCGTCAGAGTAGTTGTCCGGCCCTCGAGCTTCCGCGGGAGCCGAGGTAGCGAGGAAGCCTTGGGGGCGCGGTGAGGCGATCGAGTGCAGAAGACGTATAGCGCGGCCTTCAAGGCGAAGATGGTGCAGCGGATGGCGGGACCGGAGGGTCGGACGGCAGCGACTTTGGCGAAGGAAGTCGGAGTATCTCAAACCAGCTTGTCGAAGTGGCTTCGAGACGCGAAGGTTCGGCGGATGCCGATCGGCGAAGAGCGGGAGCAAGAAGCGCGTCGTCCGGAGGATTGGTCCGCCGAGGAGAAGCTCGCTGCGGTGATCGGAGCCGGTCGCCTCGGGGAGTCGGAGCTGGGGGAATTTCTTCGTCGTCGGGGGATCCACCAATCGCAGCTGGAGCAGTGGAAGCAGGCGGCTCTGGAGGCTCTTGGCTCATCGTCGAAGTCATCGCGGTCGTCGTCGGCGGATACACGGCGGATCCGCGATCTCGAGAAGCAGCTTCAGCGCAAGGACAGGGGGCTCGCGGAGACGGCGGCACTGCTGGTGCTGCAAAAAAACCATCATGGGCGGAGCCCCACCTCTAGGAAGAGAAACTCGGGTGGGCTACGAGCGACGTTGGGCCTGGATGGCGAGGCCGGCTGCTTTTTGGCGTTCTCGAACCCGTAAAAAAACATGGTCCACGGAGCGTTGCGCACTTGGTAGTGGTGACGCCTTGAGCGATCCCGTTTAGGAAAGTGATCTTGTGGTGCGCTCCCACCTTCCTGGCCCAACCCCTGGAGACACCATGGCAAGCAAGAAGATCAAGAAGAAGGTCGCGGGCACGCCACCGGCGCTGACCCTCATCAACCGTCGCGCCGCTGGCGTCGACATAGGCTCAAGGTTCCACGTAGTCGCCGTTCCCTCTGACATGGATGCCGAGCCGGTGCGCTCTTTCCAGAGCTTCACGGGGGATCTGAATCGCCTCGCCGATTGGCTCGTAGAGCGCGGAATTACAACGGTTGCGATGGAGTCGACGGGAATCTACTGGGTGCCAGTCTTCGAGATCCTCGAGGGGCGCGGGCTCGAGGTGGTGCTCGTAAACGCGCGCGACGCGAAGAACGTTCCGGGACGCAAGACGGACGTCAATGATGCGCAGTGGATTCAGCAGCTCCATACCTTCGGACTCTTGCGCGCCAGCTTCCGTCCCGGGGCGGCGATCGTGGCGCTACGGGCTTACCTGCGGCATCGCGAGCGCATGCTCGAGTACGCGGCATCCCACGTGCAGCATATGCAGAAGGCCCTGATGCAGATGAATCTCCAGTTGCACCACGTCGTGAGCGACGTCACGGGGGTGACCGGGATGCGCATCCTACGAGCGATCGTCGCCGGTGAGCGCGACGCCGAGGCCCTCGCGGCCTTCCGCGACGTGCGTTGCAAGTCGTCGGCGGAGACGATCCGAGAGGCCCTCACCGGCAACTACCAGCCCGAGCACGTGTTCGCACTCCGGCAAGCGATCGAGCTTTACGACACTTACCAGGCCAAGGTTCAGGACTGCGACGCCGAAATCGAACGGAGCGTCCGCGCGTTGCCGACAGATGCTGCCGCATCGCCGCCGCCACCACCGCGCTCTCGGGAGACGCAGAAGAATGGGCCGGCCTTCGACGTCCGGCCCATGCTGCATGCCTTGCTTGGCGTCGATCTGACGCAGATCAACGGCATCGGTCCGTACTCCGCCCTGCGCATCGTCGCCGAGTGCGGCACGGACATGAGCCGGTGGCGCACGGCGAAGCACTTCACGTCGTGGCTCACCCTCGCGCCCGGCAGCAAGATCTCCGGTGGCAAGGTGCTCAGCTCCCGCACGCGACGGTCCACCAACCGAGCCGCCGTCCTTCTGCGGCTCGCCGCGACAACGGTCGGCAGAACGGATACGGCCCTGGGCGCCTTCTTTCGTCGACTGGCGGTCCGCGCGGGCAAGGCAAAGGCGGTGACAGCAACCGCACGCAAGATCGCCGTGCTGCTTTACAACACGCTCCGTTACGGGTTGGCCTACGTCGACCCGGGAGCCGACTACTACGAGGAGCGTTACCGAAAGCGCACGATCGACAACCTACGCCGGCGTGCCGATGCGCTCGGCTTCGCCCTCATCCCCGCCCCCACGCCTGGCTGAGTTTCTTAGGAAAGCCCGAGCCATCTGGGGGGCCGGGGACGACGACACGGAGCCGGAGACCGACGAATGATCCTCGAGTGGGTGGCGCAAGCCGAGCAGGACGGCGCAAGCTTCGAAGCGGCCTGCGATGCGCTTTCGCTGAGCGCTCGAACGGTCCGTCGCTGGAAGGCCGTCGATGGCGGGCAGGATGGTCGAGCGGGCCCGCAGCAGACGCCCGCGCACGCGCTGACCGCCGAGGAGCGGGCCGCTATCGTGGCCACGGCGAACAGTCCCGAGTTTCGGGAGCTGTCGCCCAAGCAAATCGTTCCGAGGCTGGCCGACCGGGGAATCTATCTCGCCTCGGAATCGAGCTTCTACCGGGTCCTCCACGCCGAAGGGCTAATGGCCCATCGCGAGCCGTCCCGCCCACGCAAGAACAAGAAACCCAACGCCTATGTCGCCACGGCGCCGGGCCAAGTCTGGACGTGGGATATCACCTACCTGCGAGGACCCATGCGAGGCGCGTTCCTGTACCTGTACCTGGCGGTCGACATCTACAGCCGCAAGATCGTCGCGGCCGAGGTCCATGCGGAGGAATCGATGGACATCGCCGCATCGATGGTGGAATGGGCGTGCGAGCGCGAAGGGGTCGACCCGGCGCGTCTGGTGCTGCATGCCGACAACGGCGGTCCGATGAAAGGCTCCACCATGCTCGCGACGCTTCAGCGGCTTGGTGTCGTGCCCTCCTTCAGCCGCCCGCACGTCAGCGACGATAACCCGTACGTCGAAGCACTCTTCCGGACGTTGAAGTTCCGGCCGGGCTATCCCCGAAAGCCCTTCGCCTCGCTCGAGCACGCCCGGCGGTGGGTGGAACAATTCGTCGCCTGGTACAACACCGAGCACCTGCACAGCGCCCTGCGCTACGTCACCCCCGACGACCGACACGAGGGCCGAGACGGCGCGATTCTGGCGCACCGCATCGCACTCTACACCCAAGCTCGGCGCCGTACCCCGCGCCGTTGGACGCAGGGGATTCGCAACTGGAATCCCATCGGCGCCGTCCATCTCAACCCGGCCAAAGCGGCCGCCGAATCGTGCAATCTGCAGTGAACGATTTTCGGACATCTATCTTGACGCTCACCGACCGCGGCGGTCAGGTTGTCGTAGGCGACCGCCGCGACGACCCCGGCGAAGTGGGTGACCCACGCAGCGCTACATCAACGAGGCGCAGACGTTCGAAGGCGTGAGCTTCGGCGAGCCGTTCCCGCCGGTTGCCCTGTCGACCCTGATGGGTTTTGGCTTTTTGGCCACGGCGACGGCGAATGGTGCTGTTTTTTCGCAGCCATCGCTGTGTCCCCAGGGGGATTCGAAATCGGCTACCGGGCTTTTGACAAGCTGAGCGACCTCGCGAACTTGGCCCATATGTTCCGAGAATCGCTCGAGAGTTTGGTGGCCGTCTCATTTCCTCTCGTACCCCCCGTTTCCCCCTCGGGATGCAGAGTCACGGCCACCTGACGGCCACACGCAGGTCCGTAAGAGCAGCCGTCCTAGCGGTATTCTTCGGGAAGAGTGCAGGAATGGCTGGCCCCTTGGTCGTCAGCAACTTCTTCGAGGACGTTCGCAAGGACGCCGTGGCGACGCTCGCGCGGGATGGGATCGAGCTGCCTGCCGGGA
>DATHMQ010000144.1:0-8053 GCA_035486935.1 Solirubrobacteraceae bacterium
TCCTGCACACAGCGCTCCCCTGTCTCATCCTCATCGCCAGCTCCAGCGCGATCGACGGGTGTGGGGGCTCCTCGACCAACACCTCCAAAGTCCCGGAACCAAACGCGGCGCAGATCGAACGAAGCGAAGAAGCAGCCCAGAAGCAACAGGAAGCGGCAGAACTCAACAAGGAGCGAGAACTGCTGTCGAGCATCGAAGCCAAGAAGCAGGAAGAAGTCGCCGAAGCGAAAGCCAAGAAAATAGAAGCGGAAGCGACAAAGAAGGCCAAGAAGATAGAGGCGGCCGCCACCAAGAAGGCCAAGCAGAAGGAAAAGGCGGCGGAAGCGAGCGCCAAGAAAACCGAAGAAGCCGCGAAAGCCGAAGCGAAGAAGCTGACGGAAGCCGCGAAGAAGAAAGCCAAGAGCACCGAAGAAGGGCAAGCCAGCTCCGCCACCGGCAGCGGGCAGCAGCCATCGAGCGAAGGGCAGTAGACACCCGCGCGCCCAGCCGGGCCAAGCAAACAAGGCCCATCTCTAGACATGAACGACCGTCAACAGCAACCAGGTGGCTCCACGGACGTCCGAGGCTTCCGTCGGGCGCTGCTCCTCAGTCTAGTGTTGGCCGCGCTCGCCGCCTTGCTTGCCGGCTGTGGTGGCTCATCTTCTGGTGGGGGAGAAGCCAAGGGCCGGGAATCCAAGGCTGAAGCGGCGGAAACCGCCACAGGTGGCGAAGAAGAACCCGGCGAAGCGCAGGCCAAGCAGCGCGAAGCCGCAGCTGAAGCCGCGTCGATCGCCGAAGCCAAGAAGGCGAAAGAAGCGGCTCGGAGGGCTGCAGAAGCGGCCGAACATGAATCCAAGAAGACCAAGAAAGGCTCCGGCAAAGGCAAGAAGGGTGGGGGGAAGAAGAAAGCCTCGTCCACCACCAAGACAAAGAAAAAGTCGAAGAAGACGACCGCCGACGCCGAAGCCAAGAAAGCGGCCGAAGAAGCCGCGCGCAAACAGTTCGCCAAAGAAGAAGCAGAAGAAGCCAAGGCCTTCAAGAAACTCGAACGCAGCGAAACCAAGTAGCTGTCCCCGCCTGCTGATATTCAACGCACGTGCACGAAGATCTCCACACGTACGTAGGTCCTCGCGCGCGGCCAGTCTCAGACTTCCCTGGCGATGCGCTGCTTGCCCGCGCCGAGGAGTTGGCACGGCGATGGGTGATAGCGCTGATCCGCTCTCGCCGGCTGGACGCTATCGGCGAGGTTCCGCTCGAGCGGCTCGCCTACGAAGCACCACCGCTGTGTGCGCAGGCGGTCCGGGCCATGCAGTCCGACGTCGAGCTTGGGCGTCTGACCGGAAATGGGGGTGACGCCCGCACAGGGGTGGCGCACGCACGGCGGCTGGCTGAGATTGCCGGCGCCCGCGACAGCACCGCGGTGGTCAGAGCGGTTGAGGCACTACGTGGCGTGCTGTGGGAGGCGCTGCTCGACCAGATGACCGAGCCGTCCCCGCGTCAAGTCGGAGATATTGCCGATCGACTCGCATATGTCTGCGCCGAGGCGCTCGCCGTTGCGCTGGAGGCGGAAGCGATGACGGCAGCTGACAGCTCCCGCGATGATGAAATCGCGGTGGTGGCGGCCGACACCGAGGCTGTCACGGTCGGGGTGGCCCCCGCGGGCGCCTCAGGCCGCCACGCGATGATCATCGATGAGCGCCACTCCCCCGAGCGGCCGCTGTCATGGGACGAGTCGCCGCCGATTCCACCTGGCGCACGAGCGGCCGAGATCGAGATTCGTGACGAGCGCCGCGAGGAGGGCCCGGCGGCGTGGATCAAGTCGATCGGCGGCCAACTGGAGCGATACGAGCAGGACAGGCTGCCGTTCGCGGTGCTCCTCGTCGAGCTCCGCGACATCGAGCGCCTGCGTCGTGAGGACCTCTCCAGGGGGCTCGCCGGAGTGCTGGCTCGTGTCGAGGGGGCGCTCGCGGTGGTGCTGGGCAAGCGAGCCGGCTCTCTGACACGCGAGCGGCCGGGTCGCTATTGGCTGCTAATGCCAGAAACCGATCGCGTCGGTGCTCGTGAGCTGGCCGGCAGCCTTGCACATGCGGTCGCGTCCTGCCGCGGCAAGGATGGCGCGCCACTGGACGTGGCGATCGGCACCGCCGTCTGTCCCGACGACGGGCTCGAGGCCTCGGCGCTGGCCGCGCACGCGGACATTGGGCTATACGCGGACCGTTCCGCCGCCCGTGTCACAGCCGGCCGGCCTGCCTCGATCGACGAGTCTGTCTGAGGACGTGCGGCTCAGCCGGCCACGGCGCCACCGGCGAGCGCGGCGCTCGGAGAGACCGGTGGCAGGCCCAGCGAGGGTGTGTTGGTCGTCTTGCCGACGATATGAGTGGCGATGCGGACGGTCTCGGTGATGCCGAGGCTCTGCGCCGCTCCGGCCGTCAGATCCCACTCTGCGCGGTGACTGTAGGGTCCGCGATCGAGCACTGGCACGGTCAGGCTGTGACCGTCGTAGGTGACCGACACGAGCGTGCCGCATGGAAGCGTTCGGTTCGCCACACCCACCACCGCAGGGGTGAGCGTCTGCCCACACGCCGTCTGCTTGCCGTAGAAGCCCGGGCCGAACCACGTGGCGATGCCGCTCGGGCGGGCTTTCGCCGGTGGGGGGCTGGTGGGTGTCGAGGGGGCCGCCGCGGCGCCGCCGGTGTTGGCGAGCGCGCTCACCGTGCCGCCCCAGCACAGGGCCATCGCCGTGAGCAGGGCGAGCAGAAGCGCAGGTGTCTTGAAGTTCACTGACATCGTCGTCCACGCCTACGGGGTGAGCTGACGGGCTCGCGCAGCACTGGTGCGGCGCTACGGCCCTGGCGGACCGATTCGCCCCAGCGGATCCGGTAGATCCGCAATGGGTCCCCCGTCTGCCTCGATCAGAGTCGTGGCAGCTCGGCGTGCGGGGCAGTATACAGACAGACTCAGGAGAGCGGCAGGCGCGAGAGCACGTCCTTGAACAAGCGCTCTCCCGTCGAGATGCCAGCTTTCGCCAGCTCTCCAATCAGCTCGGCCGCGCCCGCCACCAGCTCGGCACCGCCCGGCGGCTGAACTGATCCGTTAGCGCGCTCGCCCTCGCACTCGAAGCCCTGTCTGGGCGCCCGCTCGCTCGGAGGCGGACCGGCCGTGCGCTTGGGCGCGCTGCGCACGCGTTTGGCACCGACCGCGCTGGGACGTGTAGTGGCGGCGGCGCCCGCCGCAGCGGCCTTGCGTGCGGCCGCCCTGCGTGGGCTCGCGCGTTGCGGGCGTGTACGGGGAAGGCTCGAAAGGACCCCCGGACTGTCCGCCGGCTCACTCTTCTTGGAAGGGCTCATGTGCACATCATTGCTTAACGCGACCCTGCGAGCGGATCGGCAAACGCTCTAACATCAGGCTCGAGGCGTTAGCATGAGAGCCTGAACTACCGAGTGGATATGTAACGTCGACAGGGCTGCGGCCGTATGTCCGACGGGTAGCTGTTCTCAGCCATAAAACTGCGCGAGGCCACCTCGCCTTCGGGTTGTCGATCGACGGAAGAAATGGAAACACGAATGTCAGTAGTCGAGCTGCAGGAGCTGGATGAGGTCAAGGGCCTTGTTGCCAAGGGGCAGCAGGTGGGAGTCCTCTCCTATGCGGAGATAACCAAGGCAGTATCCGAGCTGGACTTGGACGAGTCCGACGTCGAAGAGCTCCACGGCTTCTTCGAGCGCTCGGAGATCGAGCTCGTCGAGGAGATCGACCCCGCGATCGCCGCTGCCTCGCTCGTCGAGCGTGCACCAGACAAGCGCGGTCGGCGCAAAGCGAAAGCCGCGCTCGACCTCAAGCCGGACATGACCACCGACTCGCTGCAACTGTTCTTGAAGGACATCGGCAAGGTCCGTCTGCTGACCGCCCAGGAGGAGGTCGACCTCGCCAAGCGGATCGAGCGCGGAGACCTCGACGCCAAGCAGAAGATGGTCGAGTCCAACCTTCGTCTCGTCGTCTCGATCGCCAAGAACTACCGCAACCAGGGGCTTCCCTTCCTCGACCTGATCCAGGAGGGCACGCTCGGACTGGTTCGCGCCGCGGAGAAGTTCGACTACCGCAAGGGCTTCAAGTTCTCCACCTACGCCACCTGGTGGATCCGTCAGGCGATCGCGCGGGCGCTCGCAGACAAGGCTCGCACGATCCGCATCCCGGTGCACGTCGTCGAGAAGCTCAACAAGATCGGCCGCGCCGAGCGCAAGCTCGTCACCGAGCTCGGCCGTGAGCCCACCGCCGACGAGATCGCCGAGGTCACCGGGATCGACCCCGAGGAGGTAGACTCGATCAAGCGCTCCGCCCAGGCTCCCGTCTCGCTGGAGAAGCCCGTCGGAGATGAGGAGGAGTCGGAGTTTGGCCAGTTCATCGCTGACGAGCGCGCCGAGTCGCCCTACGAGCGCGCCGCAGAGATCCTCACCAAGGAGGCGCTACGCGAGGCACTCGAGAACCTCTCCTACCGCGAACGGCGCGTGCTCGAGCTGCGCTACGGGCTCGGTGGAGAGCACCCTCGCACGCTCGACGAGGTCGGACGCACTTTCAACGTCACGCGTGAGCGGATTCGCCAGATCGAGAACCAGTCTTTGAAGAAGCTACAGAGCCTCGCAGAGGCACAAAAGCTCCGCGACGTCGCCTGAGCTGACGCGCGATAGCCGGCGCGAGGCGGCGTCCTCGGTCAGATCGCCTGTGCCCTGCCGGTATGTGCAGAGCACGCTTCGCTCACTGCGTCCTTGCCCCGCTTGGCTCTCGCGCGTCAGGAGGGCTTGTGTGTGCGTCCTTGTCAGGCCCGTCAGGTCGCCGGGTGCTCGGCACGGGAATCGTCCACCGCGGTAGTCGGCATTCAAGCCAGCCGGCTGAGCTGCCGATCAGTAGGCATGTTCGACGTCATGCCTGCGCTGCGCGAGCTTGTCGCCAAGGAGGGGTCCGATCTGCACCTGAAGGTTGGCTCGGCGCCGCTCTACCGCGTGCACGGCGAGTTGATCATGGACACGAGCACGCAGCCGCTGAGCGCCGAGGACACCGATGGTGCGCTGAAAGCTCTGCTGGGTGACGAAGCCAAGCTGGCCGAGTTCGCCCGCGAGCACGAGGTCGACTTCTCCTTCGAAATTCAGGGTGTCGCCCGCTACAGGATCAACGCGTTCCTGCAACGCGGCGTGATCTCGATGGCCTGCCGCGCGATCCCCCACCACATCAGCAGCATCGAGGAACTGTCGCTGCCGCCGGTCGTGAGTGAGCTGGCCGAGGAGGAGCGCGGCATCGTGCTGTTGACCGGGACCACCGGCTCGGGCAAGTCGACGACGCTGGCGGCGATGATCGACCACATGAACCGCACGATGAACAAGCACATCGTCACCATCGAGGACCCAATCGAGTTCGTCCACGAGGACATCAACTCGGTCATCAACCAGCGCGAGGTGGGCATGGACACCGCCTCGTTCAAGCGTGCCCTGCGCAGGGTACTGCGTCAGGACCCCGACGTGATCCTCGTCGGGGAGATGCGCGACGAGGAGACCGTGCAAACGGCGCTATCGGCGGCTGAGACCGGACACCTCGTGCTGTCGACGATCCACACCGTCGATGCCACCGAGTCGATCAACCGCATGCTCGACTTCTTCCCTCCCCACCAGCACGCCCAGGCGCGAAGCATGATCGCCGGCACGATCAAGGGCGTCATCTCCCAGCGACTTGTGCCTGGTGCCGATGGCGGGCGCGTGGCGGTGTGCGAGATCCTGCGCATGACCGGTCGTGTTCGCGACATGATCGTCGACCCCGCCCAGACGGGCAAGCTGGTAGAGGTGATCACCAGCGGCGGCTACTACGGCATGCAGACCTTCGACCAGGCTCTCTTTGGCCACGTCAAGGCGGGTCGTGTGACCTTCGAGGACGCAATGCGCGTCGCTTCCAGCCCGCACGACTTCAAGCTGCTGATGCAGTCCGACGGGCGCAGGGGCACGACCATGGAGGACGTCGCCGCCGCGGAAGCCAACCGCGACGCGGACTCCAACCCTTCGCTCAGCGCTGCCTGAGCATCGTCAGTCGGGCGATAGGGGTACGCGCGACGGCAGTCGTCCCCACCTTACTTCAGTTGGTAAAGTAAAGGTTGAAATGGCCATGGATGAAACGTGCCCCGTGTGTATGACCGCGGAAATCGTGTGCGGCAAGTGGACGCTCTTGCTGGTGCGCGACCTGGCCGAGGGGCACTCGCGCTTCTGCGAGCTCGAACGCTCGCTCGCCGGTATCAGCCCGCGCACGCTGTCGTTGCGCCTGCGGGCGCTGGAGGAGCAGGGGATCGTCGAGCGCCACACGTTCCCCGAGGTGCCACCCCGTGTCGAGTACGCGCTGACGGAGAAGGGGCGCGCGCTGCTGCCGATCATCGACGACATGCGCGCGTACGGAGAAGACTGGCTGGCCGAGGAGTGCGCGGAGCTCTCCGGCGGAGCACCGATCGACCAGCAGACGCTCGCAGTCGTCTAACGCCGCCCCGATCGAGCCCATGGACGCTAGGCCGGCGCTGGATGCGACACTGCCCTACGGACGCCGGCTGCGTCGCACGGCCAGATTGCTGCTGCATCCCACGCGCATACCCAACAAGCGGCGGTGGCGGCGTCGCAGAGCAGAGCGAGTCAAGCTGCTGGGTCTCCTGCCCAGGGCGGCCGTGTGTGCTGAGGTCGGGACCTATCGCGGCGACTTCGCCGCTACGATTCTCAGGGTCTCCAACCCGAAGCAGCTGTACCTTGTCGACTCCTGGGAGCACCGCTCAGAGGAGAAGTACGAGGGCGCCAGCTACGGCGGACACGCACTTGCGGGGCAGCAGGGAATGGATGCGATGCACGAAGGTGTCGTTGCGCGCTTTCGCACAGAGATCGACAGCGGCGCGATCGTCATCAAGCGCGCACGCTCACTCGAGGCGGCGGCTTCCTTCCCCGACGAGAGCCTAGACTGGGTATACATCGACGCCGACCACTCCTACGAGGGTGTCAAGCGCGACCTCGACGCCTACTACAGCAAGGTCAAGGCCGGGGGCTTCATCGCCGGCGACGACTACGGACAGGGCGACAAATGGTTCGGCCACGGCGTCACCCGCGCAGTCAACGAGCTCGCGGCTCATTCGGCGAAGCTGACGATCATCGGCGCGCAGTTCCTGCTCGAGAAGCCCCGCTAGGCATGCCTTTGCGACAGCCCGTGTCGCGCCCAGAGATCAGCTGGGTCGCACGACCGTGTTCGCGTCGATCGTCTCGGCGACGCGATAGCCGAGCGGTGCCAACTGCTCTGCGACCCAGCTTTCCGCCGGAAGGGTCTCGAGCACAATCAACGGCCGGCAACGTTCAATCGTGCGCATCGCGCCGGCGAGGGCTGCCTGCTCATGGCCCTCGACATCCAGCTGGATCGCCGCCACGCGGCGATCGCCTGGCACGACGTCATCAATCGCCACCAAATTCACCTGTTCGTAGCTCAAGCCCTCAGCGCCGGCGGGGTCAGGTATGAGTTGACTGCCGCCACCCAATGCCACACCTCTGCGATCGCTCGTCGCCAGCAGCGCTGTCTCGCTTCGCTGGCTTAGACCTGCGTGGGTCAGGACCACGTTCTGGAGGCCATTGAGATCGATCGTGATCCGGGCGCAACGGTAGTTCTCCCTGTTTGGCTCGAACGCCCACACAATCGCGCCCGGCTCGCGCGAACTCGCCAATGCAGGAATGAAGTCTCCAAAGAATGTCCCCGCGTGGACGATGTCGCCGCTGGCGTTCGCTCTTCGCACGAGGTCCAGTGTCTTCGGCTCCCACACACGAGCATCGACGATCGTCCGCGCGACTGGTCTATGCAGCGAGGACTGCGGCACACAGTAAGCCCCGTGCTCATTGCTCGCCACGACCGACGCAGGCGCGTCGGGTGGCAACGTGAAGCTGGCGTCCTTGGTCGAACGGAATGACTGGGTAGTGAACGATTCGGCCTGCTTTCCGCCCGCGAGTGAGCCACTGACTCGGCGTCTAAGCACGTGTACCCAATCGACTAGCCGCATCTATCTGCACCCTATTTGCCCATGGTA
>DATHMQ010000145.1:0-31805 GCA_035486935.1 Solirubrobacteraceae bacterium
TTGTGTTGATGCGGCCTGGGCCGCCTTCTTGGCCGTGGAGGCGGTGTTGGCCGCCTTTCCACTTGCGCCGTAGACCGTTGCCCCGAATGACACGGTTGCTTGGTCGTTGGCATGGCCCAAGGGGAGGACTCCGAAGAGCAGGGAGATGCTCTTCAGAAGCGAGAAGTCGTTGAAGCTTTCGGCCACCCGCGCACCGCTATGCACAAATGGGGAGAGCAAGAGCGCGCCGACCGGCTTGCTTGCGGCGCTCGCAGGCGAGGACGGCGGGCTGTCGGGCACGATCACGATCAGGCCTTCCTTGTCATAAGCGCTGGTCGCGAGGATCTGAGGCACGACTTCCTTCAGGAAGCTGTCGGCGGGCGCGAGCCCCGCCGGTGAGCCCGGTGCGCAGGGAGCGGCCGAGCCGTCGTTGCAAGCGGAGGGCACGATCCAACTGAGGCTCGGCGTGTTGGCAGGCGTTGCGAGACTCGCCTGTAGCTGCGACAGATCCACGTCGTTGCTAGCGCACGCGCCTTCGCTCAGCAACGAGTCGAAGTACACGAAGGGGTTGCGATAAGTGAGGTAGGGGTCGCCGGGGACGGGCGTGTGGTTGGGGTCGGCGACGCCCAGTTCGGGCCGACGACAGGCGACGCCTGTCGTCGGCCGTGGCTGCGCGCCGGCTGCCCCCGAGGACGCGCCGGCGGCGCTCGATATCGAACTCGTGTTGCTGGGAGAGCCGGTGGTTGTGCCGCTCTGGGCGCCGGTGGTTGGCGCCGTGCCGCTGGGGGTCGGCGCGTTCGCTTCCATGTCCTGCACGTAGGCCTTCCAGGTGAGCGACCCGGCGGTCAGCTCATCCGCAAGCGTCTTGACGGCTGCCGGGTACACACAGCCAACGCCCTCGGCGAGGCCGGTAGTGGCGTTGACGGTCGGCGGCTGCAGTTCGCTGTAGGTGGGGCAGTTCTGTTCGGTGTCGAGGTTCACGCTCTGCCCTGCGAGCAGTGCGATCCCATTGCCAAGCGCGCTGCTGGAGCTGAGCGTGTAGTTGCTGAGCAGCGTGCCCTTGGGCACGAGCTGCTTGACCAGATAGGGGTCGGCTGCGGGGTCCGCCAGCGCGGCGCTGAAGCTCGTCCCGGAGAGCGCGATCACCCATACGTGCTTGATCGCAGGCAGTTTGATCGGCGTGCCCGGCGTCGTTTTTTCGCTTTCGCCGGAGCCTTTCGAGGATTTGGAGGAACCTTCCGAGGAGCCGCTCGTGGTGGATTCGCCGGGACTTTCCGATGCGCCGCTCGCTTCGCTCGAGGCCGGTGTCGATTTGGCTTTGCTGCCGGTGTTGCTCGTGGCAGTTGGGGTTGGGGTGGCTTCGCTTGTAATCGGCGGCGGCGTTGCTGCGGCGGTGTCGGTCGAGGTGGTGGCCTGTGAGTCGCTGCCGACACGCGTCAGGAGTGCGGCAAGCGCCCGCTGTGCGAGCGTGGCGCTGTCGGCCGGTGAGCTGGCCGGACCTGGCCCCAGCGCGACGCCCGCGAGGATGCCGACGGCGAGCACCCCGGCCGCCAGCGCGGCGGCCATACCTCGCGAGGGTGCCCCAACGCCGAGGAAGGATGCGCCTGCCCACCAGCCGTGCCCTTGCCCAGCCGTGGTGCGGCCGATCCCCGCGTCTGGCTGCCCCGTCGCGCCCCCGGTGCTCCGCGCCCCGGGTAGCTCCGTCGTTGCGTTGGCGTCCCGTGCACCGGAGCGCTCGCCGAGGCCGTCGGTCGGAGACAGTGGCCCCCAGAAGGCGGCGAAGTCGAGGCGCGGCTTGCCACGCCTCGACCCACACTGCAGGCAGTAGCGCTGGTCCTCGACGAGCGTGGCGTCGCAGCCCGCGCACTGCTCGCGGGAAGTGGGGCTGCCTTGTGAGGCAGGTTGGTCTTGGTTGCTCTCGGTGGTCATCGCTTGGCTTGTGTTTGTGCTCGGCGCTCTTTTTGTCGGCCCGCCGTGTTCGGGGGGTCGGTGGCCTTCTTCATAAAATAGCTAATCCTGATCTTATTTATGAAGATTATGCTAGGCTGCCGCACAACACGCTGTCAACCATTCGAACGGAGCCCCTACTTCAATGCACCGATCTCGCCGTGTCGCCGCCCTAGTCGCGGCGACTCTCACGCTCTCGATAGCGGTCCCATCGATCGCTCTCGCGACGAGCACGCTCTCGATCAGCGGAGCGACCGCGTCGTTCCCGCTCGTCTCGCTGCTCGTCCAGAAGTACGACAAGCTCAACAAGAAGGTCAAAATCAAGCTTTCACAGGGCGGCACGCAGGTCGGCATCAACAATGTCGCCGCCGGCCGCGATTCGATCGCCGACGTATCGCGCGATCCGCTCCCGACCGACCCCGCTGGCCTGAGCTTCTACCCGATCGCCAAGTACTACCTGTGCGTGGTCACCAACAGCGCAAACAAGTTGCCAAACCTCACGCAGGCGCAGACCGAAGCGATCTTCACGGGCAAGACCCGCGAATGGAGCAAGGTCCCAGGCGCGACCGCCACAGGGCCGATCGACCTGATCAGCCGCAACTCGACGGCCGGCACGCTCAGCAACTTCACGACGCTTTTGATCGGCGGCAAGAAAGTCTCCTCGCTGGCAGCCGAAGAGTCCTCCGAGGGCCTGCAGCGCCAGGCGATTGAAAAAGACCCGGGCTCGATTGGCTTCTTGTCAGGCTACTTCGCCAGTCAGGGCGTAAATGACGTCGCCTTCAACGGCGTCGGCTGCACGCTGGCCAACGCCACCGCCGGAAGCTACGCGGGTATCGCGCACTTCTATGAGGTTACGAAGGGCAAAGCAACGGGTGCCGCCTCCGCGTTCATCGGCTGGATCGAGAACAGCGCGGCCGCACAGAAGATCATCTCCACGCAGTGGATCTCCCTCAAGTAACAAGCCCATTGGCGCGTTTGCGCCAACCCTGGTCCGACCGCCGCGCCGAGCTCACGCTCGGCGCGGCGTCGTTGCTGGTGTGCCTGATCGTGGTGGGGATGGTCGTGTTCGTAGCGGTCCACGCGTGGCCGACTATCGAGCACAACGGCGGTTTTGCCTGGCTTGGCTCAGGCGGCAATCTGGACAGTCAGCTCCAGCGCATGTTCGAAACGGGCGCGCATCCGCCGGCCTCTGCCTACCACTTGCGCGCGTGGCCGGTCATCTACGGCACGCTGCTCACAACCTCGATCGCCCTGTTGATCGCGTTGCCGCTCGCGCTGCTGTCCTCGATCTTCATCGTCGAGTTCGCCCCGTCGCCATTGAGGCGGGTGATGATCCCCGTCGTGCGCCTGCTGGCCTCGGTGCCGTCGGTGATCTACGGCTTGATCGGGATCCTCGTGCTTGTGCCGTTCGTCGGCAATCACCTGATCACCGGCGCGCAGAAGACCTCGGTGCAGGACACCGTCGAGTTGACGGGCGCCAGCCTGCTCGTGGCATCCGTGGTGCTCGCCGTGATGATCACGCCGATCATGGTCGCGCTGATCAGCGAGGCGCTTTCCGGAGTGCCCGCCTCATGGCGTGAGGGCGCGATGGCGCTCGGCGTGCATCGCCTGCGCGCCACGCTGGCGGTCAGCCTCAAGGCGATCCGTCCCGCAATCGTGGCTGCCGCGGCACTCGCGTGCGCTCGGGCTCTCGGCGAGGCGATAATGATCTTCATGGTCTCGGGCTCGCGCTCGTTCACCCCGAACCTGGACCACGGACCGTTGATCTTCCTGTATGAGCCGCTGCGCACGCTCGCCAGCGTGATCGTCGACAACAAGGAAGGCTTCGGCGGCTCGCCGGCGGTGAACTCGACGCTATACGCCTTCGGCCTGCTGCTGTTGCTCTCGGCGATCGGGTTGTCGATCTGCTCCTATCTGATCAAGCTGCCGCTGCGGCGCTACCAGCTCAAGTGATGAGCACTTTCCCCACCGCACTCCCCACCCCGCAGTCGGAGGCGCCTCGTCCCACACGTGGTCGCGGCTCTTCGATGCGCGAATGGCGCATGCTCGACCGGATCGTGCTCGGCGCCGCATGGGCGGCCGGGCTCGGCTTGTGCCTCGTTACCGGGGCGATCGTTGTTTACATGGGAGTGCGCGGCTTTCAGTATCTGCGCCCAGACCTGCTCGTCTCGAGGCCGCAGATCGCCGAAGACGGCAGCGTCTCGGGCGGCATTCGCGACCCGCTGATCGGAACGGTGGTGATGACAGCGATAGGGCTGGCGGTGGCGCTGCCATTGGGTGTCTGCAGCGCCGCGTGGATCATCGAGTACGGTCGACCCTCCTGGTTCGCGCGGCTGGTCGAGTCCGCGATCGAGATCGTCGCCGGCACACCCGACATCGTGATCGCGATCGTCGGCATCGCCGTCTTCCAACTCGGGGTGCTCGCGCCGCTGTCGAGCCGCTCGCCCACAGGGGTTGTCACAGGTACGTCGTTCATCGCGGCGGGCTTGACGATGTCGCTGATCGCACTGCCGCCCATCTATGCCGCCACACGCGACGGACTGCAGGCGGTGCCGGCGCACATGCGCGAGGCTGCGTTCGCGCTCGGCAAGACGCGCATCGCCACGATCCGCCGTGTCCTGATCCCGAGCGTACGCTCCAACATCGCCACTGGCACCACGCTGGGGATCAGCCGTATCGTCGGCGACACGGCGATCGTGGTCATCGTGCTAGGCGAGACCTTGCGCAACGAACCACTCAACTCGACCCCGATTGCGGGGTTCCTGCGCGGCACGGGCTCGACGTTGACCAGTTACGTGTTCGACAACTCGCCGGCGGGCGAAGGCAAGGCCGCGGACAAGGCGTACGCGGCCGCGTTCGTGCTGCTCCTGTTCGTTCTCCTCCTCAACATCGCCGTCGGCCGTATCAGTCGCAGGCAAGCACACTCCAGCGGCGTCGAGCAAGGGTCTCGGCTTTGACAAAGACACGATTCCCAACTAACCTCATCAGTTCGATGGAAAACATGACGATGAATACAGAGGAGTCGCTGTTGGATCCGTGGCCGCTGAGCGCTGAGCGCGAGGATGTGCAGCGTTCCGAGGTGGAGCGCTCGGACGTCGTACCGGGACCAGTGAAGGCCACCCAGAATGACGTCGTCCCACCGGTGCGCACGATCGTGCTCGACCGTGAGCCGATCGCGGTCGCCCCGCCGCGGGAGCGCGAGTCGATCCGCCAGTCGCTGGCGGCCCAGGGCCCGGAGCGCTTGCGCCTAGACGATGTGAGCATTTACTACGGCGGCAAGCGCGCCGTCAACTCCGTCTCCATGTCGATCCATCAGGGCGAGGTCCTCGCCCTGATCGGCCCCTCCGGTTGCGGCAAGACGAGCCTGCTGCGCACGCTCAACCGACTCACCGAGCTGACCCCGAGCGCTTCGCGCTCCGGCGCGATCATGCTCGACGGCCAGGATGTCCACGCCTTGCAGGACACAAAGCTGCGCTCGCGAGTTGCGATGGTCTTCCAGCAGCCCAACCCCTTCCCGATGTCGATCTTCGACAATGTGGCCTTTGCCTTGCGCGAACAGTCGCGCAAGAAGCCGCGTCGGCGTGAGTTGGAGCCGTTGGTGATCGACGCGCTACGGCGAGCGGGCCTCTACGACGAGGTCGCCGGCGACCTCGACCGTCCCGCGCTACGCCTCTCCGGAGGCCAGCAGCAAAGGCTGTGCATCGCACGCGCGATCGCGATGCGCCCAGAGGTTCTCTTGATGGACGAGCCCTGCTCCGCGCTCGACCCGATCTCCACAGCCGTGATCGAGGAGCTGATCCACGAGCTTCGTCGAGACCTGGCTGTGGTGATCGTCACGCACAATCTCGCACAGGCTCAGCGCGTAGCGGACAAGGTCGCCTTCATGTACCTAGGCGATCTGATCGAGTACGGCACGGCGGCACAGGTGTTCGAGCAGCCGCGAGCCGAGCGCACGCGCGACTACGTACACGGCGCCTTCGGATAGTTCATCGCAGATGAGCCCTTCTGGTCGCGGACTCCTGGCTAGCCCTACCGATAGCCCCAAATGAACGTCTTCCCGATCCAAACTCCGCCCGAGGGCGACGGCGCCAAGTGCCCTAACTGTGGGGCTCAAGTCGCCACCGATCAGCGCTACTGCCTGGCCTGCGGTCAGCCCTGCTCGCCGGTGCGACTGCCGTTCCTGGACGTGCTGCAGGCAGAGAGCGAGCTGCGCCGGCCCCCCGTTGCGTATGCCCCGCCGACGGCCGGCTACCTGCCACCGCTGCCCGCAGACGAGGGAGCGATCGCTTGGCTGCGGCGCTATTCGGGCCTATTCGGTCTGATCGCTGTGCTGCTCATGTGTGGCCTGACCGGCTTGCTCGTCGGTCACTGGCTGGCGCCGTCCAAAGCGTCGGCCCCTTCGATCGTCAAGATCGAGGGCACCCTGCCCGCGGCCGCGGCGACATCCGCTCCAACGACGACATCTCCCGCGTCCACGCAGGCGAGCCAAACAAAAGCGGTCACCAGCAAAAGCGCGCCGGCTACCGAAGCGCAGGAAGTCAAGGAAGTGAAAGAAGCCGAAACGGCCAAGGCAAAGCCGAAGCCCGCGAGCAAACCGAGCGCCGCCACGCTTCAGAAACTGAGCAGCTCCAAGGGCAAAGCCCACCAGCAGGAAATCGAAAAGCTGACCTCCGGCGACAAACCGATCGAAACGGGCGGCTGATGGCCGAGCAGTCTCTGCTTCCAAGCGGCTCTCTGGCGGAGCTGCGCGAGCGCCGCTTGGCGTTGGCCGAGCGCGTAGCCGGCCTGACGTGGGACCTGGGCGGGCTCACCTATGAGATGGCGATTCGCGATCACTATCGCCTCGACGTGCTCAGCCGCCGCGCGGCCGAGTTGCAACAGGCAGACGCCGAGCTGGGCGAGGTGGAACGCCTGCTGGGCGCCGCTGAGGCGGGAGTCCACGGCCAGTGCCGCTCCTGCGGTGCCGTCCACAGCCGCGGTGCCGCCTACTGCTGGCACTGCGGAGCCAGCTTGCAGGTGGAGGCGCGCCCGGCAGTCGTGGCGCAGGACGGTGGCGCGTCGCAGTCCCCACCGGGCTGAACCTGCCCTGGCGTGAACACGCCGAGCCGATTTCGCCGCGATCGGCGTCGCGATTCGGATCATCGGTTGGCGGTTCTGGGGTGGTTGAGTGCGAATTGGCTTGACCAGATTTGCACCCCCCTTTTTGAGGGTCAAGGTAAAGGTTAGGTACCGAAGTATCTCTCCCGACTTCAAAAATGCCAGCGATTCGCGGAAACTCGTTTTGAGCGACCCTTCGCGTAGGGGTCTATAGCATCGGGTCCGTGACATCGCGGGCTGGAAAGTGGATTGTTGCTGCGACCCTCGTGGCGGGCATGAGCACGCCTGCGTTGACGATGGCGCTGCATGCAGCCCGCGCACCATCTACCCGATCGCCACACGAAGGCGAGTGTCCGATCTTCCCGGCCAACAACCCGCTCAACCAGGAAATCGTCAAGGCCCCGGTCAACCCGAACTCGACCAGGTACATCGAAAGCATCGGCGCAAACATCCATTTGCATGCCGATTTCGGCACGCCACCGAGTTACGGTATTCCCTATGTGGTTGTCGGCCCCCACCAGCCCAGAGTGCCAATCCACTTCACCGAATACGGCGAAGAATCCAATCCGGGCCCGTACCCGATCCCGCCAAACGCGCCGGTGGAGGGCGCCGGAGAAGAAGGCGACCGGCATGTGCTCGTGTTGCAGGAGGGAGTTTGCAAGCTGTACGAGCTGTACGCTGCCCAACGCACGGCATCGGGTTGGGCCGCCGGCTCGGGCGCCGTCTTCAACCTGCGCAGCAACAAGCTGCGCCCCGAAGGCTGGACCTCGGCGGACGCCGCCGGCCTGCCGATCTTCCCGCTACTGGTGCGCTACCCGGAGGTGCGCTCAGGGCAGATCGACCACGCGCTGCGAGTCACGGTGCCGGCCACCCAGCGCGGCTACATCCATCCGGCCACCCACTATGCATCCAGCAGTGCCGATCCGGCGCTGCCGCCGATGGGTTTGCGCCTGCGCTTGAAGGCCAGCTTCGACCTTGCGGGCTACCACGGCCAGGCGCTCGTGGTCCTACACGCACTCAAGCGCTACGGCCTGATCGTCGCCGACAACGGCAGCCCCTGGTACATAACAGGCGCCCCAAATCCGGGTTGGAACAACGAAGACCTCGATCAGCTGAAGCAAGTGCCGGGCTCGGAGTTCGAAGCGGTCAGCACCGGTCCGATCCTGCACCACGGGTAGAGGCAGGATCGCTACGGAGCGGGCGCAAGCCGGCGACCGGAGATCGTCGCCGGGCGTGCTCAGCGGCAGGTGTCCAGCGGTCGCTGGCTAGTGCTGCTCGGTCGACGCCGGGTCGCGCTGGGCGAAGGCGTCTTGCGGGCTCGACTGAGCCGACGAGGGCACAGGCGCCGGTGCGGCCTGTTGCGGAGTCGGAGTCGGTGGTGGCGCGGGCGCCTGCGGCGCCGTTCCCGCAGGCAATGTCGGCTGCTGGCCAGGCTGCTGCGTGCCGTGGCTATGGTCTGTCGCCTCTCCGGTCACAGACTGCTTGAACTCGCGCATGCCGGTACCGAGCGAGCGCCCGATCTCAGGCAGGCGCTTGGCGCCAAACAGCAGCAACAGAATCACCACGATGAAGATGATGTGAAGGGGATTGTCGAGTCCCATTCACATCAGTCTAGGCGCTATTGGCGGAAGTTGGGCGATTTCCGTGTAAGGGCTGGTTTTGGGGGGGATCGGCGTCCCCGTGTTCACCGATCGCCCTGCGCACAAGCCGATATGCCACGAGCAGCATCAACAACGCAAAGCCGACGCGCAACACGCTGCCCGACAGCGCGTTGGCAAGCACTACGCCGGCCGCCACGCCCGCAATCGACAACAGCCCCATCAGCAGCGCATCCTTGCGGCGTACGTTGCCATAGCCGTCCTGCTTGATCGTGCCAACGATCGCCACAGGCACAATCGCAAGCAGCGAGGTGGCCTCTGCTTGGTGCTGCCCAAGGCCAAGCACGATCACCAGTCCAGGCACGAACAGCACTCCGCCACCCACGCCGAGCAGTCCGCCGACGATACCCGCGCACAGCCCGATCGCGATTGCGGCGATCATCGCTCAGGTGCACTCGTCGCGCTTGGCAATCGATCTCGAAAAGGGCGATGCCCGCCGCGCGGGCGGGGGGCATGCGCTGTCCGATGGTGGTGGTCACCACCATGTGGGGGTCGAATGCCGATCATTGCGTCAGCAGCTCCACGGCGCTTGCCACAAGCACAGCGGCGAACAGCAGCGAGATCGAGCGGGTCGCGAGGCGTTGCTGTAGCCAAGTGCCGATCAGCACGCCGCTCACGGCCGGAATTCCCACCAGCGCAGCGTCGAGCACGTGCACGTTGCCATAGGCGCCCTGTATGGCGGCGGCAAAGCCGGCGATGAACACGATCGCCGCGAGCGAGGTGCCTGTTGCCTCGCGCGGGCCGTAGCCGAGCCACAGCACCAACAGAGGCACGATCACCGTCCCGCCGCCGACACCGAACAGCCCGCTGAAGAGACCGGCGGCGCTGCCGATTACAGCCAGCTTGAGCGCTCTGTGGCTGCTCGGCTCGAGCTCCCCATCAGCGGTCATGTGCAAGATCTGACCGGTCCGCCGCCACAGCGCGCCATACTAGAGGTCGTGTCCCCGGCCGCCCTGCTTGTGGAGGCGCTTGAGCCGCTCCGCTCCGACCCCGATCATGCAGCCGTGCTGCTCGATATCGACGGCACGCTTGCCCCGATTGTGCGCCATGCCGCCGATGCACACGTGCCGGAGGCGACGCGCACGCTGCTGATCGAGATATCCAAGCGCTACCGGCTGGTGGGTTGTGTCAGCGGACGCCGGGCAGCAACGGCCCGCCAGATCGTCGCCATCGGCAGCATCGCCTACATCGGCAACCACGGCGGCGAGCTGTTGCGCCCAGGAGCCACGCGCGCCGAGCTCGACCCCGAGTTGACCGCTTGGTCAGAGCGAGTGCGAGAGTTCGCAAAACGCGCTTTCACGCCCGAGTTGCAGCGTGCGCGTGTGCGGAGCGAGGACAAGGAGGCGATCGCGGCTTTTCACTGGCGCGGCGCGCCGGATGAGGATTCGGCCGCGGCGCTCGTGCACGAGATCGCCGAGCGAGCAGAGGACGAGGGTTTTGCCGTCCATTGGGGCCGGATGGTGCTCGAGGTGCGTCCGCCGATAGCGCTGGACAAGGGCTTGGGCGTGAGCGCCCTTTTGCAGAGCGTCACCGACGTAGAGGACGGCGTGCCGATCAAGACCGCCCTCTACGTCGGTGACGACAGCACCGACGTCGACGCCTTCCGTGCTCTGCGCGCCCTCGTCGATGCCGGCACGCTGGAGTTGGTCGTGCGGGTCGCGGTCGGCTCGGAGGAGACGCCGCCCGAGCTGGCCGAGCAGGCCGACCTGATCATCGACGGGCAAGGCGGCGTGCGTGGCCTGCTCCAGGCGCTCCTGTGAGGGTCGCCGTCGTTGTCAATTGTCCACTGCGGAACGCGCACTGACGCGATAACGAGGCGTGCACTTCGTCGACTTCCTCAGGGCCACCGTCCTGCTCAGCGCAGCCGCCGCGACAGCGCTGGTAATCGTCACCGTGTTCTCCGCCGCACAGTCTTCGGACCCGACGATCGTGCCGATCTCGGTCGGCTGGTGGGTGGTTGCCGCCGCGATCGGACTGTGGCTGGGGCGCCGCGCCGAAGTGCACCCGCCGATCGCACGTCTGTTGCGTGAGGCAAAGACAAGCACCGCGCTACCCGAATATCGCCCGGGCGCCACGCTGCTGAACCGTCTGTGGCCACTGTTGCTGTTCACAGTGGTGGCCGGCGGGCTGGCTTTCATCGCCCCGCAGATCCCAGGCATCGGCGCAGGTTTCGCGATCGCGGTAGCGCTGTGGTGGCGCCGCCAGGACGCGGCTGTGGCGGCGATCGAGGAGCGCGACGGGGTGCGTTTCCACGTCCTGCGCAGCTCCCCGCTGCGTTCTATCGCGCTGGCACGCACTCCTGGCTTCAAGGCTCTGCGCCCGGAACGCGTGGGCGGCGCCACGACTTGAGGCGATAGGGCGCGAAGGTGAGCTCCGGTTCCGAGTCCAAAGCGCGCCGTCCCGGCGCCGCTGCCTCGCTCGACGTCCTGATCGTCTCGCTGGGCGCGACCGGTGGTCTGCGGGCAGTCGATGACGAGCTACTCTCCTCGCTGCATCGCGCCGGAGCGAGCGCGGCGATCGTGCGCCCCGAGCCGCCGGCGCCGGTGCGCACGCTGATGCTCACCGACCTGCGCTGGGCGCGCGCCGCAAGGCGAGCAGCCATGGCCGAGCTCGCCTGCACGCCTGCACGCGCGTTGATCTACTCGACGACCACCGCGGCTTTGCTGTGGCCGCGCCCAGGTGCGATTCGCTTCGACGCACCTGCCGCGGCCAACCGCCCGGGGCGCCACGGCCTATGGCAGCGTCCGCTCGAGCGTCGTCGTCTGCGTGAAGCGCCGCTTTTGCTCGCGCAGAGCGAGGGCGCATTGCTGGAGGTCACAGCGGCAGTTCGCGCCGCTCGTCCGTCCGGCAGTGCGCTCGTTTTGCCAGTGCCGGTTGAGCCGTCTGAACCACATCCTTCGCGCACGGCGGGCCAACCGCGCGAATCACAGCGTCTGACTGATGCATGCGAGCCAAGTGAATCACGCATTTCCGATGCGTCATGCAAATCGAGTGGATCACACGCTGTGCGTGACATCGCCGCGATCACTTACGCGGCCAATCCGGCAAAGAAGGGCCTCGACATCGTGCTCGATGCTTGGCGAGGAGCCCGCAGGCCTGGGGAGGAGCTGCTGGTGGCAGGGGTGGACGAGCGCGAACTACGCAGTCTCGGCTATCAGCTCCCAGCAGCGGGCGTGCGCGTCGTCGGGATGCTGGCTCACGAGGACTACCGCGCATTGCTGCGCTGCGCACGCACATACGTCTGCGCCGCCCGTCGCGAGGACTACGGCATCGCCCAGCTCGAGGCCCTGGCTGACGGTTGCATGCTCGTGACGACACCATCTCCGGGCCCCTATGTGGCGCTGCCGATCGCACGCCAGCTCGACGAGCGGCTCGTCGGGGACGACCTCGGCGGCGCGATCCGCACGGCGCTCGACGACCCCTCGCCGAGCTATGCAGAAGGCGCGCTGAGCGTGCTGGCGCCGTTTCGCCGCGATGCTGTTGATCGGCAAGTCGCCGAGCAACTACTGCCGCTGCTGCTTGCGTAGCTTCGCGAACTGCTCCCAGGAACGCGTGTTAGCCACGTCGGCTGCGCTCAGCCACGCGCGACGCGCGGTCGCCACGCCCCAGCGCATCACCGCGAAGCGCTCGGTGCCGTGGGCGTCGGAGTCGATCACGATCGTGGCTCCCGCGCGCGCGGCGGCACGGGCGTGAACGTCGTTGAGGTCGCGGCGGTTGGGGTTGGCGTTGATCTCGAGCATCGTGCCGGTACGCACCGCTGCCTCGATCAGCGTGTGCATGTCGAGCGCATAGGGCTCGCGTCGCTCGATCATACGCCCGGTCGGATGCCCGATCGCGTCGATGAGCGGATGCTCCATCGCCGTGATCATGCGCTCGGTCATCCTCTGTTCGCTCATACCGAAGGCGGTGTGCACGCTGGCGATCGCCCAGTCCAGTTCTTGCAGTAGCTCGTCTTCGTAGTCGAGCGAGCCGTCGGGCAGGATGTTCACCTCGCTGCCCGCCAGGATCTTGATCCCCTCGATGCTCGCGTCCGCTTCGCGCACGTGCTCGATCTGAAGGCGCAGCTCTTCAGGCGACACGTCGTTGCCGAATCCGTGCGAGGCGGAATGATCGGTGATCGCCACGTACTCATACCCGCGGGCGCGCGCAGCAAGCGCCATCTCCTCGATCGTGTTGCGTCCGTCGGAGGCGACCGTGTGGCAGTGCAGATCGCCCTTGATGTCGTCGAGCTCGATCGGCTTGGGCAGGACGGTGGGCCCTGAGTCGGCGGGGTCGTCCTGGCCGGCGGAGCGTTTGCGCCCCGGCTCTGCGCCTAGCGCGGCCGCGGCCAGCTCACCGCGATCTTCGCGCAGCTCCGGCTCGATATAGGCCATGCCGAGCCGCGCATACACCTCCTGCTCGCTCGTATATGCGCTTGTGGCCCCGGTCGCGTCGTCCTTGATGCCGTACTCGGACACGTGCAAGCCTTTGCGCACTGCCATTTCGCGCAGGGCCGCATTGTGCTTGCCAGACCCAGTGAAGTGCTGCAGGAGGTTGCCGAGCTGGCCAGGTTTGGCGATACGCAGATCGATGTTTACACCAGAGTGGGTGCGCCCCTTGGCTCCGCTCCTGCCGGCGGAGCTGACGCTCTCGATCTCAGGCAGCGCGGCGAGGCTCTTGGCGAGCGTCACAGGTTTGCGCGTCACCGCGATCAGGTCGATGTCCTTGACGCTGTCGGCCATGCGCCTGGCCGAGCCGGCGATCAGCACCTGTGTGCCTGTGTCCGCGCTTGTGTAGCCGCTGTTGATATCGAAATCGGCCGGTCCAAAAACAGAGGCATATGCAACCATTTGGTTGCATGATGCTGTAGACGTTGCACTGCCCTCACGCTCTACCAGCCCTTCGGCGAGCGCTTGGCCCAGCTCAAGCGCATCGGGCAGCAACAGGCGTTTCGCGCCGCGCTCGGCTGCCACGCCAGTTGGCATCCGCTCCAGCGCTGCGATCACGCTTGCCTCGAACTTCGGCCCGAGACCCTTGACGGCGCGAAGCTTTCCCGCAAGCGCCGCTTCGCGTAGCGACTCGAGCGAGTCAATCCTGAGCTGCTTGTGCAGCAGCCGCGCGCGCTTGGGCCCCAAGCCGGGCAGGCGCACGATTGCGATCAGTCCTGCCGGTACCCGTGCGCGCAGCTTCTCAGCTGCCGGGATCGTGCCCGTGTCCAGCAGCGCGAGGATCTTCTGCTCGAGCGTCGCGCCGACGCCAACCAGCTCGGTAACGCGGCCAGCGCGCGCCAGCTCAGCCACCGACACCGGCGCCTCGCGCACCGCGCGTGCGGCGTTGCGATAGGCAAGCACGCGGTGCACGATCGCGCCGTCGAGCTCGTACAGGTCACCA
Source organism: Solirubrobacteraceae bacterium (assembly GCA_035486935.1). GTDB lineage: Bacteria > Actinomycetota > Thermoleophilia > Solirubrobacterales > Solirubrobacteraceae > Palsa-744. The sequence goes on from DATHMQ010000145.1 coordinate 14,052, forward strand.
AGCTCTTCCAGTGCTTCGGCGATCGCCGAGTTGGGCAGATCTCCAGCCACGGGCTAACGCTTGGGTCCGAGTGTCCGGCGAGTCTTCCAGTCGCAAATCAGCTGAGCAAAAGTGTTGCGCGATGCCAGCTGAGCAAAAGCGTTGCTCGACATTACTTCAAGCGGATCGCAACGACTGTGTCTGGTGCAAGCAACAGCCGTGCTTTGTGAGCATGAACCTCCACCGACGCCCTAGTTTCGCCGGAATGTGTCGTCGTGAGCGTGTCCGTATCAACGCGCTGTGCCCCACCAGGAACTTCGACTTCATAGGAGAGCGTCTTTGAAGAGAAAGAGCTGACGATTGCGCTCAGGTGTGTGCTGTGTTTCTTGTTTCCAGCGGTGTTCGTGTTCACCCCCGTGTTCGTACTCATACCTTCAGATACTGTCGCGACGAGCATCCCGGGCACTCGCGCGGCTGGTTCTATGCGACTACCGAGCGGGATCCAGCGGTGCAGGAACAGCAGCGCCCGCCCGAGCGGCTGCAGCGTGACGGTCCCGTTCGGGTTGAACACGAGCGGGTCGTAGCTACCGTCGGCAGAGTGGAAGCGCACCTGTTGGAAGCCGCCGAGCAGCGCGGCCACCACATAGCGCGCGGCCCACACGCCTGCCACCGGCGTGTTCGACACGCCCGGCTTGCCACCGCAGGAAGCGCTGTTGCTCTCGGAGACGATCGCCGGCCTGTGCAGGGTCTGCGCGAGGTTCAAGAGCCAGGAGTGCTTTTCGACCAGTCCGACGCTTGCGTGCTCGGTGAGCAGACGGGCCGCCGTGGTCAGCGGCGCCCCACAGGCGGAGGTTGGGTAAGCGTGGACGTCCAACACATCCGGTGGGTCGCTGCGCAGCATCGGACCGAGCGCCGTATCCCAGCCGATCCCGGCGAGGTCGGGACCCTCGATCCGAACCTGACCGAACATCGCCCGACGGCTCTGCCATTCGTTTGCGTACTGCGCCGCCGTCCAAGGCGACGGACGAAAAGCGGGGATCTCAACTCCCGGTTCGTCGGGAAAGATGTGGCTGATCCCGTATAGGTCGGGCTCGTTGCCGAGCGAGAAGCTGAGCTGCGAGGCCGGGATCGTCTGCTGTGCCTCGGCGATCGTCTTGAGCTCGTCCGTAAGCTGGCTCGTCGCGAAGTTGAGCCCGACGGTGACCTGCACTCCGCTCTGGCGTGCCAAGCAGCCGAGCGTTGTCCAGAAGGAGGGGGATATGAAGTAGCGGTAGGCGGTCGTGGGTCCGGCAAGGTCTTGCGAGTCGCCGCCGATGCGTAGCGAAGGAGAGCCGAGCTCGCGCAAAGTCGCCACCAGCGCCGGGCTGGGGCACGCCCCCGGGCCGAGCGCCTTCTCCATCAGCGGATACTCGAGCGACAGCCCAAACGGCGAGCGCTGAACGAGCGTCGCGCGTGCGTTGCGTGGGAGGGAGGGTTTGGGAGTCGCCGCGGCACCGGCCGACCCCACCGTCAAGATTTGAAGTCCCACGACGAGCAGGCTCGCCGACAGAGTGGCGCGCCACCAGCTCATCCGTGCCTATGATAACCAGGCGAATGCTTCCCACTCGTGCCACACGCCGCCTTGCGGCACTGTTGGCGTGCTTGGCTCTCGGGGGTCTGCTCGCGGCGGTTGCCACCGCCGCCAAGAGCACTGCCCCAAGGGGCACCAAGGCCAGCGTGTCCTACCGCTTCGGGCTCTCCGATTACGAACCGAGCACGTTCTCCGACCCGCGCGTGTCCGAGCTCGGCGTACACCTCGCGCGCGACGTCGTACCTTGGAACGCGGCGCTCAACAAGCGTGACCTCGCGCAGGTCACCGCTTGGCTCGACGCCGTCAAGCACGCCTACCACATCACTCCGCTGATCACTTTTCAGCACGCCGACAACAACGGTCCGGCGCCGAGCCCCGGCCAGTTCTTGAATGCCTTCAAGCGCTTCCGCAAGCTGTTCCCGTGGGTGACGGAGTTCGTCCCGTGGGACGAGGCGACCCACACCACGCAGCCCACGGCCCACCATCCTTGGCTCGCCGCCGAGTACTACAACGCGCTTGCCGCCAACTGCCGCGGCTGTGAGATCACCGCGCCGGACATCCTCGACTCCGACGGCAACGTCGAGGCTTGGATCGGCTCATTCCTCGAACGCGCCCATCCCTATCCGAAGATCTGGCCCTTCAATCCCTACAGCAGCGTCAGCACCGACAGTCCCGCGTTGATCGAAAACTTCCTCGCCGCGACGCGCGGGCAGGTGTGGTTCAGCGAGATCGGTGGAGTCGTCTGGTGGCGCTTCAAAGGCAAGCTGATCGATCACGGCGAAGCGTTCGCGGCCAGGGCCGCCGAAAACATCTTCAAACTCGCCGAGCTGAGCCCCAGGATCACCCGCATCTACTACTACCACTGGCGTTCGCCGGGCAATCCGACAGCCAAGGTGGCCAGGAAGGCGACCTGGGACGCCGGCCTCATCAAGTCCAACGGTGCGGCGCGCCCGGCGCTGTACGTGGTTGCGCGCGAACTGCACCGCAGCATCCAGAAATCGATCCCGAAGGTCTTCTGAGGAGCGCGAATCCGCCTGACTGGCGACTCGCGTCGGCTGTCGCGTGGGGAGCTGGACAGGGAGCGCTTAAGAGCCGATTTCCAGCACCGCTGTGCGCCGGTCACGCCAGTAGATCGTCACCGGGCAGGCGCCTCCCGAGGCGGTCACGGTGCAGGTTCCGTGCGCGATCGTGGCCCCGGGGGCAGCAAGGTGCTGGCGCTCCGGGGTGAGCCAGATAGTCGTGTGCAGGGTCGTCTTGGCTGGCATGCTCATGCCCAACTGGACCCCTGTCGTGGTTGCGCGCAGCGTCCAGTTGACGCGTCCTCGCACGCGACCGCCCGTAGTTCTGTAGCGGCCAAGCAGTAGCACTTTGCGACCCGTGCCATGCACGCCTGTAAAGGTAGGAGTCGCGACTGTGCCGTTGGCGTACGTGACCATCCACGTGCTCGACATCTTGCCGTGGATTGGACGCAGCGCCAGCAGGTCGTGCCAGCCGGAGGTGTCGCTCAGCTTCACGGCGACGAGGCCCTGCGCCCCGCGCGGGTCACTGCTCGTGGCGCGTCCGGCGAGCTCCCACCAGACACTCCCCGACCGGCCCCATACGAGGCCGCTGGAGGCAAGGTCGTCGACGAGCAGTTCGCGGTTGTCGGCAGGCAGCGGTGCTTGTGAGGCCCCGGTCGCCGGCCACTTGACCAGTGCGTCGGAGAGCAGCCACAGCGTTAGGCCCTCGTATTGGTTCAACGCGGCGTAGCCGTCCATGATCGAAGGGCTCCAATCGAAGCCGAGGCCGGGGACGATCGGCAACAGGCCGCTGGGCTGGAGCGGGTAGGCGGCTTGCAGATAGGAGACCGCGCGCTCGGCATATGAGCGCCAAGCGGCGGCGCCCGCCGGTTCGATCGCCGCGCGTCTGGCGCCGAGCGCTGCCGCGGCGGCCTGCACCCATGACTGGTCTAGCGAGCGGCCCGAGAGCGAGAGCTGCCCGTCGGGGGCCATCATCTCCAGCGCATAGCGGTCGGCCTGACGGCGCAGTTTCGCCACCGCCGGGCCAATCGTTTGCGGATCGCTTTCGCCGATGCTCTCCAGCATGAACGTCGAGAACAACTCGTATGAGACTGGCTCCGAGCCTGGGTCTGAGAGCTCGCGCGCGATTCCTCCCGCCGGGGAACTCGTGAGCGCGACGGGCGCCCCGGGCTTTGTGTGGGCGCGTAGTTCGCCGGCGGCGAGGCTCTGAAGCGGCACGCCGGCATGCGTGACGGCCAACTCGAGATTGGTCCGGATCTGCGCCTCCACACTCGCGGGAGTGACCGACAGCGATTCCGGCTCGCCTTCGATGTGGTCGCTCAGCAGCAGCGCGGCGCCCGCCGCCCACACCAGGCGCCAGTTGCCGTAGCAGCCCGGCTCAGTGAGGCAGCTGCTTTCCGTTGGCGGTCCGATCTGCCCAGCGCGCCACGCAAGCGGCGCCTGCAGCATTTCCCACACGCGCGCGGGGAACAGGCCCTGCTCGCCGTCGTGGATCACGGCGGCGATCGCCAGCAGGTTGAACGGGTCGTTGGGGATCGGCAGGGTCAAGGCCGAGCTGAGGATGCGCGCACCGGCGCTTTCCAGGCCGCTGTCGCCGCCCAGCTTGGCCTGCTTGAGCATCACGTCGGCAAGCAGGATCACGCCGTAGTTGTCGCCCGTGTCGGCGGGATCGAGCGGATCGGCAACGCGCCCGTCGGCGGTCGTATATGGCTCCCAGGCACGTGCGACCGACGTTATGTAGCTGCTCAGCTCGCCGGCGCTCACGCTTTGTTGAGGCTCATCGGCCCACGCTGTGCCTGCCCACAGCAGGGCGATGAGAAGCGAGACGGCCGCAACCGCAATGAATGGCCTCTTAGAACGTCTTTCAAAATGATCGGCACGCCCGGATCCGTCCTGGACACGGCGCTGGACCGCCACGTGACGTCTTGCACGTACCACCAGTACGCGCTGCGACGTCCCGCGACGACCAGCTTGATCCAAAACGGCCCGAACGCACCGCTCATTTTGAAAGACGTTCTGAATCATGGGCTTGAGGCGCATCCCGCGCCAGGCAGTGTGTTTCGCCGGGAGGCGCATCGCCACCTGCCACGCTTTAGGGTACGCATCCGTGAGTCCCGCCGATCCACCTGCCGAGCGCGACGTCCCCTGGCTGATCCTGCCGACCTACAACGAGGCCGAGAACATCGAGGCGATCGTGGTGGCGGCTGGCAAGGTGCTGTCGGGGGCAAACGACGACGCCTACAAGGTGCTGATCGTCGACGACGGCTCGCCCGACGGCACGGGAGAGATAGCCGACAGGCTCTCGGCTGAGCAGGAGCAGGTCGAGGTGCTGCACCGCACCGAGAAGAACGGCATCGGCCCCGCCTACTTGGCGGGATTTGCCTATGCGCTCGACCACGGTGCTGCCTACGCGATGGAGATGGACTCCGACTTCTCCCACGATCCGGCCGATCTCGCGCGTCTGCTCGCGGCGGTGCGCTCCGGCGCCGATCTGGCGCTCGGCTCGCGCTACGTTCCCGGCGGCGGCGTGGTCGATTGGAGCCTGTTGCGGCGCTTCATCAGCCAGGGCGGCTCCACCTACGCGCGTTGGGTGCTCGGTCTGCACGTGAAGGATCTCACCGGCGGCTTCAAGTGCTTCAAGCGCGAGGTACTCGAAGCGATCCACTTCGACAGCGTGCGCTCGCAGGGCTACGCCTTTCAGGTCGAGCTCACCTATCGCGCCTCGCGTGCCGGCTTCAAGGTGGTCGAGGTGCCGATCGTCTTCAAGGACCGCGAGCTCGGCCAGAGCAAGATGTCCTGGTGGATCGCGGCGGAGGCGATGTGGCTGGTGCCACGCCTGCGCTTCGGACGCCAGCCGCCGGCACCGGTACACGCTACGACGCAAGACGAGGTACACGCGGCGTCCCCCAAGCCACATACCTCGACCCGTACCTAAGGCCACGTCGGGCGAGGCGACTCTGCCGCCAAACCTCGGTGCGCTCCCGGCTCACGTGGACGTGTGCAGCGGTCGATAGAAAGACCGTGGATGCCTCCTCATATGCGCTCTACCACGGCATTCGCCGTACTCGCACGACGCTGCGTGCCTGGCAACGCCGACCGTTGCCCGTGCTCGGCAGCTGGGTGGCCGGCTCGCTACTTGCGGCTACTGGTCTTCTGCTGGCGGTGCTCGTCATCTCCGAGCTGTTCACCAACTACGTGCAGCCGGTCGAACTGCAGCCTCCCTTCGCGGTGGGCAATCTCAACGATGCCTTCGCTGTTGTCTCCCACAATCTGCTTGTGCTCGCGCTGCATGCGGCTGCCTGCGTCGCGGGCTTCATCGCAGGCAGCTCGCTGCCGCTACAAGCTGAGGGCAAGAGTGGGGTCTCTCTGTGGGTGCACGAGCACGGCGGGCGCATCGCGATCGCCTTCGTGGTTTGCGCCACGACTTTCTCGCTGTCCGCCCAGGCCTATGTGCTCGGACATACGCTTGCTGGTGTCGCCCACTTCATGAAGGTGTCGCCGGCGCTCCTGTTGCTTGGCGTGTTGCCGCACGCGATCCCCGAGCTGATGGCGCTGTTCCTGCCGCTCGCCGCCTGGATCATCGCCAGTCGCCGGGGAGAGTGGGACCAGCTGCTCGCGGCGACCGTCGTGACGGTCGCGATCGCGCTGCCGATGCTCGTTTTCGCAGCACTGATAGAGGTGTACGTCTCGCCGCATCTATTCACCACGCTCACGGGCTTGCATCCACCGATTGTGGGTAACTGGGAAGGGTTCACGATCAAGGTCCGGTAGAGACCTTTTCGTTGTATACTTCATTTTGTATAGCGACCCCTATCAGGAGATTCCCATGGCAGGCACACTCAACGAAGTCACCGACGCCAACTTCCAGGCTGAGGTCGTCGAGTCGGAGAAGCCCGTGCTCGTCGACTTCTGGGCTCCGTGGTGCGGGCCTTGCCGTGTGGTTGGCCCCGTCCTCGAGGAGATCGCTTCCGAGCGTGAGGATTTGCGCATCGTCAAGCTGAACGTCGATGAGAACCAACAGACGGCAGCCAGCTTCCAGGTGCTGTCGATCCCGACGATGATCCTGTTCAAGGGCGGCAACGCCGTCAAGACGGTTGTCGGGGCCTATCCCAAGAAGAAGATCGAGTCTGAGCTGGACTCGGTGCTCGCGACGGCGTAGCTAGGCCTGACAAAAGAGCATGGCCCCCCACGCGCGCGGGGGCCACGACGTTTTTTGGGCAGCTACCCAGCGCGACTGAGAGCGATCTCGAGCTGGAGCCCTTCGATCTCGCTCTGCTCGCGATAGTCCATCGCCGCGTCGCCGTCGCCCAAGGTCAGGCTGACGGCCAGCGTCTCGCCGCCGACATAGGCCTCGTGCTCGCGTGCGGCGTGCATCAGCGCCGTGTCGCCGCCTAGCACCAACTCGATGCGGTCCTCGACCTCCAGGCCCGCGCTCTTGCGAGCGTTCTGTACGGCGTGCACGATCTCGCGCGACCGTCCCTCGCGCAGCAGCGAGTCGTCGATGCTCAAGTCGAGCGCCACGGCATGCGCACCCTCGCGCTCGACCGAGTAGCCCTCGGGCGCCTTCATCGTGAGGATCACGTCCTGCTCGGTGAGCGTGTGCTCGCGATCGCCGACTGCGATCCCGATACCGTCGCCTGTCCCGCCTGCGGGACCGCCGCGCACAGCCGCCGCTACGCGAGCCGGGTCGAGCGCCGCGAGCGCCTTCGCCGCGAGCGGCATGTCTTTGCCGAACAGCGGGCCCAGAGTGCGGTAGTTGGCCTTGAGCTCGTACTCGCCCAACTCGTCCGCGGCCTCCACGAAGCGCACCTGGCGTACGTTGAGCTCCTCGCGCACGATCTCCACGAGGCGCTCGATCGCCGCGCGCTCGCGGCCGTCGGCCACCACCACCGCCTCAGCCAAAGGCTGGCGCACCTTGATCTTCGCCTGCGCCCTGGCGCCCAGGCCGAGGCGCACGGTCTCGCGGGCGGTTGCCATCGCCTGCTCCAGCGGCTTGTCGCGCGCCGGCAGGGCATCGCCCACAGGGAAGTCGCACAGGTGCACGCTCGCAAGCGTGCCGTCGAGGTTGTCGTAGATCTCATCGGCCACGAACGGGCAGAAGGGAGCGAGCAGCTTGGAGACGATCAGCAGGCATTCGCGCAAGGTGGCGAATGCCCCCGCGTCGCCGTCCCAAAAGCGTCGGCGCGAGCGGCGCACGTACCAGTTGGACAGGTCGTCCACGAACTCGGCGATGGCGCGCCCGGCGGTTGTCGCATCGTAGGCATCCAGACGCTCCTCGACCACCGCTGCAGTTCCTGCCGCGCGTGATAGCGCCCAGCGATCCAGATCTCCTACGGAGACGGGAGATCTTCCGCTCCCGAGCGCCTCGCGTCCCGACGCACCTGCTCTCTCAGCCCCAATCGACTCGATCCCTTGAATGCTTGGCAACGGATCGAAATTCGCGTCGGCACTTGCCGCAAGCGCATCCGCGTTTGCATTCGCGTAGAGCGTGTAAAAGAAATACGTGCTCCACAACTGCTTTAGAAATAGGCGCACGCCCTCGCCGATCGCCTCTTCGGAGAAGCGGTAGCCGTCCCACGGTTGCTTGGAGGTGAAGAAGTACCAGCGGAACGCGTCGGCGCCGTACTTGTCGAGCACCTGCCACGGCTCGACGGTGTTGCCCTTGGACTTCGACATCTTCTGGCCATCTGCGTCGAGGATCAGCCCGAGGCACACCACGTTCTCATACGAGGACTTGTCGAACAGCAGCGTGGAGACGGCCAGCAGCGAGTAGAACCAGCCGCGCGTCTGGTCGAGCGCCTCGCAGATGAAGTCGGCGGGGAATTCTTTTTGGAATTGTTGTTCGTGCTCGTGGGGATAGTGGTGCTGGGCGAAGGGCATCGAGCCCGAGTCGAACCACACGTCGATGACCTCAGGTACTCGCTTCATCGGCTTGCCGCACACCGCGCCCGTGGACGCGCCCGGCTGCTCGTGTGACTCGCCGTCGGTCGATGGGATGGATGGAGGGTCGTGCTCATGGGGGCACGGGAGCACCACTTCATCTACATAGGGCCGGTGGTGATCTTTTAGGGTTGCGCCCGAGAGCTGCTCCAGTTCGGTGAACGACCCGATCGTGAGCGTGTGCCCGGCCTCGCAGCGCCACACCGGCAGGGGCGTGCCCCAGTAGCGCTCGCGCGAGAGGGCCCAGTCGACGTTGTTTGACAGCCAGTCGCCGAAGCGCCCGTGCTTGATGTGCGGCGGGTGCCAGTCGATCGTCTCGTTGGCGGCCATCATGCGCTCGCGCAGCTTGGAGGTGGCGATGTACCAGGAGGGCTTGGCGTAGTAGATGAGCGGGGTGTCGCAGCGCCAGCAGTGGGGGTAGGAGTGCTCGTAGTCGGCGCGGCGGAAGAGCAGCCCACGTGCGTCGAGGTCGGCGATCAGCTCCTCGGTCAGCTCTTTGTCCTTGACGAGTCTGCCCTTGAAGGAGCGGCCGTCGTGGCTGCGCACGTCCATCCCGTATGTGCCGTCAGGGGCCACCGGGTTGAAGACACTGTGCGGCTTGTCCGGGTCGATCGCTCCCACGTGAGCCGCGATGGCAGCTCGGAAGTCGTCTTCGCCAAACGCGGGCGCGATGTGCACGAGTCCGGTGCCGTCCTCGGTTGTCACGAAGTCACCGGCGATGATCGGCGCCCCACCGCTGTCGCGCCCGTCGGTGGGGAAGATCGGCGACTCGTAGAACGCGCCCATACGCGCGCCGTCGGTCTGCCCGCCCGTCTCGCCGCCGCCCGTCTCGTCGCCTTCGCCGCCCTGCCCGGCCCGCTCGCCGATCAGGGCGCTTCCCGGGAAGCGCTCGAGGATCTCTGTGTCCTCGCCGAGCACCCTCTCGACAAGCGCCGCCGCGAGTACCAGCGTCTCATCGCCCAGTTTCGCACGTGCGTACTCAATGCTTGGCCCTGCAGCTACCGCGACGTTCCCCGGCAACGTCCACGGCGTCGTCGTCCAGATCAGCAGTGCATCCCCTGCCCGCAGCGGACCGCGATCGACGGTTATCGGCAGACGCACATACACCGACGGGTCGACCACGTCCTTGTACCCCAGCGCCACCTCGTGCGAGGAGAGGGCCGTGCCGCAGCGGTAGCAATAGGGCACGACCTTGTGCCCCTCGTACAGCAGCCCCTTGTCGCTGATCGTCTTCAGCGCCCACCACACCGACTCGATGTAGCTCTCATCCAGCGTCCTGTAGGCGTGCTCGAGGTCCACCCAGAAGCCGATCCGCTCGGTCAGGCGGTCCCACTCCTCCAGGTACTCGAACACGGAGTTGCGGCACTGTTCGTTGAACTCCTTGATCCCGTACTGCTCGATCTCGGTCTTGCTCTTTATCCCGAGCTTCTCTTCGACCGCGATCTCCACAGGCAGCCCATGGCAGTCCCAGCCGCCCTTGCGCTCCACGCGATAGCCGCGCATCGTCTTGTAGCGCGGGTAGATGTCCTTGAACACGCGTGAGAGCACGTGGTGGGAGCCGGGCCTGCCGTTGGCGGTGGGAGGACCCTCGTAGAAGACCCACTGCTCGGCCCCGTCACGGTTGCGCAGCGACTCGCCGAACACGTCGCGCTCGCGCCAGCGCTCGAGCACCTGCAGCTCCAGCTCGGGCAGTTCCTGGCGCGCGTCCACCTCGCGCGGTGGGATCAGGGGATCTCTAGGTGGAGCGGTCACGGGCGCCCCATTGTAGGTGCGTGCCTCGGAACGTTAGGAAGCGGCGACGCTCACGGACGCCGGTGGTGCCTGCGAGGCGATCCGTGAGCTGGGCGCGGAGCTCGCAAGCTGCTCGCGCAACATTCGCACTGCCTCCGCCGGTTCGGGGCCGATGCGAGTGACCGTGCTGGCGCCAGTGTCTGGCAATGCCCCGCGATAGTCGAACACCTGAAGGTCGCCGCCGCTCTGGCGTGTCGCGTACACGACGCGGCCGACCGCGTCCAGCGATGCGCAGTGCCCGCCCAGGACCATCGCTCGCGGGCGCAGCGCACGCAGCGCGCTCCCCACGCGGGTGCTGTCGAGCTCGACCGGCAACGTCAATACGCGTAGGCCCGCGCGCCTGAGGAAGAGCTCCAGCGCCTGCACATACAGGCCATCCATGTCCATGCTCTGGCTGGCGTCGAAGATCAACACGCTCTCATCGCGATTGGAGGGTGGCGCCACACGCTGGGCGGCCGCCAGCCAGCCGGTGGCGTAGCGCCAAGCAAAACAGTACTCAGGCGAGCCGGGGCTCATCGTCTCCATTGCCGACAGCAGGACTGTCTCGACTGTACGCTCGACCGAGCGCACGGCCATGCTCTCCTCCATCAGGCGATCGGCCTTCTGCTCGCTGAATTCGGAGAACGCGGCGGAAAGGCGTGTGGGGGTCGATGGGCCCTCGCCGCGCTCGCGCACTACCGAGATCGCCGAGGCAATGTCCTGTGTCTCAGCATATGCCTGTCTCAGTGCCTCGATCTCGGCGAGATCGAACTGACGGTGGCCACCCTCGGTGCGCTGTGGCTTGGGGTAGCCAAAACGGCTTTCCCAGCTGCGCAAAGTGTTGGAGCTCACGCCGAGCAGGGCTGCGGCGGCGTTCGTGCGGATCGCGCTCATCTGCGGCCATGGTGAGCTTTGACCGGTCCGCTCGCAAGCCCCGCAAGCTGCGCTGCATCCTGGGATATCGCCTGCACGGGCAGGAGCGCGCTCGTGTAGCACGACGTTGAAGGCGCCAACTGGCACCGACCACACAGCACGGTGCGAGCCGGTGCCACACGGGCGCACATCCGCACGTGTGGCGATGAATGCCCTGTCTCTCCATACGATTAGGATCGTGCCCGCGCGTGAAACACCCCCGATGCGGCTTCGGCTCTACCACCACCACGACGGCGCCAGAGTTGCCTATCGCGAGGTCGGCGCCGGCCCGCCACTGGGATTGCTTCATTGCGGGCTGCTGTCCCACCGCGAGTGGGAGCCGATAGTCGAGCGCCTCGCAGAGCGCCATCGCGTCGTGATCCCCGACCTTCCTCTGCACGGCGACTCCGAGGACCGTCCGCACCACCCTTACACGATCGATTGGTTCGCCGAGGTGATGAGCGGCTTTGCGGCGGATGTGCTCGGTCCCGAACCGCTGGTTGTCGGTCACGATGCCGGCGCCGAGATCCTCATGCACGCGGTCATGCGTGAAGCGCTGAAGCCCAGTCGTCTCGTGCTGATGCCCAATCGCCTGCACCGACCGGTCGAGTACGCGCGCAGGCGCGAAGCGTGGCGGCTGGCCACGCTCGGCGGCTCGCTCCCGGGCATGGATCGCGTGCTCAGCCACGCCACCAAACTGGTGTTCACGCCTGAGCTCGGCATGCGTATGTCCGAGCGTCACGCGCCCGAGGCGGGAGATCTGATGCGCCACGCGTTTGGCGACGTGCCCGGTAACCCCAATCTTGCACGCTCGTGGGCCAAGTGTGCGCGGCGCTGGCCGCGTGGCGCCCAGACGCAGCTGCTCGAGCTCTACCCAAAGCTCGACATGCCGGTGCTGCTGCTGTGGGCCGACAACGACTTGGTGCATCCGCTGGCCGGCGCGGAAGAGACGCTGCGTCTGTTGCCGCGCGGGCAGTTGCGCGTGCTTGCCGGCACCGGCTTCCTGATGACCTACGACGACCCGGTGGGTGTTGCGCGGGAGCTCGTGGCCTTCTGCGGATGAGATACTGACGCGCCCACCTACGCGAGGAGAACCGATGATCGACAAGCAGCTCTGGGGCGGGGAGACCGCCAAGGCAGTCGCAAACTTCCCGATCTCCGGCGAGACGGTGCCGGTGTCTGTGGTGCGCTGGCTGGCGCGCGTGAAGGGCGCTGCCGCCGCCGTCAACGGCGAGCTGGGCCTGCTCGACAAGCGCCGCGCCGCGCGCATCGAGAAGGCGGCCGGCGAGATCGCCGCGGGCAAGCACGACGCGCAGTTCCCGATCGACGTATTCCAAACCGGCTCGGGCACCTCCACCAACATGAACGCCAACGAGGTGATCGCCACGCTTGCCGGCGAGAGCGTGCACGCCAACGACCACGTCAACATGGGCCAGTCCTCCAACGACGTGTTCCCCTCTGCCGTGCACCTTGCCGCGCTCGACGTTGCCCAGAACGAGCTGCTGCCCGCACTCAAGCTGCTGGAGCGCTCGTTCGCCATCAAGGCCAAGCGCTTCTCCGGTGTGGTCAAGTCCGGGCGCACCCATCTGATGGACGCGGTACCCGTCACCCTGGGCCAGGAGTTCGCCGGTTACGCCGCTCAGATGGCGCTTGGGCAGGAGCGTGTCTCGAGCGCGCTCGTGCACGTCGGCCAGATCCCGCTGGGTGGCACCGCCACCGGTACCGGGCTGAACACGCACCCGAAATTCGCCGAGAAGGTGCGCGCACGCCTGAAGCGCGAGTCGGGCCTCAAGCAGATCGCCCCGCCGCTCGACCCTTTCGAGGCGCAGGCCAATCGCGACGCGCTCGTCGAGCTTTCCGGTGCGCTCAAGACGATCGCCGTGTCGTTGACGAAGATCGCCGGCGATCTCGCGCTGATGGGCTCAGGCCCGCGTGCCGGTATTGGCGAGCTGCTTTTGCCCGAGCTGCAAAAGGGCTCCTCGATCATGCCCGGCAAGGTCAACCCGGTGATCCCCGAGGTCGTGCTGCAGGTCTCAGCGCAGGTGATCGGAAACGACACCGCGATCACAGTAGGCGGGATGCAGGGTCAGTTCGAGCTGAACGTCAGAATCCCACTGATCGCGCGCAATCTCCTGCAGTCTTTGCGTCTGCTCACAAGCGCATCACGCGTGTTCGCCGAGAAGTGCGTAGACGGCATCCAGGTCAACAAGGCAGGCTGCGAAGCATCGGCTGGCGCCACGCTCGCGGTAGCTACGGCGCTCAACGGCGCGATCGGCTACGACAAAGCCACCGCAATCGTCAAAAAGGCCACCGACTCCGGACGTCCGCTGCGCGAGATCGCGCTCGAGGAGGGGGTCGACGCCAAGCTTTACGACGCCACGATCGATTTGAAGAAGATCGCCGCCGGCAATCAGGCTGGCTGAGCGGCGAGCATCTGCTCGAGCACGAGCTTCGCCCCGCGCTTTGACAAGGGTTCGTTGAGGTTGCCGCACTTCGGCGATTGCACACATGAAGGGCAGCCGCTTTGGCAGGGACACTCCGCGATCAGCCGGTGTGCGTCCCGGCACAGCTCCTCGAAGCGCTGATAGGCCAGGCGTGTTATCCCGATGCCGCCGGGGTGACCGTCGTAGATGAAGATCGTGGGACCGCCGGTCTGAGGATGCGCGTTGGTCGACAGCCCGCCGATGTCCCAGCGGTCGCACATAGCGATCAGCGGAAGCACCGCGATCTGGGCGTGCTCGGTGGCGTGCAATGAGCCGAGCAGCGAGTCCATCGGAATGACGCCGTCGCCGTCGCCGTCCAGGCCGGTGAGCGTGGCGCCGTCGAGCTCGAACCACAGGGCCTGTGTCGAGAACGATGTCTGCGGCAGGTCGAGCATCACGAGATCCACCTGAGCATGATCGGCGAGGCGCTTGCGCTGGTAGCCGAGAACGGTCTCCGTAACCGACACCTCGCCAAAGGAAAGTGTCACGCCAAGTGCCTCACGACGGTCGAGCAGGCGCTCGATGTTGGTGTCGGTCTCGCGCTTGGGCTGTGTGTACCAGTCTCCATCGAACGGCGCTACCAATGCCCGACGATGCTCCAGGTCCAATTCTCGCACCTCATATGAGCGGCCCTGGTGGAGATAGATCGCGCCATCGTGGATGGTGGAGTGTGCACGCGCGGCCTCTGTTTGCCCGAGCAGCTCGCCTGACGACACGTTCACGATCGCGAAGCTGTCGGGAGAGGAGGAGCGCAGCGATACCTTCGCGGCCGGGTACTCGTCAGGGCGACGCAACACGTACTGCTCGCGGGCGCCGCCGTACCGAGGTTCGATCCCCTCGTGGCCCGGACCGCGACCGTTTCCTGCGCCCGAACTCGTCCCGGCTCCATTTGAGCCGCGCCCGGCCACACGCTTACGCAGTAGCCCGGCGCTCACAAGCGCCTCCGCGTGTGCCTCCCAGCGCGGGCCGAAGAACTCGGCGTCGCTGCCTTCCAGCGGCCCCTCGTACGCTGCGCACAGCAGGTGTGCCTGGTGGATCTGGGCGCTCTCGTGGTCGAGGATCGCAGCCTCCACAGCCCGCTCCAGGAACTCGTCGGGATGACGGCAGAAGAACTGGTCGAGCGCGTCCTCTCCCGCGACGTAAACGGCCAAACCCTTGCCGCGGCGCCCGGCTCGTCCCCACATCTGGCGCAGCGCGGCGACGGTGCCGGGAAACGTCACCACGACTGCAGCGTCGAGCTCGCCAATGTCGATCCCAAGTTCCAGCGCGTCGGTCGTAATCACGGCACGCAGCTCGCCGCTGGTCAGCCGCGCCTCCAGTTCGCGGCGCTGTTGAGCGGTGTAGCCGGCGCGGTAGGGAGCGACCCGCTCGGCCAGCTCGGGGTCGTCTCGCTCCAAGTCTTCGCGAACCATGCGCGCCAGCAACTCGACGCCCTTGCGCGACTTCATGAAGCAGATGCAGCGCGCCCCTTCGCGCACGAGTCGCGCCAGCAGTTCGGCGGCCTCGCCGATCGCCGAGCGACGCGCGCCGATCGCCTCGTCGGTCAGCGGCGGATTCCACATGGCGATCTGTCGGCGTGGAGTAGGTGAGCCGTCTTCGGCGATCAAGCCAATGTCATCCAAGCCGGTCAGGCGCTCGGCCAGCTCTATGGGGTTGGCGATCGTGGCGGAGGCGAGCAACACGCGCACATCGCTGCCGTAGGCTGCCGCGATCCGCAGCAGCCGCCGCAGCACGTTGGCCACATGCGAGCCGAATACACCCCGATACACGTGCGCCTCGTCGATGACGACGATGCGCAGGTGGCTGAACAGTCGCTCCCACCGGCCATGGTGGGGGAGGATGCCGAGGTGCAGCATGTCGGGGTTGGTGAGCACGACGTTGGCACGGCGGCGGATGTCGCCACGCGCGTCGCGCGGCGTGTCGCCGTCATAGATCGCCGGTCGCACTTGCTTGGTGAGCCCGAACGCGTTGATCGCCCGCGCCTGATCTTGGGCGAGTGCCTTGGTCGGGTATAGGTACAGCGCACGCGAGAACGCGTCGCGGCAGAGCGCGTCGAGCGTGGGCAGGTTGAAGCACAGTGACTTGCCCGAGGCTGTCCCAGTCGTGACGATTGTCGTTCGCTCCCAGGCCGACTCAAGCGCCTGCGCCTGATGGGAGTAGAGCTGTTCTATCCCGACCCGATGCAGGCCCGCGATCACATCGGGGTGCAACTCCTCGGGGGTCTCGACGAACGTCGCCTCTCCGGGGCCTTCATGCGCCTGGCGCACGAGTCGACCATCCTCGCGTGCCTCGTCGAGCACAGCGCTCCACGGCTCGATCATGCGTTCCACGGCCACCACTTGCGATAGTAGAGCCGATGCTCGGCCTTGATAACTCGATGCCCGGTGAAAACTCGCGCCTTGCGCCGTTCGGCGTACGCGGACTGGTGAGAGGCCGATGAGTGTGCGCTGCCTGTATCTGGACCTCGATGGCACGCTGCTGGGGCGTGGCGCCTCGCTTGTGCACGATGGCGAGGGGAACGTGTCCTTCGAGGGACCGCGAGCGATCCAGGCCTGCCTGCGGGCGGATGTGGAGATCGTGCTGATGTCGGGTCGCCGCCGCCAGCAGGTGGCGGAGGACGCGCGCTTGCTCGGCCAGGACTCCTACATCTTCGAGGCGGGGGCCTGCGTGGTGCTGGGCGCGGGGCTGCTCGGGCCTATCGGTGCGCCCACGACGGTGCGCCCCGGCATCGCGCCCGCGGGCGGCGAGGAGCACTGGCTCACAGGCCAGATGGTTCCGGGTGAGCTCTCGATCGCCGATCAGATAGATCGCAGCGGGGCGCCCGAGTTGTTGCTCGAACGCTATAAGGGACGGCTCGAGTACCACGAGCCGTGGCATGTAAACCGAGAAGTGTCACACCTCTTCCGGGGCCTAGTGGACGCGCTGGAGGTCGATGCGCTGCTGACCGAGCACGGTCACGAGAATCTGCGACTGGTGGACAACGGTGTCGTCAACCGCCGCTCCGCCGCGCTTGCGGACCTGCCGCACGTGCGCGGCTATCACCTCGTGCCGGCAGGCGCCTCGAAGGCCGCAGCTGTCGCCTTTCATCGACAGGTGCGCGGCTACGCCCGCGAGCAGACCCTCGCCGTCGGCGACTCGCGCGAGGATCTCGCCTGCGCCGAGCACGTCGGCTCTTTCTGGCTGGTGGCCAACGCCGTCGAGCGCGACCCTTCGATGCGCGAGGTGGCGAGCGTCTACGACAACGTGCGCATCGCCGCGGCCGAACACGGCGCCGGCGTCTACGAGGCGGTTGTGAGCACGCTAGTCGATAGCTGAGCGCTCAACGCTCGCGGAAAAGCGCTCGCCACAGCCGCCGCCAGAAGCCGGGCTCTGGGCGACGTCGCCAGCGGGCTGGCGGTGGGACGGTCGTGCGCACGAGCGCGACCCACTCGTCGAGCGGCAGCTCGCCTGAGATCAGCCGTCCGAGCGCGCTCGTGACGGGTGCCTCGACGCCGGCCTGCTCAAGAGTGCGGGCAAGCAGCGGAACCCACTCGAGCGCCTCTACCGCTTGGCCGATGTGCGTCGGTATCTCGAGCGCCGCGACCCCCTCGGCGAGGAGTTCGCCGGCGCGGCGGTTGCGGCTCTCGCGGGCCAGCGCCGTGGCGACCAAGTCGCCGATCCCAGCGAGGCCGATCATCGACTCCGGTCTCGCTCCCAGTCCCTCGGCGTAACGCCACACCTCGGCAAAGATGTGCCCAGCGGCGGCACCGGCTGCGTTGGCGCCCTGTGCCTCGGTGGCGCCCGCTGCCAATGCCGCGGCATTCTTGGCTGCACCGGCGAGCTCGACACCGATCGGGTCGTTCGACTGCTCGCACACGACCCCGGCACGCGTGAACATCTGTGCGAGCGTGCGCGCCAGCTCTTCATCGCCGCAGGCGACGACCAGGCCGGCGCCCGAGCGCACCATCTCCTGTGCGTGGGCGGGCCCGCCCACGCAGGCAACCCGTTGTGCGCCGAAGATCGCACTCAGTACCGTCGTCGGAGGGCGCCCGTCAGGTGGGACGAGGCCCTTGGCAACGGACACGATCGCGGTGCGTCGCCC
>DATHMQ010000146.1:0-17597 GCA_035486935.1 Solirubrobacteraceae bacterium
TCCGTCAGCGCGGGCTCACATCGCTCGCCTGTCGTGCCATCCCGGCAAAGATCTCGAGCATCGACGAGCTTGCCTTGCCCTCCGTCGTACGCGACCTGGCCGAGGAAGAGCGCGGGATCATTCTGCTCACCGGCACCACCGGCTCGGGTAAGTCAACGACGCTTGCGGCGATGATCGACCACATCAACGTAACCATGAGCAAGCACATCGTCACAATCGAGGATCCGATCGAGTTCGTGCACAGCGACAAGCGCTCGGTCATCAATCAGCGCGAAGTCGGTATGGACACGAAGTCCTTCGAGCGCGCTCTGCGCCGCGTGCTGCGCCAGGACCCTGACGTGATCCTGGTGGGGGAGATGCGCGACGAGGAGACAGTACGTACCGCGCTCTCAGCGGCAGAGACCGGCCACCTCGTGCTCTCGACCGTCCACACCGTGGATGCCCCCGAGTCGATCAACCGTTTGCTCGATTTCTTCCCGCCCCACCAGCACAACCAGGCGCGCTCGATGATTGCCGGCACGATTCGTGGCGTCATCTCTCAGCGGCTCGTCTCGGGTGCCACGGGCGGTCGCGTGGCGGTCTGCGAGATCCTGCGCATGACCGGGCGCGTGCGCGACATGATCGTCGACCCAAACCAAACTGGCCAATTGGGCGAGGCGATCTCTGCCGGCGCCTACTACGGCATGCAGACCTTCGACCAGGCGCTCTTCCACCATGTTAAGGCTGGTCGCGTCACGACCGAGGAGGCTCTGAAGGTCGCGAGTAGCCCACACGACTTCAAGCTGCTCTTGCAGGCCGACGGCCGCGTGGGCACCACGATGGAGGACGTCGCCCAGGCTCAGGCACGGCGCGATGGCGCCGAGGCCCCGGCCCCGCACATCCCGCCGCAGCCTGTTGCGCCGGCACCGAACGCTCCCGCGGTCGTTGGCTGACTGGTTGGCCCCCTGTGGGCCGATTTGCGTTCTCTGCCAGGTCCGATCGCGTTCTTCGCCTGGGTTGAGGGTGTCCCAGTGGAGCAGACTCCGTTACTTCACTTGGTAAAGTAACGGTTGAAATGGCCGCTGACGACACCTGTCCGGTATGCCGCACCGCTGAGGTGGTGTGCGGTAAGTGGACGCTGCTGCTCGTCCGCGACTTGGCTGAGGGACGCACGCGCTTCTGTGAGCTGGAGCGCTCGCTCGCGGGCATCAGCCCGCGTACTCTCTCGTTGCGTCTGCGTGCACTCGAGGAGGAGGGCATCGTCGAGCGCCACACCTATCCCGAGGTCCCGCCGCGCGTGGAGTATGCGCTCACCGAAAAGGGCTTGGCGCTGCTGCCGATCATCGAGGACATGCGCTCCTACGGGGAGCGCTGGCTCGGCCTCGGCTGCGAAGAGGCGGTTGCCTCGGCGCTGGTCGCCGCGGTCGCGTAGCTCACGCAACGCGCCCTGCGCCGGCAGGAGCCATGACGCGCGCGGCGAAGTGAGCCAATCGTGCGCTCTCTTCAACTGCAAGCCGCACTCGCCGAGTTCGTCGCTCAGGCCGCCGACAGCCTGCACGCAGACGTCACTGCCGGCCAGGAGGTGCCCTTCGAGCTTGCCTCGCAGTCGGGTCGCAGGCGTGGCGCGACTTCTCTGTACTGCTATCGCCCGCTCACCGACGCGTTCATCGCCGAGCGCTTCCCCGAGCTGCGCCGGCTCGACGCCTACGCCCAAGCCGCAGGTTTGCTTGACGATTTCGAGGCGCTTGATCGCTACTTGATCGCGAGCGGTGTGGAGCCCGGCCGTGGCGGAGGTCGTAGTCGTGGCGGTGGCCGCGGTGGTGATCGAGACCGAGACCGAGATAGCGGCAGCGACCATCCGAGCCGTGGCCGTGCTGATGCCGCGCTGCTGATGCTGCTGCAGGAGGTCTTCGACCAGCATACCGACTTCGACCGCTCGAAGATCGGTCAATACGAGCAGCGCCTAGAGCGCGCTCTTGAGCGCCTGGAGGACTCCACTTTCGCGGCAGCGGGTGAGGTCACGCTCGTGGCCACACTGCACGGTTTGACGATCGCCTCGCCGGAGCTGGCGCTTACGCGTGGCCTCTTGATCGCCCATCCAGATGCCCTCCAGGGTGCTCCCGAGCAAGCACAGACCGGATCCCGCGGCGACGACGACCATCTGCTCGTCGTCTTCAGCGCGCAGGCAACCGATCCGCGTGGAGCAATCGCCCAGGGCAAGGATGTGCTGCGCGAGCTGTTGCGCGCGCTGCGCCTGTTCGGAGACGGGCGCATCGCGCTGGGCGCGCTCGCCTGGGCGCGAACCGGCTCAGCGCCGTGGGCGACGCTTGCGCTCGGCACGGGCGGGCGCCCGCACGGCATGCTCATGGTGAGCTCCGAGCAGGAGGACGAGCTGCGGGCCTTCTGCAACCTGGTATCGCGCCGTGCCCCGCACGCAAACGAGGTGGCGTGGGCGCTGCGACGCTTCGAGCTGGGCTGCGAGCGGGCCTCAGAGTACGAGGCGATCAGCGACCACCTACTTGCCCTGCGCGCATTGCTGGGCGCGCCGTCTGAGTTCGAGCCCGCCGGTTTGCCAGACGGCTTGCTCGCCGCGCGGCTGGCAGCGTTGTGCGCGACGCCCGAGTACCGCACCGTGCTTGCCGAGCGGACCTTGAAGGCAGTCGCACTCGAGCGCCAAGCAATCGCCGGCGTTGCAGAGGAGCGCATGAGCGCGATCAATCTGGCGCGTGAGCTCTCAGATCACTTGCGCGCGCTGTTGCGCGACGTCGTGTGCGGACACCTGCCGGCCGATCTCAGCTCGCTCGCCGACGAGCTTTTGCTCAAAGGAGATGAGGAAGGCGAGGAGCTAGGAGATCAGCAGGCGTCTGTTGCGGCGGCGAGCACGAGCGAGCCGCGTGCGGGACGTATCGTCGGATCCTCAGGAGAACAGGCGCTCGGCGATCAGGACCAAGCCGCCGAGGTCCTGCACGTCGCCGTCTAGGTGAGGCACGAGCAGCGGGTCGGGTTCCTCGAGCTCCCGCGAAAGCTCAGCGACGTTTGCACCATCGCGCGTGGCAAGTACATCGAAGTCGGCCAGGTTCCCGGCTACACGCGCGGCAAGCGAAGCCCCAAGCTCGCTCGAGAGCAGCTGCGTTACCTGCTCTGGGGTCTGCCCGTCAAGACCGCGGTCGTGGACACGGTTGACGATCAAGCCGCTGAACGCCATCTGCTCGCTCACAAGCTGGGCATGCAGGAAGACGGCCTCCCGCGCTGGCTCGCGCTCGGGTGAGGTGACGATCAGAAAGCCCGTGATCGGATCGCGCAACAGCTGCTCAACACCGCGTGCACGCTCGCGGAAGCCGTCGGTGAGCGAGGCCAGTGAGCCGAAGAATCCAGACAGCTCACCGAGCAGGTTGACGCCCGTCACGCGGGCAAACACCGAGAACATCAAGCCGGCGCCGCGGCCGAGCAGTCCGCGCGTGACGCCGCCGGGGGAGAGCAGCACCTTCAGCGCGCGCCCCTCCAGGAAGTGGGTGAGCCGGTCGGGCGCATCCAGGAAGTCGAGCGCATCGCGCGAGGGCGGAGTGTCGAGCACGATCGCGTCCCAAGTGCCGCTGCGATGCAGTTCGAACAGCTTCGCGACAGCCGTGAACTCCTGCGAGCCGGCAACGGCCGAGGAGAGCTCGCGGTAGATGCGGTTTGAGAGGACTTCATCGCGCGTACGTTCGTCCGGCGCCAAGCGCGCGATCAAATCGTCGAACGTGCGCTTGGAGTCGAGCATCATCGCCCACAGCTCGCCACGCGCCTCGACCCCGTGCTCGGCGAGCGTGTGCGGCTCGATCCGGTGTGGCTCGCCCGGAAGCTCGCGCAAGCCCAGCGCTCCCGCAAGTCGCTTGGCTGGGTCGATGCTCACGACCACCACCTTCTTGCCGCGCATCGCCAGCCCGAGCCCCAGCGCTGCCGAGACGGTGGTCTTGCCGACCCCACCCGCGCCCACGCAGACGCACACCCCCTTTCCCTTCAGGCGCTTCTCCAGTGGAATGTGACGCGGTGGCACCGGGGGATCGTAGGGGCTGTGCAGGAATCGCTTGCCATCGTGCGAATACCCAACCCGACGGCTTTCCAAATTCGACCATCGGAGCCTGCCGTGACTGCACGGGCCAAGGTCATCGCGTTCGCCAATCAGAAGGGCGGGGTGGCCAAGACAACAACGACGCTCAACCTCGCTGCCGCATTCGCGGAGGAGGGTCATCGCGTCCTCTGCGTCGACATGGACCCGCAGGGCAACCTGACGATGTCCCAGGGCATCGACCCGGACACGTTGGAGCTGTCGATGTACGACGTGCTCACCCAGCGCGCCACGATCAGAGAGGTGATCCGCAAGCGTGAGATCGACGTCGCGTGCGCCTCGATCGACCTTGCCGGCGCGGAGATCGCGATGTCGACGATGATCGGCCGCGAGCGCTCGCTTCAGAAGGCCTTCGAGCCGATCATGGAGGACTACGACTTCATCTGCATCGATACGCCGCCGAGCCTGGGTCTTTTGACCATAAATGCTCTTACCGCCGCCAACAAGGTTATTGTGCCCGTGCAGTGTGAGTATCTATCGATGCGTGGGCTCATCCAGTTGCAAAACACCCTGGCAATGATTCGCGAGAACCTCAATCCGGACGTCGACATCGAGGGTATCCTCCCGACGCTGGTAGATTCGCGCACGATCCACGCCAAGGAGGCAATCGAGATCCTCGAGGAGAACTTCGGCGATCGCGTATTCGCGTCGCGCATCCGCAAGACGGTGCGCTTCGCCGAGGCCCCTGTGAAGGGAATGTCGGTGCTCAAGTACGAGCCGGATGGTGTCGCTGCGCAGTCCTATCGGCAGCTGGCACAGGAGGTCTTGGCTAATGGCAAACCCTAAGCGAGCATCGATGCGCGAAGGGCCGCTTGCGGCCTTGTTCCGCAAGACCGAGGAGCTGGAGAAGGACGAGCCCGTCGAGCGGCCCGCATCCGACACCGTCACGCCGGCGGGAGCGGTCGAGCCCGCCGCCGAGGTGGCCCATGCCTCAGCGCCCGAGGAACATCCGCGCGAGAGCGGCGTGCCGCACCCATCGTTGCGTCCCAGCATCGAGCAGGAGCAGGAGGCCGCGTACATCCCGAGCCCGCAGGAGCGCCTGCGCCATGCGTTTTCCTCGGAGATCCCTGAGAACCTGATGGAGCATCCCGGCGTTACGCGCGAACGTGATGCCCCAAGCGACAGAAGTGCGTATGCGCATGAGACGCAGGTGCAGGAGCAGCCGCGTCCGTTTGGCGCCGCGATCCCGGTGACCCAGCCGGTGATCCGTGTGGTAGGCGTTGGCGGCGCCGGCACGAACGCGGTCAATCGCATGGTCGAGGCCGAGGTGGAGGGAGTCGAGTTCCTCGCGATCAACACAGACCTGCAGTCGCTGCAACAGTCCACAGCCGACATCACCTTGCACATCGGCGCTGAGCTGACTCGTGGCCTTGGCTCGGGCTCGGATGCGAACGTTGGCAGGCAGGCGGCGATGGACGACTACGACCGCGTCAAGGCCCTGCTGAAGGGTTCGGACATGATCTTCATCACTGCGGGCGCCGGCGGCGGCACGGGCACGGGCGCGGCCCCGATCGTGGCCCGCATCGCGCGCGAAGTCGGCGCGCTCACCGTCGCGATCGTCACAAAGCCGTTCGGCTTCGAGGGCTCGCGTCGCGCAGAGCAGGCCGACCATGGCGTGGAGGCGCTGGCCGAGGAGGTCGACACGCTGATCGTGGTGCCGAACAACCGCTTGTTGACCGTGCTCGACAAGCAGACGGCGATGGTCGAGGCTTTCCGCGTCGCCGACGACGTGCTGCGCCAGGGCGTGCAGGGCATCTCCGACCTGGTCACGCTGCCCGGCCTCATCAACCTCGACTTCGCCGACGTGCGCACGATCATGTCCGACGCCGGCAACGCGCTGTTGGGCATCGGTATGGGCTTCGGTGAGAACCGCGCCTCCGAGGCGGCGGCCCAGGCGGTCGCCTCGCCGCTGCTCGAGACCTCGATGGAGGGCGCACGCTCGATCCTGTTGTCGATCACCGGCGGCCGCGACCTGTCGCTGTGGGAGGTCAACGAGGCGGCAAAGGCGGTCTCCGAGGCGGCACATCCGGACGCGAACATCATCTTCGGGGCGATGGTCGACGAGAAGCTGGACGATCAGGTGTGGGTGACGGTCGTCGCCACGGGCTACGGCGTCAAGAACTCGCGTCCGCATATGCGCGAGCCCGACGGCGAGCCGCGTATAAAGCGCACCGGCCCCTCGGCGCGTGATGCTCGCTCCTCGCGCGGTGACAGACAGCCCCGTCGCGGCGGTCTCTCTGTCAGTGACATGGACGTTCCTGAGTTCATACCGAACTTCTAGTCCGCGCACTCACACGAGCAGTTCGTTTGCTCGTACCGGCACGCCGCCGCAGGGGTTGCTGTGCTATCGCTCTGATATGAGCGCAGCTGGAAAGGGGGTTGTGGCGGCGGGTCATCCGCTGACCGCGGAAGCGGGAGCGCAGGTGCTGCGCGAAGGTGGCAACGCCGTCGACGCGGCCGTGGCGGCGATGCTCACCTCGTTCGCCGCCGAGCCGCTGCTGACCGGGCTGGGCGCTGGGGGATACATGATGGTGGCCGGCGGCGGTCAGCAACCGGCTCTGCTCGACTTCTTCGTGCAGGCGCCAGAGCGCGCTGTGGACGGCAGCGCAGCCGAGCTGGAAGCGGTGGACGTCTCCTTCGGCGACGCAGTGCAGGTGTTCTACATCGGCGCGGCCTCGTGTGGGATATATGGAGCACCGGCCGGCGCCTGTGAGGCGATCAGGCGCTGGGGCACGATCGAGCTCGCCGAGCTGGCCGCACCGGCGGCAAGGCTCGCGCGCGAGGGAGTGGTGCTCAACAAGGGCCAGGCCTACATCGCAAAGATCCTCGGCGACCTGCTCTGCTCGACCCCGGAGTGCGCGGCGCTATGGGCTCCTCAAGGCACGGTGCTGAGAGAGGGAGAGCTGTTGCGCAACTCAGCGCTCGGTGACGCGCTGCTCAGGCTCGGGCAGGAGGGCGCCAAGCCTTTCTACAGCGGAGATATCGCAGACGCGGTATGCGCGTGGCTGGGCGAGCGCGGTGGCTCGCTTACAGCCGAGCAGCTCGGCGCCTACGAGGCGATTGAGCGCGAGCCGCTGCCGATGCGCTATCGCGACCGCGAGGTGCTGACCAACCCACCACCTTCGGCCGGAGGTACGCTGCTGGCATATTCGCTGGGCCTGCTCGACGCGCAACCGTCGCCGCCCGCGCTCGAGGCTGTGATCGGCGCGATGGAAGCGGCCCAAGACGAGCGTACGGCCGAGTTCGTCCAGGGTCTTTCAGATGAGGATTTTGGGGCGTGCTTCCTCTCCTCACGACTCGGGTCCACGACCCACATCTCGGTGCTGGACTCGCGGGGGCGTGCCTGCTCTGTGACGTGCACCAATGGCGAGGGATCGGGCGTGGTGGTCCCGGGAACAGGCATCCACTTGAACAACGTGATGGGCGAGGAGGACCTCAGCCCGCTCGGCTTCCACCGCCACCCGGCCGGACGACGCATGCCGAGCATGATGGCGCCGACGATCGTGATGCGCGAGGGAGAGGTCGAGCTGGTGCTCGGCAGCGCCGGCTCCAACAGAATCCGCTCGGCGCTGCTGCAGACGATCGTGGGGGTTGTCGATCTGGGTCTGCGTGCACCCGAGGCGGTGAGCGCGCCGCGCGCACATTTCGAGCAGGGAATCGTCTACCACGAGCCGGGGATTGAGCCCTCTGTCGAGCCGGGTGCTGGGTTGGGGGGCGCGGCCGGCAGGCCGCGCGAGGTGGTCCGTTTCCATGACCTCAATCTGTTCTTCGGCGGTGTCCAGGCTGTGCAGCGGGATGGCTCGGAGCTGATCGGAGCAGGCGATCCGCGCCGGGGCGGCGTGGCGGTGGTGGCGTGATCTTTTTGAAAAGACGCTACCCCTGCGCGCGCGGGGTGGTTTGGCTTTGGCTGTGGTTGAGTGCGCGCCGTTGGGTTGGGGGCTCTCCAGATCGGCATGCCCCCCGCGCGCGCGGGGGGCATTGGCTTTCGGCGGGACTGTTCGTCTGTGTCGCGCTGCTGGTCGGCGGCTGTGGTGGCGTGCTCTCGCCCGACCTGTTCATCGTGCAGCGCAGCGGCAACGGTCCTGGAGCGAAGCTGACGATGCTCGTCAACGAAGAAGGCGTCGTGCACTGCAACAACGGGCCGGCCCGCCATCTCAGCGATCCGCAGATAATCGAAGCGCGCACGATCCAAGAAGACCTCGAAGAACCGGCGGCCAAGCACGAGTCGCTGCCCGCCGAGCCCGGCTCAGTACTGAGTTACTACCTGCGCGACGCAAACGGCACGGTGCGCTTCAGCGACAACTCGCAGCATCAGCCGACGGCGATGCGCAAGCTAGCCGGCTTCGTGCTGACGGTTGCCCAGAGCGTTTGCGGACTGCCGCAACAGGGGGCTTAACGGCCGCTCCATAGGGCGCACACGAGACCCGTATTTCGTGCAGGAAAAGCCCAAGGGACACTCAGCAGAAGTGCACCTTGCCGTTGGAGCGAGCGCGCAGCTGGGCGCGCTCGACCAGCTCCATTTGCTTGATCGCGGCGCGAAATAGCAGCGTGAGCAACCGCAGCCGCGCGTTCTCCGAGCGCAGCTCCAACAGCTCCTGCTTGGCATCGGTGCCGAAGTCCACGGTACCGGCCATCGCATAAGCGCTCATCGCCTGAAGCTCCTGCGGTTCGAGCACGCGGTCGGTCGCCTGCTCCACGAGCTCGCCATAGAGCTCGTGGGCCTCGCGCGCAGCCTGCGCGTCGAGAACCTCGTCGTGCTCGGCGACGAACTCGACCACTCCAGCCGGATAGGGAAGATCGTCCTGACGCTCGAGCAGACGAAAAACGCGCGTGCCACGCACCAGGATCGTGAAGCGGCCGTCGTCCTCGCGATCGAGCACACTCTCGATCTCACAAGCGCAGCCGACCGGCTTCAGCTCGTCGTCTGAAAGCCACACGATCCCGAACTCGCTCTCTCCCTCAAGGCACTCCTCGATCATCGCGCGATAGCGGTCCTCGAAGATGTGCAGCGGAACGCTCTCCGTCGGCAGTGCGACGATCCCAAGGGGGAACAGCGGAAAGTCTTGAACGGGGGCTTCTGGCACGTATTCCAGTCTATGCAGGTAGAGACCGCTAGCCAGACCGTCCGGCAGGCCACTACACTTCCGCGGATGGAGAACGAGCTGATGAAGCGTGTGATGTGGTCCGGTCTGCTGACCGCCGTCGGTGCACTGGCAAGCATCATCACTCAGCGGGCGGCTGCCCAGCTGTGGCGACGCGTGTTCGACGAGGAGCCCCCGGAGTGAGTGACGCTCCCTACCCGCCCCCCGGTCAGGACGGGCGACAGCAGGGCATCGCCGCAGCGATAACCGAGGTAACCGAGCGCGCGAGCCTGTTGATTCGCGAGGAGATCGAGCTCGCAAAGACTGAGATCGCAGAGAAGACGACGCGGCTTGCCAGGGGCGCGATTGTGGCAATCGTCGCCGGCGTGTTCTTCTTCACCGCGCTCTTCTTCGTCCTGATCGGGTGCGCATGGCTGCTCTACTACGAGCTGCCGATCGGCAACGCATTCACCTTCTTCTGGGGCTTCTTCGCGATGGCGCTGATTCTCGTGGTGCTGGGCGTGATCGCCGGTCTGCTGGCCTACAAGGCGGTCAAGGCGGGCGCGCCCCCGACCCCGGACATGGCGATCGAGGAGGCACGCAAGATCCGCGAGACGGTCAGCGCCTCCTCTGGAACATCCACTCAGTCGACGCCGGCTTTTGCAGCGCCCGCGCCCGCGCCTTCGAGCCCGACGCCACCTGCTGCGTCTGCGCCCACTGGGTCAGGATCGAGCGCACCGGCAGGCTCCTCAGAGCAGAAATCTGAAACGACGACCGATAGTGGGCTTGGAAGGGGGACAGTCGATGGCACAACGCTCGACAGCTGAGATCCGCGACTCGATCGAGGTCAACCGCGCTGAGTTGGCTGTGTCGCTGAACAATCTGCACGGCGAAGTCGCGCGCATCACCGACTGGCGCGGACACATCGAGCGCCATCAGCGCGAGATCGCGATCGGTGCGGCCGTGGTCGGCGTGCTGATGCTCGGCCGTCGCCGGCGCAAACGTCGCCGCCGCGGCTAGTCTCCCATCTCGACAGGCTAGGAAACGAGGGCGTTCGGCAAAGCGCCTACACCGAGCAGGCCTGGGCCGGTGTACGTGCCGATCACCGGCCCAACCTCGGAGGTGAAGAGCGGCTCCGAGCCGAATATCTCCCGACAGCGGTCCATCAACTGCTCCGCCTGCTCAGTGGCTTGGATGTGCTGCACCACCCAGCGGTCGGCGCCGTCGTCGTGCAGCTCTTGGGCGTACTGCACCATGCGCTCGAACGCACGCTTGGCGGTGCGTACCCGCTCGACGGGTGTGATTTCGTAGTCGAGTGAGAGGATCGGCTTGATCTTGAGGGTGCTGCCGATCCACGCCTGAGCGTTGCCGATGCGCCCACCACGGCGCAGGTACTCGAGCGTGTCGACGCAGAACCAAATTTTCAGAGCCGCGCGAGCCTCGCGTGCGCGCGCGGCGACGGCGTCCTTCTCGGCGCCTTTGTGAGCCGCTGCAGCGGCGGCCAGCAGCACCATGCCGAGGCCTCCGCAGGCGGTTTCCCCGTCGATCACCTCGATGCGCTCGCTCAGGCCGCGCTCGATCAGCAGGCTCTGCGCTTGGCGGGCGGACTCGCACGTACCTGAGATGCCGCCCGCGAGATGGATCGAGACGATGTCCTGCCCGGCCTGGAGCAACGGCTCCCAGACGGCGAGAAAGTCGCCGATCGATGGTTGCGAGGTGGTAGGCAGATCCGGGTCGGTGCGCAGCCGCTCGTAAAAGGCGTCAAAGCCGTCGAGCTCGATCTCGCGCCGCTGGTCGTCCTGCCAGCCGACGTACAGGCTGACCTGGTGGATGCCTTCCTTATCCGCCAGTTCGCGCGGCAGGTAGTTGGTCGTATCTGTGACGACCGCTACCGGATTACCCAAGACGGTTCTCGATCTGGGTGAAGCCAGCGGGCTGCGGCTCGCTTGCGCGCGGCTGCGGGGCCGCTGCGCCCTCGCTCGACTCCAGTCCGAGTGTCTCAGCCAGCTCCCCGGACTCGTACATCTCGGTGACGATGTCGCAACCACCGACCAGCTCGCCGCCGACAAACAGTTGGGGGATGGTGGGCCAGCCGGAGATCGCCGAAAGCTCCTGGCGGATGCGCGGGTCGGGCAGGATGTCGACCGCGGCAAACGGCGCCTCCAGCGACTGCAGCATCGCGACGGTGCGCGCCGAGAAGCCGCATGCCGGCGCCTCGGGAGTGCCCTTCATGAAGAGGATCGTATCGTGCTCGGCGATCGCCTCGGCGATTGCGTCGCGGATGGGGTTTGACTCGGTGTCGGACATGGCTGACTCCTGGCTTGGTGGTCCTATGTGGCCGCCGTGGCGTGCTGCTCGCCGCCGGCGATGGCTTGCCTGCCCCCCGCCATGGGGGGTCCCTCGGCATCGGGGGCGCCCGGCTCCTGCGGCGCTTGCGTCTTCAGCGAGAGAGCGTGGATCGGGCCACCGATCTCATCGCCGAACACGCCATAGACAAGCTTGTGCTGCTCGATGCGGCTGCGCCCAGCGAATGCCGGCGAGACGACCATCGCGCGGAAGTGGTCGCCGCCGCCGGTGTAGTCCTCCACCTCGGCTTGGGCGCCAGGTATCGCGGCCTCGATGCGCTGCTTGATCTCCGCTGCGGTGGGCATCGCACCCAGCTTAGCCAAGAAAACGACGTCGCTATACTTTGGAAAGCGATGATCTCGATAACCGACAAGGGTGCAGAGAAGGTTCGCGAGTTCCTCGATGCCCAACAGGCCGATGTGACACTCGCAGGACTACGTGTCGGCGTGCGCGGCGGCGGTTGCTCGGGTTTCCAGTATCAGCTCGCTTTCGACGAGCAGCGCGAGAACGACATCGTCTTCGAGGACCACGGCTTGAAGCTGCTCGTGGACAACGAGAGCCTGCAGTTCGTCAGCGGCTCGGTCATCGACTACCAGGAAAGTCTGCAAGGGGCAGGCTTCAAGGTCGAGAACCCCAACGTGGTCGCCGCCTGTGGTTGCGGCTCTTCGTTCCGCGTTGCTGAGGAAGAGCAGGTTTCTGCCGTCTGACGGCCGAGAGCGGGCGATGGTGTGCCCCTCTCATTTATTTCGTTGATGACCTGACGCTTTTCTTGCCGGGGTGCCCTGTAGGATGGGCCACCGGTTCGTTGTTCAGGGAGCGCCACAGGTAGCGACATGCAAGTGTGCGGTTCGGCCGCCAACGCTCGGCCAGACGTTCGATCGTCTCGCGATCGGGCTCTTCAAGCGAATAGGCACGTTCGATCGCGCGGCGGATGCCAAGGTCTCCGGGGGCCATCACGTCGGGACGGTGCAGGTGGCTCATCAGGAACATGTGCGCCGTCCACTCGCCGATGCCCTTGACGGCCACCAACTCTGCCATGACGTCCTCGTCAGACAGGGAGTCCAGCCGGTCGAGCTCAAGTTCTCCGGAGAGGATGTGCTCGGCCAGGGAGCGCATGAAGCCCACCTTCGAGCGCGACAGGCCCACGGCCAAGCGTAGCTCTTCGGGATCGTCGGCCAACAGCTCCTCAGGCGTGGGGGTGTGGCCGCCGAAGCGCTCGGTCAACCTGCCATAGATCGCGGCCCCCGCCTTGACCGACAGTTGCTGGTTGACGACCGCGTGCAACAGGGCGCCGTAGTGCTCCTGCGGGTCGGCTTTCTTGCGCGGAGGACTCGAGATGACGCCGCACATATCGATCAGCCCGGCCATTATCGGGTCGGTGGCGCGCAGCTCCTCGACGGCAGCTCTCTGGGAAGTTGCCTTACGTTTCGCGGGAGCCTTGCGCGCGGTTGATCCTGGGCTCTTAGCGGTAGGGCTCATCTGTCTAGCCGGCTCGCGGGGCAGAGCTTTCGAGCGCGATCGGCTCGCCGTCGAGCGCATTCAAGGCCCGCTCCAAGGAGCAGGCGATGCAAGTAAAGCTTGGCGTATCGCGGACTGTGAAGCGTGAGGCCTCGGTCGTACGCAGACGCTGGACGAGGTCGAGGAAGGTGCCGACGTCGTCGGTATCGAAGGCCACCACGAACTCCTGGTCGTCCAGGCCGAAGGAGTAGGTCGTGTGATTGTCCACGTCCGGGTATTCGCGTCCCACGGTGATGTGCCCCTGCATGATGCGCCAACGCTCCTCGGCCGGCAGCGCATACCACTCGCGCGACTTCACGAACGGGTACACGAACACGTACTTGCCTCTGAAGCCGCGCGGGTGCACGCGCTCGTCTTCGGAGTATTCCGAGCTCTTGCGCATCCCCAGGAACGAGTAGGGCTGCTCGGCCCACTTCATCAGCCCGCTTTGGGCCAGCACCACATGGAACTCGTGGATGCGGTCGAGGTTCTCGGCCTCTGAGATCAGCAGCAGCTCGGCGTCCCCGCGGGTGCCTACGAGCGAGAAGGACTGCAGTAGGTGCCCATCGGCAAAATCCTCGCAGGCAGCCATGAACTCGCGCTTGTGCTCCGCGCGCGCCTCGTCATCCTGGCGACGCCAAGCCGGGTCGAGCTTGAGGAAGGTGTACTTGACGAAGTGGCGCTCGGTCATAGAAACCCATGCTGGTGGGCAACGCCGAGTATATGGCCAGTACTCTGGCGTGCAGCAGTTGGTTTGGGTGTCCGGTCGGGTGCGCCGCTACCACGCCCGATACAGTGCACCTGTGCGGATTGCTCTGGTTTCGCCGTACTCTTGGACCTACCCGGGCGGCGTCACTCGCCACATCGAGGCGCTCTCGGCTGAGTTGCGGGCACAAGGACACGAACCCGACATCCTCGCGCCGTTCGATCCTGACGATGCGCTCTCGCGTCGCCTGCACCGCGGGGCGCGCCCACAGCGGCGTGAGCCGCCTGAGAACTTTGTACCGCTGGGTCGTACGATCGGGATCCCCGCCAACGGTGCCGTCTCCAACCTGACAGGCACGCCCCATTCGGTGTTCGCGATCCGGGATGGGTTGCGCAACGGTGGCTATGACGTTGCGCACATTCACGAGCCGATCGTGCCGCTGATCGGCTTCGATGCGCTCATGTCCTCTGGAGAGCTGCCGCTCGTCGGCACGTTCCACACGTACTCCACGAATCCCATCTCCAACGGGATCGGTGCTGTCGCGATGGGGGGCAGACGGCGCATGAACCGCTTGCACGCGCGTATCGCCGTCTCCGAGGCCGCGGCCTGGACGGCTAGGCGCTTCTATGGTGGGCACTACCGAATTGTGCCCAACGGCGTCCTGCTGGGCGGGGCGAGGAAGAACGGTGGCGCGACAGTCGGCGCGGACGGCGACAGTGCGGAAAGCTGGGAGATTGGGGGGTCGAAAAACCTCGATGCCCCCTGCGCGCGCGGGGGGCAGGCCGTTTTCGGCGACCATCAGCCTCTGCGCATTCTGTTCATCGGTCAAGCCGTAGAGCGCAAGGGTCTGCCCGTGTTGCTGCGCGCGTTCGAGGCCTTGCGCGAGCAGATTCCCGCGACGCTTACGCTCGTCGGGGCAAGTGCTGCCGAGATCGCGCCGATGCTGCTCGACGATCGCGGCGTGTGTGCGCTCGGGAAGGTCTCCGAGGAGCAAAAGAACGAAGAGTTGTGTCGTGCTGAGGTGCTGTGCGCGCCTTCGCTGCGTGGCGAGAGCTTCGGCATGGTGCTCACCGAGGCGTTTGCCGCAAGCACGCCGGTCGTGGCATCGGATATACCCGGCTACCGGGACGTCGCACGCGATGGCCGCGACAGCCTGCTTGTCCCGCCTGGCGATGCGTTGGCACTTGCCGAGGCATTGCGCGCGCTCGCGCTCGACCCGGGCGGTCGGGCGAGCATGGCCGTGGCTGCGCGCGAGCATGCCGAGCGCTTTTCCTGGGCGCACGTCGCCGAGGAGATCGTCGATGTCTACGAGCAGGCGATCGCTGTGGGACAACCGACGACGCGCTCCTCGCGCATCGCCGTGCGCCACGGCCTGATGCCCGCTGACCTGCGTCCGCCTGTGCGTGCGCACCGCTTGCCGAGCCTCGAGCCGGCTCCGCCGGTCAGGCATCGCTCTTTGCGCGTGCTCTCGCGCAGTGCGTTGCTTGCCACCTCGCTTGCGGGTGCGATGCTTGCCTACCTTGCGCTGCAGAAGATCGGCGTCACGAATGTCGCCGCGAGCCTCGTTGCCTCCAGTCCAGGACTGGTGGCCGCCGGCGTGGCCGTGATGTGCGTCTCGATGGTCGTGCGCGGCATCGCCTGGCACGCGATCCTCAAGGCGGCCCCCACCTGGCGCCTAGCGCGCCGGCGCGACGCGCTGCAGGGGACGTTCATCGGTGTGCTGATGTCCGCCACACTGCCTGCCCGTCTCGGCGAGCCCTCGCGTGCGCTGATCGTGGCGCGTCGCATCGGGCGCGCACGCGAGACCTTGCCTGTCGTGCTGGGCACGATGGTCTCTCAGACACTGCTCAACCTGCTTGCGCTGGTGATCCTCGGCGGCGTGATGTTCTCGAGCGTCAGCTTCGCCGGCAAACACACCGATGCGCTGCTGGCCGTAGGGCTGGCACCGTTGGCTGTGCTGGTCGCGTTGTTGCTGGCGCCGGTGTTGGTTCCCAGTGCCGCCATCTCGCGTTCGCAGCGGCTTGGGCGTGTGCTCGCGAGCATGCGAGCCTCGCTCTTGCGTGTGCGCGCCGGTCTGAGCGTCTTTCGCAAGCCACGCCAAGCTGCCGCGGCGACTGCGCTGCAGCTGTCGGCGTGGGGGCTTCAGTGGCTGTCCTGCTGGCTGCTGCTGATGGCGTTGGGTCTCGATGAGAAGGTCGGCTTCGCCGCCGCCGCGGCCGTGCTCTTTGCCGTCAACGTCACTGCGGTCATCCCCGCCACACCAGCCAACGTCGGCGTGTTCCAGGCCGCATGCGTTGCGGTGCTTGCCGGCGCCTACCATGTGGGGACCGCCGACGCGCTTGCCTACGGGATCGTGTTGCAAGCTGTCGAGGTCGCTACCGCCGTCATCATGGGCACGCCGGCGCTGGTCAACGAGGGGCTCTCCTGGAAGGACGTGCGCCTACGCACGATGCACGCCTCTCAGGTCAAGCTGCCTCCGTTGCCCGGAACTGCGCGACGCGCGCCTTCTCGGGTGCAGTCATAGTCGATCCGTAGCGTGCGTCGTTGCGGGCGCAGTTCAAGACATGCGCAGGAGGCGGGTGCCCTGTGCAGAATCGAAATCGATGAGCGACGCTTGGGTATACATGTTGCGCTGTCGGGATGGATCGCTCTACACAGGCTGGACCAACGACTTGACGAAGCGTCTATCCAGGCATTCGGCAGGCAAGGCCTCTCGCTACACCGCCAGCCGGCTGCCGGTAGAGCTGGCTCTGGCGCTACCGATGCAGGATCGCGGAGCGGCGATGCGCGAGGAGGCGCGCATCAAGGGGCTGGCACGCACACAGAAGCTGGAGCTGGTCGAGCGCCACGCCGCGCGAGCGCTCTGAGCGCAGACGCAGGGGTGCTCAGCGGCTCTCGCCCGCCATCGCTGGCTCGTCCTCTTGTTCGACCGCACCCTCCGGAGGATCGCTTTCCTCGAGCGTCGCCGAGCCGGTGAAGGTCGGCAGCGACGGGTCGCGGTAGGAGCCCTTGATCACGTCGTCGGGCGAGCCGTCTGGCAGCAGCCGTCCTTGGCGCGTGCCGAAGTAGATCGCCTGCGGGTGATGGGCGACGAGCGCAAGCGTGGACTGCTCGGGTATCGGGGCGTAGCCGTCTGAGATCGTCATGCCGATCTGCTCCAAGCCGAGCAGCTTCTCAACCTTGAGGTGCTCTGCCTGCTCCGGCACGGCCGGGTAGCCCCACGAGTAGCGCCGCCCCTGGGTTGAGGGGATCGACAGCATATCGCGCACCTTCCAGTGCAGCCACTCGGCAAGCCCCTCGGCGGTTTGCACACCGAGGCCGTGCACGAACAGCTGCTCGGCGAACTCGCCGTCGGTCTCCAGCTTGGCCATCAGCTCGGTCACCTCAGAGCCGACCGTCACGGCCTGCACGGCGATCGCGTCGAGCTCGGTCGGTGGCTTACCCTCGCGCGAGGGCTCACCGTCTGGGCCAACTGCGGGCCGGAAGAAGTCGGCCAGGCAGATGCGATCGCCCTTGGGCTGGCGCGGGCATACGAAGCGGGTCAGCTCGCTGGTCGGGTCGGCAGGGTCGAGCGTCGCATCTGGGCCGGCCACGCGCGGATCGAGCACGACAATGTCGTTGCCCTGCGCGTAGCACGGGAAGAAGCCGAGTAGCGCGCGCGGATGCAGGTAGTCCTGCTCGCGCCACATGCGCTCCAGGCGCGGCTGGAAGTCCTCGTCGAGCAGCTTGCGCCACGCCTCGCCTTTGACGCCGCGCCCGCCCCAGTGCAGCTTGAAGAGCACGTGCGTGTCGAGGTGGCTGTAGACCGCGTCGAGGTCCACCGGGATCTCGCGCACACCCCAGAACGGGGGGGTCGGCACCGGCGCGTCGGTGCGCGCCG
>DATHMQ010000147.1:0-2296 GCA_035486935.1 Solirubrobacteraceae bacterium
TTGACGTCAAGCCGGCGACCGGCATCGCGCCGCTGCTCGCCCGGCTGATCGACCGCCAGGCCGCCACCGGGCTGCCGCCGCCCTATCTGCCGAAGAATGAAGATGGAGACGACACGTGAACAAGAAGATGCTCGCGCTCTATGGCCTCAAATGGAATCCCTTCGCCCCTGAAGTCCCGGTGGAGGCACTCCATGTCACACGTCGCGTCGAGTCGTTCTGCTGGCGCGTCCAGCAACTGATTGGCGAAGGCGGCTTCGCCCTCGTCACCGGCGCTCCCGGCACCGGCAAGTCGGTCACTTTGCGCCTTCTCGCCGAGCGGCTCTCGGAGCAACGTGACGTCAAGGTCGGTCTGTGCAGCCGGCCCCAGGCCA
Source organism: Solirubrobacteraceae bacterium (assembly GCA_035486935.1). Classification (GTDB taxonomy): domain Bacteria; phylum Actinomycetota; class Thermoleophilia; order Solirubrobacterales; family Solirubrobacteraceae; genus Palsa-744. The sequence continues at coordinate 372 of DATHMQ010000147.1, forward strand.
ATCTCGCCGACTTCTATCGTGAGATGGGCGATCTGTTCGGCGTCGAGCTTCGCCCCCACAACCGCTGGGCTGGCGCGAAGGTGCTGCGCGAGCGCTGGCAGACCCACATCGATGCCTCGCTCGCGCGGCCGTTGCTCGTCGTCGACGAGGCGCAGGAGATGCTCTCCACCGTTCTCTCCGAGCTGCGCCTGTTGTGTTCCACCAGGCTCGATTCCCATATCCTGCTCACGGTCGTGCTCGCCGGCGATGGACGGCTCCTCGAACGCTTGCGATCCGACGAGTTCCTCCCCCTCGCGAGCCGCATGAGGGTGCGCCTGGCGATCGAGCGCGCCACCCCGGAAGAGCTCCAAGAGTATCTCAAGCAGGCGCTGCACAAGGCCGGCGCCGTGAAGCTGATGACCCCGGAACTGATCGCGACGCTGTGCGATCACGCCCAGGGCAACCTGCGCGCCCTTATGAACATGGCCGGCGAGTTGCTCGTATACGCCGCCGAGCGCGAGGCCCGGCAGATTGATGAGAAGCTGTTCCTGGAGACGTGCTCCCCGCCACCTGCCGAGACCAGGACCGCAACCGGACGACGACGATGAGCCTGTTGCCGGTCGAGCCCGCCTGGCGCCTCGCCGATCGCGCCGAGGAACAGCGCTGGCTCGTCACCTCCCTGTGGTCCGAGCAGGCGGTCGGCATCATTGGTGGCGAGCCCAAATGCTGCAAATCCTTCCTCGCCCTGGACCTCGCCGTCGCGGTCGCAGCCGGAGTCCCGTGCCTGCGTCGCTTCGCCGTGCCACGCGCCGGGCGCGTTCTGCTCTACGCCGCCGAGGATGCGCTCCACATCGTGCGCCGGCGGCTCGACGGCATCTGCGCCGCCGCCGGCCTCGCGCTCGCCGATCTCGACGTCCAGGTGATCACGGCACCCACCGTGCGGCTCGATCTTGAGGCCGACCGCAAAAGCCTCGACGAGACCGTCGCCGAATTGCAGCCGCGCCTGCTCGTCCTCGATCCCTTCGTGCGTCTGCACCGCATCGATGAGAACGCCAGCGGCGAGGTGGCGCCGTTGCTCGCCTATCTGCGCGAACTGCAACGCCGCCACGGCATCGCCGTCATCGTCGTCCACCACGCCAAGAAGGGCGCCGGTCATGTCCGCGCCGGCCAGGCCTTGCGCGGTTCCTCCGAGTTCCATGCCTGGGGCGATTCCAACCTCTACCTCCGCCGCAACCGCGATCCCCGCGATGGCGGCGATATCACCCTGACCGTCGAGCACCGCGCCGCTCCGGCTATGCCCAGCGTCACGCTCGAACTCGCTCAACGCACCAACGCCCTCGCGCTCGAAGTCAGCGAACCGCGAACCCCGCAAACAGCAGCGCCCAGTTCCGTCGACGAGCGCATCACCGCCGCACTCACAGGCGTCGACCACCCGCTGCCTTTTGCCGAACTGCGCGCTCGGTGCCGCGTCCGCACCGCCACCCTCTACGAGCGCCTCGCTGCCCTCACCGCCGCCGGCCGCCTCGGCAAGTCCGACCAAGGCTATTGTCTCGCCGGTCGCTGACAGCGCCAGCACCCCAATCGAGCCGGGAACACGGGCACAATCGGCAGCACGACATCGCGGCGGCTGCCCGCTTCCACTTCCGGCTCTCTCTACAGCATGGCGGAAGCGGTAGCGGGAAGTCCATCAAGATGCCTCTCCGCGCCGCATGCCCGGCGTACCTAACATCACGGCATCGCCCGACTGCCGCTGCGGTGCCATCCTTCTGTTCGATCGGCACCATCCTTCCATCCCGACCTGCGCCCCTCACGTGCCGGCGCGCGCAGCGGCAGTCAAGGATGGCCCGCCTTCGGGCCACCGCGCCAGCGGCGCGAAGCGTCCTTGACGGCCGCGAGCACGACGGCATCCTCAATCGCGTCGGAACTCCGATCCCCACGCACAACAA
>DATHMQ010000148.1:0-5785 GCA_035486935.1 Solirubrobacteraceae bacterium
CAGCAGAAGACCGGGACAGGAGCCCCATGAACCGAGACCAAAAGGCAGCGGCGATCGCTGAGATCGCCACCAACATCGACGAGTCCGACGCCGTCTTCGCCGTCGACTATCGCGGCATCACCGTCGCCCAGGTAGCCGAGCTGCGCGCCACCCTGCGTCAGTCGGATGCCACCTTCAAGGTCGTCAAGAACTCGCTCACCGAGCGTGCCGCCGACCAGGTCGGCGCACAGGTGCTCAAGGACTTCCTCTCCGGCCCCACCGCCCTCACGTTCGTGCGTGGCGACGTCGCCACAGCCGCCAAGGCCGTAGCCGACTACGCCCGCACGACCCAGCTTCTGCCATTCAAGGGTGGGCTCATGGACGGCGCCACGCTCGACGTCGACCAGATCCGAACGCTCTCCCGCCTGCCCTCCCGCGAAGTCCTCTACGGACAGCTCGTCGGCGTCGTCGCCTCGCCGATCGGCGGCCTTGTGCGCTCCCTCGGTGGGCTACTCGGTGGTCTCGCCGTGGCTCTTGGCCAGGTGCAAGCCAAGAAGGAGTCAGGCGAGATCCCCTCTGGTGAGGCGCCTGCAGCCGCAGAGGCCCCTGCTGCTGAGGAGCCAGCTGCTGAGGCTGAGGCCGAGCCTGCCGACGAAGAGGCAGTGCCGGATGAGGTGGCGCGAGCGCAGGACACCGCCGCAGAGGCGCCACCCGAGGACAAAACTGAGCCGGAACAACAGCCCTCCGTTCCGGAGGACAGGCAGGACATACCGGCACAAGCAGACGACAACCAAGCGGACGTCTCGGCTGAGAGCCAGCCCGAGGACGCCGAGACGACCAAGGAGGACTGACACATGGCAACCAGCACACAGGATTGGATCGAGGAGCTCAAGGGCATTTCCGTGCTCGAGCTCGCTGAGCGCATCAAGGCGCTCGAGGAGGAGTTCGGCGTGTCCGCAGCCGCCATGGCTGCACCCGCTGCAGCGCCCGCCGCAGGCGGCGGTGGCGACGCGGGTGCCGAGGAAGAAGCGAGCACCACCGTCGACGTCATCCTCGCCGGCGCAGGCGACAAGAAGATCCAGGTCATCAAGGTCGTGCGCGCCGCCACCGGCCTCGGTCTCAAAGAGGCCAAGGCACTCGTCGACGAGGCCCCCAAGCCCGTCAAGGAGGGCGTCGAGCGCGAGGAGGCCGACAAACTCAAGCAGGAACTCGAGGAGGCAGGGGCTTCCGTCGAGCTCAAGTAGCGCTACGCCGTCCCTCTTTCGGCCGCGACTTCGCGGCGGCCGAAAGAGGGACGGCTTCGCTTGGCGGGGCTCCCTTAGGACCCACGCTTTGCTTGGTAGGAGAAGGGGAGAGGGTTACCGCCGCGAGCGGCCCTCGATCTGGGCCCCACCGACAGGACACGGCCGCCTCGGGGGCAACTCAGGGTGCGCTGTTAGACTTGGACACTCGGTTGAAACGGCGCCCCGTGCTGCAGCGTGCCGTTCGCGCTGGTTACGACGCTCGCACGTGAAGTTCGCCGCCGCCGTGATCCCGAAGGCAAGGACTCTGTGGGCCGGCGCGCTTAGCGCTCATCAGCCGCGCCTTGCTCGGCTCGCAGGCGCTGGTCTGCCAGACGTTGCTGGCGGTCTCGGATCGCTGTGTGGCGCTCACCCATGTCACGACGGAACCGTTCGTAGGCGCTGCGCTCGTGCTCTGTGCGCGAGCTTGCGATCTGATCAAACGCCGCGCGCTTCACTTCTTCTCCCAGCCGCACCGCGTGAGCCTTCGCGGTGCGCTTGGCCTCTTCACGTATCGCCGCCGCTTGCGCCTTCGCGGCGCGCTTAGCCTCCTCGCGCGTTGCCGCGGCTCGTGTCTTTGCCGCACGCTTGGTGTCCTGCCGCTGTTGGCGCGCGTGCTCTTGTGCTCGTCCGCGCAGCTCGTTCCAGGTGCTGCGCGCCTGCTCGAGCGCATCCATCACCTGCTTGCGCGCATCTTCGCTCGCGAGCGCCGCTTCGCGCAGTTGCGAGCGCGTGCGTGTGCCCTGCGTGAGCAGGCTGAACGACCACAGGCCCGTGTCGAGCAGACGCGCCGAGCGCTCGAGGTCGGCCGTTACCGCCTTGCTCAGCGCGCGGCCGCGCAGACCATCTTCGATGTGGCGCACATGTGAGCGCATCACCACATCCGTCAGACCAACGATCGCGCGCGCCGCGATCGCCGGCTCCGGCTCTTGTGGGTCGAGCTGCGCGTGACGTGCGAGCTCGACGGTCGCCACCTCCACAAGACGGTCCTGCAGCTCCAGCCACGCCGCGCGTAGCGCTGGTGTCGTCTCGATCATCTCCAAGAACAACGGCAGGAGCATGTGCGACTCGTCCGGCAGCTCCTCCAGACGTTTTGCGTCCTGCTCGAGTGCACGAAGCATCGCTCGCGTCGGCGACTCGCTCGGCTCACGCTCACGCAGCGCACGTGCCAGTCGTGCCTGGCCCTCGTCGGCCTCGTCGAAGACGAGCGACTCCTTCGTCGGGAAGTAGTTGTAGACCGTCTTCTCCGAGACGCCCACGATCTCAGCGATGTGCGCGACCGTCACGTGCTCGAAGCCCCGCACCAGGAAGAGCGTCGTCGCCACGTCCGAGATCTGCTGACGCGTCAGACGCTTCTTGCGCTCACGCAGTCCCTCCTCGGGATGCAGCTCGCGAGCCCAGCGCTCCTGCAGCTCTCTCGAGCGCGCATACGCGCTTGCCATCTCCGTGCCCATCTCCGCCACCAGCAGGCGCGTGATGCGGTCGCTGCCCTGTAGCCCCTGCAGCTCCTCAGGTGCGGGCGCTGGAGCAGCGCTGTCCAGATCCAGGTCAGCCATGGTTTCAAGGCTAACAAGATCGCTACAGTTGCAGAAATTTTTCAGTTAGTGTAAGTTCTTGTCCATGACCAATTCTGCTCCTGCAATCGAAGCCCACGCCCTGACGAAGCGCTTCGGCGACTTCACCGCCGTCGACGCACTTGACCTCCACGTCGCCACAGGCACCGTCGTCTCGCTGCTCGGGCCGAACGGCGCCGGCAAGACAACCATGGTCAGGATGCTGGCCACGCTGCTGCGTCCTGACGCCGGCAGCGCGCGCGTCGCCGGACATGACGTCGTCAGTGAAGCTGACCGGGTCCGTGGCGTGATCTCGCTCACCGGCCAGTTCGCTGCGCTCGACAAGAACCTCACAGCAGTCGAGAACCTGCAGCTGATGGCGCGCCTACGCGGACACCGCCGCGCCGGTGCACGCGCCATCGTCGAGGAACTGGTCGAGCGCTTCGACATCGCCGAGTTCCGCGACCGGCTGGTCAAGAACCTCTCCGGTGGTCAGCGCCGGCGCGTCGACCTGGCGGCCGGGTTGATCGACAGGCCGCAGCTGCTGGTGCTCGATGAGCCCACCACCGGCCTTGACCCCCGCAGCCGTCAGGTCGTGTGGTCGACCGTGCGCCAGCTCGTCGCCGACGGTGTGACGCTGCTGCTCACTACCCAGTATCTCGATGAGGCCGACGCGCTCGCCGACCGCGTCGTGTTGATCGACCACGGCCGTGAGATCGCCGCCGGCACGCCCGCCCAGCTGAAGAGGAAGGTGGGCGAGCAGCGCATCGACGTGGTCGCCGCCGACACCGCCGCGCTCGAGCTGCTCGTCGAGTTGCTCGGTGAGCAGTTCCAGGCGAGCGTTGCGCGCGAGCAGCGCACCGTTTCCATCCCAGCGCCCGATGAGTCCGCCGATCTCGCGCGCGTGGCCGGCGCTGTGCGCGACAGCGGCATCGCAGTGGATGAGCTGGCGTTGCGACGGCCCACACTCGACGACGCCTTTCTGGCGCTCACCGGCCACCCCGCCGGCGAGCAGTCCGCGACCGCAGACACCGAGCCGACCGTAGAGGAGGTTGCCCTATGAGCACCAGCGCCCCAGCGATCCGAGCAGAGCGTCCCGGCTTCTTCCTCGGGCGCTACCTACGCGACACGATGCTGCTGACCGTGCGCAGCCTGCGTGCGATCCCGCGCGTGCCCGAGCGGCTGCTCGACGTGACCATTCAGCCGATCGTCTTCATCTTGCTGTTCCTATACGTGTTCGGCTCCGCCATCCACGTCACCGGCATCAGCTACAAGGACTACCTGTTCCCCGGCATCATCGGCCAGTCGCTCGCCTTCGGCATCATCGGTGCCGGCGTCGCCACCGCCAACGACATGAGCGAAGGTGTCATCGATCGCTTTCGCTCGCTGCCGATCAGCCGCCTGTCGATCATCACCGGACAGGTCATGGGGCAGTTCTGCGAGGCGCTACTCGGGATGACCATCGTCGTCGGCTTCGGGCTGGCGCTCGGGTGGAGCCCCCACCTCACCGCACTGCACCTCGTCGAGCTGATCGGGCTGATGGCCCTGGCCATGTTCGCCTTCACATGGGCGGGCGTCCTGTTCGGGATGCTCGTCCGCTCCCCCGACGCCATGCAGGGAGTCGGCTTCATCGTCATCTTCCCCCTCAGCTTCATGGCCGGCACATTCGTGCCGATCGCCGGCATGGACGCCGTGCCGCGCGCGATCGCCCAGTGGGACCCCATCTCCGCTCTCGTCGCCAGCGTCCGCGGGCTCACCCAGGGGACCAGCAGCGGCGGCTCATGGCAGCTCGCCCACCCGGAGCTTGCAATGGCGCTGTGGTGCCTGCTGATCCTCGCCATCGCCATGCCGCTCGCGCTGCGCCGTTTCAACCGCACGCTCGCCGCCTAAAGACATGTCTTTAGGTTTCGCTCACAAACGCGCGTTTTCCGGTAAAGTCCACTCCGCTAGCCGATAGTCGCAGCCGCCCGAGGCACCCGAGGTCGCGCCACATACGCGATTTCTCGAAGGGCGGGGTCCGTGAGCGCTGGTGGCCCTTCGGGGTACGGATAGCCTGTGCTATCTTTCTTAGTCGCGCTTCGGCGCCCTCCTCTGCCCGTGTATCGCCCTCCGAAGGAGTCATTTCTTGGCTGCTGTAGACGCTCTCCGGACGCGCAGGACCTTTGCGCGCCTGAATAAGACAGTTGACGTCCCAAACCTGATCGACATCCAGCGCCGCTCGTTCGCGTGGCTCACAGACCCTGCCACCGGTGGTCTGCGCGAGACGATCGACGACATCTCCCCGATCGAGGACTACACGGGGAACCTCGCAGTCCAGTTTGGCGAGTTCACCTTCGATGAGCCCGTCGCCTCGCTTGACCAGTGTCGCGAGAAGGACCTCACCTACGCCCGCCCGCTGACCGTGACCGTCGCGTTCATCAACCGCGAGACGGGCGAGATCCGTGAGCAGTCCGTGTTCATGGGCGACTTCCCGTGGATGACCGAGCGCGGCACGTTCGTCATCAACGGCACCGAGCGCGTGGTCGTCACCCAACTCGTGCGTTCCCCTGGCGCGTACCTGATGGAGCCCAAGGACCGTGAGAAGCAGGTGTTCATCGCCAACCTCATGCCCGCCCGTGGTTCTTGGCTGGAGCTGGAGATCGACAAGAAGGGCAAGGTCTTCGTACGCATCGACCGCAAGCGCAAGCTTCCCGTCACCGTCCTGCTGCGCGCGATGGGCTACGCCGCGGACGAGGAGATCATGCGGCTCTTCGAGAACTCGCACTACATCGCCAACACGCTGGACTCCGACACGGAGGCCACGCGCACCGAAGAGGGCGCGTTGATCGAGCTCTTCAAGAAGCAGCGCCCCGGCGAGCCGCCGTCGGTCGAGAACGCCAAGGCGCTGCTCAACCAGCTGTTCTTCGACCCCAAGCGCTACGACCTCACGCGCGTGGGGCGCTACAAGCTCAACTCGCGTCTGAACCAGCAGAC
>DATHMQ010000149.1:0-34608 GCA_035486935.1 Solirubrobacteraceae bacterium
GCGGCCATCGTCGTGATCAGTCGGTTGACCGCCGGGACACGGTCGCGATCGAAAGGATCGATGAGCTTCGCGCGCTTGATGAACGGACTGTGCTTCTTCAAGCGAAGCACGTAGGGTGGCGAGCCGAGCGCCGTCGGCTCGTCCTGTAGATGGCAGTTGGGGTAGGCACTGCGCATTGCAGCCTCCATCAGGGGCTGCATGCCCACAGGGCAGGTCAGCGACAGCCATGCTTCGCGATGGCAATGAATCTCGAGAGCGACTGATGGCTGACCGCTGAACAGTCTCCGCCACCAGCGCCGCAGCAGTCGCTTGTGCAACGCGTCGAAGACGTTCACTACTGCCTCTATGGACGGATCGTCGCCACGGTAGGGCACGACCCTGAGGCGCACGTACCGTCTCAGGCAGCGAGCGCGGAGACGAGCGACTACCAGCACCGTCAAGCATGTGACCAGCGTCAGACCTACACCTAGGACGGCCACCGTCGCGGTGTGGGAGGACTTTGGCAGTATCGCGCAGAGCGGCAACTCCTCCTCTGATCCGACGGGCGGGGCGCATCGGGACGGCAGATAAGCGGGCGCTCCAGGTGGGCTGTAGGCGCTTGTCCTCAATACACGCGAACGCGTGCGGCGCTATTCAACCGTCGACTCGCGCCGCGACAATCGCAACATCGTCGCGCAAACGGCCAGCTCCGCTTATAAGCGCAAGTCGCTCGAGGCGTCGAACTATCGCAGTTGGCCCAGCCTCAGCTTGATCGGCGAGCAGGCTGCATAGCTGCCGTGATGTCAAGCCCCGCAGCGGTGCGCCCGCATCGAGTAGACCGTCGGTATAGAGCACGAGAGTCGAGCCCTGTTCGAGCTCCAGTTCGAAGTCGAGCACATTCGAGCCAGAGCGCACGCCCAACATCATGCCTTGCATGCTTGGACAATGGCTGGAGCCATCGTGTGCCAACACCACCGGCGGAGGATGACCGGCCGCTGCCACGACAGCCCGAGCTCGCTTGCTGGTCAGGTCCAACCGAACGACCACGACGGTTGCGAACCGCTGCGCCAGCGCGTGCCCGAGCATCACCTCATTGACGGCCCCGAGAACCTGCGCGGGGCTTGCCCGCACGAACGCAAAGGCGCGGATGCTGTGACGCACCAGGGCAGTCACCGCCGCTGCCTCTGGGCCCTTGCCACACACGTCGCCGACGACCAGCCAGCAGCCAAGAGGAGTGGTGAACACGTCGTAGAAGTCCCCGCCCACGTCGTTTCCCTCGCCGACGGGGTGGTAGGCAGAGGAGAGGCTCACTCGCTCGAGCACCGGCAAGCTCTCGGGCAACAGACTGCGCTGCAGTGTGCGCGCCATTTGAGTGCGGGCGGCGTACATGCCCGCGTTGTCGAGCGCCGTGGCCGCGCGATCCGCTAGGTCGCTCATCAGGGCCATGTGCTCAGCGTTGCGGCGGCGAGCGTCGTGCACGTAGAAGAAAGACAGCGCTCCTAGCAGCCGTCCGCGAGAGATCAGCGGCATCGCTATCGCGGAGCGATAGCCGCTTGAGAGGAGAAGCTCGCGCACCTCAGGCTCTGGCGCAATCCGCTCGAGCGTGAGCGCGTCGGTCAAGTCCTCTGCGGTCACCGGGGCGCGTGAGCGGATCGCACGAGCGCTCGGATGCTCGCCGTCGAGGTCGAGAGGTTGCTCGGCGCGCAGTGCCTCCAGCTTGCCGGGCTCTCTTTCGTGCTCGGCCACAGCCACCGTCTCTGCGACCGTGCCGTCCTCGCGCAACAGGTCGATCACGCACATCTGCGCGAGCCTGGGCACCGCCATCTCAGCGATCGCGCGCATCGTCTGATGCGGGTCGAGCGAACGGTCGAAAATACCGCCGGCGGCCGCCAGTAGATCTCTTGCCTCCCCTACCCTACGACGCTTACTCCAGCCTGCACGCAGCATCGATGCTCACCCCTTGTTACACAGCTTCCCGCACTTCCAAGGTAGAGCAACGCGGGCCTTTGCGCCTTGGCAGGCATCAAAAGGACGTGAGACTATTCCTCGGGACAATGCACCACAAGCCATGACCGTCGCCTCGGCGACTGAGCTGTTGCACCGACCGCAATCTGACACCTGGGCTCACATCGGTCTGGTAGCTCTCTCCACCCGCTCGCCGCGCTCGGTAAGACACCATTCGTTGGGAGCACCCTTTGACTGGGCGTGGTCGACGTTTTCGATCAGGTCCAGGCGCTCCAGGCGCGAAAGCAGCTTCGATATCTGGCCTTGATCGGCAATCCCCGCTCCATCGGCAACTTCACGGTTGCTGGCTCCGGGGTGCTCCTTGATCGCCGTCAGCACTCGTACCGTCCTATAGGTCAAGCGCATATCGAGCCCAGCCATCGGATCCTTGCCAACACCCGGCTCAGCCTTGCCTCGCCGGCGCACCTCCGGCGGGCGGCGAGACAGTTCTCGGCTTGCAGCACGAACTCCCAGGTAGGGAAGCACGATCATGCTCATCAACGAACCGTGCAGGCTGATGTAGGGCTTGGTGCTTCGTTCGAGCAAGCGCGTGTGGATCACCGCGAACACAGCGCCGATCACGCCTTCAGCCGTGACGCTCGGCGGCTCACGCTTGACATTGGCGGTGGTGCGGGCCCCATCGATCACCTTACGCAACTGTCCGAGTACCCGCGTGCGCTCTTCGAGTACTCGTGTGCCCCCACCGAGCGCGTCCACGACGCACAACCGGGCCAGCTCGGGCTCCTCGTCGATGAAGACCAGCAAAGCCGCCAAGCCTGCCCGGACACCCTCACGCCATGAGATCTCCGGCTCATATGCCTCTATCACCCGCGAACGCAGCTGCTCGAGCGTCCGCTCGAATACAGCCAGGAAGCAGTCCTCGCGATCGACGAACAGGTCATAGAACGTCTTGCGGGAGACTTTCGCCCGGCTGATCACCTGTGCGACAGTCAGTCGCGCATACCCGTTCTCCTCGATCGCCTCAACTGCAGCACTGAGCATCCGGGCACGCTGGATCTCCGTGACGTGGCCACGCGGCAGCCCGTCGTCGCCAGGACGCAATGCCCGCGCTTTCGAGCGTGTCTGATTGATTGAAGCCATGTTTCCCTGCCTAGTCGGTGCTGTTCATCGTTGATCCGAGTTCCATGCCAGCGGACACAGCGCTCGGCCGCAAGCGCGACGCTCCTCCGCACACCCCTATCGGTCATGCGTCACACACAGAGATTCCCGGGTTCGACCGCTCAAGTCGAGCCGTGTCTCCTACTCCATCCCCGATCGCTGTCGCTGTCGCGAAATGCAGTCACAGGCAATCGTGCGTGGCGAGTCTTTTGAGCGGCGACTCTGACGGTCTGTGCCATCGGTCGCAACAGGAGCCCTCGTGAGAGCAAGCAAAGCCCTACAAGACCGGCCTCGAGTTCTCTCGGAATGTCTCTGACCGTCGCCGTTCCACACGCCGAACGGGTACTTGCGGCGCCTCTCCCGGCTTTGCCGTCGAGCACGACGAGAAAGCGACTACCAATAGAAAAACCCCGCGTTAGCGGGGTTTTTCCTTAGCAGGTCGATAACCCGGATCCTGTCATTGAGCAGCCATCCATCTGAGCGGCCTACCTGGATCTCGGCGGGCAACCTGCAAACGATCCGGTTTGGCCTTGCATCGGGTGGGGTTTGCCCAGCCGCCGCGTCACCGCGACGCTGGTGCGCTCTTACCGCACCATTTCACCCTTGCCTGCCAGCCGTTCACGTGGGACGGCCGACATCGGCGGTTTGTTTCTGTGGCACTTTCCCGCGGGTTTCCCCGGGTCGATAGCTCGACCACCCTGCCCTGTGATGTCCGGAGTTTCCTCGAAGGCCCAATTGAGCCTCCGCGGCTGCTTGACCTGCCGCACAACCGTAGCGCGAAGCATGCGCTCTGTGAAGAGTGGGCGATCGTGCGGGTAGAGACACGACGCTCAGCCGGCAACCAGTGTGCCGGTGAGTCAACAGAGCTTCGAGCCACAGCCAATGCAGGACCCTATCTGTCGGTCATCGCCACAGCCATGAGAGCTCAGAGCCATCGGGCTGGCGCAGATCGGACATTCGACGGCGCCACGCACGGCGAGACCCTCCCACACGCCGGTGATGAGCTCATCCAGCGTAAGCCTGCCGTGCGCATCCGCCGTCCCCGCGAACAGCGCGCCATCCAGCTGAGGACGCGTATCGTGCTCGAAACCTTCGTCGAAAGTCGGGGCCCGCTCGAGCAACGAGGTGCTCATCACATGCTCCTGAGCAAACCGACCACGCGTCCGAGCACCTTGACCTCCTTGGTGCGGATCGGCTCCATCGTCTCGTTCTCGGGTTGCAGACGGATGTGGTCGGACTCGCGGAAGTAGCGCTTGACCGTGGCCTCCTCGCCGAGCAACGCCACGACTATGTCGCCCTGCTGCGCGGTGTCCTGTTGGTGGACGACGACAAGGTCGTCTTCCACGATGCCGGCGTTCTTCATCGATTCTCCACGTATCCGCAGGAGGTAGTCGCCATCGCTGCCGCCGGCAAGGCTTGGAACCGGTACATATTCCTCGACGTTCTCTTCGGCGAGGATCGGCTGACCGGCCGCAACCGAGCCGAGCAATGGCAGGCTTTCCGGCCTTACGATGTTGCGCACGCTGTCCACAGCGCTTCCGACAGCCCTGTCGAGCAGCTCGATGGCCCGTGGCTTGGACGGGTCGCGACGCAGAAGACCAATCTTCTCGAGATTGGCCAGATGCGCGTGCACGGTAGATGAGGAGGCCAATCCGACGGCCTTGCCGATATCGCGCACCGTCGGTGGATAGCCATACTTGGCCGAGTACTTGCCAATGAAGTCGAATATCTCCTGCTGACGCTTGGTCAGATCCATGTGTGCACGGCTCCCGTGTCGAATGTATTGGGTCCTGAAACGAACATGTGTTCGTACAGTAGCGCGGGTTGTGGACAGACGCAACCGGCAGGCACTGCTCGAGCCGGGCGCCGGATATACTCGCGCGCTCTGCGCTCGTGGCGGAATTGGTAGACGCGCAAGGTTGAGGGCCTTGTGGACCGAATGGTCCGTGGTGGTTCGAGTCCACTCGAGCGCATATGAAATGCCTGCAAATCGCAGGTTTTCGATGATTTGAAGGACTTCTCGTATGTTCCAATAGGTGGGCCGTGGCAACGCCGTGGCGCATCCAACGGATACCTGACCGCCACAGCTCGGCAGGCTGGCTTGCCGAGGCTACGGTCAAGCGCAGTGTGGCTACTTGGACCGGTTGATCAGTGTCGGCGAATTACTGCCCACTGGCACTGATTGATCTGCAACACGTCAACAGAAAGATGTGGTTTGGGTGGTCGGTGCATTGAGGATCCTTGCGGCGAACCCAACAACATCAGCCTGCCGTGCGTGAAAACTCGAGAGATCAGACCGGCAAGAAATCAAATCAGCAGCCTTATATGACCTCTCCAGGCGCCTCGAGCTGCATACTTCGGCTGCTCCATCGCCTTGCCATCTCCTAAGGCCTTGTCTCGCCTGTTTTCAGCCCGCCCGCGGTAGATCGTGCTGCTTGGAGCCCGCGCTCTCTCGGCCTTGGGCTTGGATCTCGAGATAAATCTCCGTTCGGTGTACCGAAACGTTCGAGGGTGCCTGGATACCGAGGCGCACCTTTGCGCCATCGCTCGACAGGACCATGACCTTGATGTCGTCGCCGATCATGATGCTCTGTTTGTCCTTCCGCGTCAGAACGAGCATGAGTCTCAGTTCCCCGACTCGATCCAGCTCAGTCGGACTTCAAGTTTAAGGCGTACGCATCGGTCAGACCCTCGGCGCACAGACTTCCCTTTGCGATGTCATCTCTCGCACAAGCTTAGCGCTGGAATGACGATCTGGAGCCGAAACCTGGTTATCGTATAGAAGCGAACATGATCGAGCTGGTCAAGAGTCCTTCGACACGGGTCCTCTCCAAAGGCCGTCTTGCTCTTTGGCTGGTTGTCTCGCTCGTGTTCGCGGGACTCCTCTTCGCCGTTGGTGCCCAAGCGCAGGGGACAAACGCCGCGGAGACGCCGATAGGCGAAATAGCTACGAAAGACGGTACCCCCCCAGAAGAAGCCCCTTCTGTGGTCGAACCAGCGTCGCCCGTGGCTGAAGAAGCACCCGCCGTGGTCGAGCAAGCACCACCCGCGGCTGAAGAAGCCCCCCCTGCGACTGAAGAAGCACCCCCTGCGACCGAACAGGCTCCGCCCGTGGTCGAACAAGCACCACCCGCGACCGAAGAAGCACCCCCTGTGGTCGAGCAAGCACCACCCGTGGCTCAAGAAGCACCCCCCGTGATCGAGCAAGCACCGCCCGTGGCTCAAGAAGCTCCCCCTGTGATCGAGCAAGCACCGCCCGTGGCCGAAGAAGCCCCGCCTGTGGCCGAAAAAAAGACCGTCGAACAGACCGCCGGCGAGGTGGCCGCTGGAGCGGGCTCCGAAGCCACCCAAGGGCCTGGGGAAGACTCGCAGGTGCCCGTCGGCGCCTCAGGGCTGACTCACAAAGACGCGACGGGCGAAGGCGCGCCGGAAATCTCGATTGCCGTGACGACTTCTGTCGCCCCTGCCGCTGTGTCTGAAATCTCGACGTCGCCCGTGCAGGACCAGTCGCCTCTCACCTTGCGGCCGCAGACGATCTCGGCACGCAGCGCTGGGCCGATGAGCTGTGTCAGAGCATCGATCGCAGCAGGCTACGCCGGTGGCTGGTTGGACATCTCGCTCGCTTCGTCAGTGTCGAACGCCCCCTTCACCGCCGACGACGACTCGTCGACAGCGATCGCGACAGGTACACCTGCCGGCAGCCTAGGCGATGGTTCTACGGCTGACAATCATCCCTCCGCCCCCGGATCTGGGTTCGGCGGCGGTGGAGGCGGTGGATCGGCTGCGGGGGGCGGTTCAGGCTCCGCCTCCTCGGCATCCTCCACACTCGTGGATGTTCTCCTCCAAGCAGCGCCTCGCGCGATGCGACGGTTGCGCCTTGCGCAGCCGTCGTTGCGCACGTCGTTCTTCGTTCTGATCCCAGAGCGACCGGACTAGCTCCTCCCGGTCTCTCTACCTCGGTCCTGGATCACCCCTGATCCAGGCCAGTTGGCTACCAGATTCGAAGTTCTGTTGAAAGGAGCTGTATTGATATGACGCATCATTTGACATTGTCAACGACAAGCCAGCATGCACATAGTCAGAGCGACGAAGTGGAAGCAGCCTCGGATCGAACCAGCGCCGGCGACGGTGAGGCTAACTTGTCAGTTGCTGCGCACTCCTGGCCGCAGCTGACGCTCGCGAGCGCGCCCGTCTGGAGGCACAGGCTGATCTTGACAGGCAAGTTGGACTATCGTTCGGCTTCTGAGCTCGAGGAGGAGATCGATTGTCTGTGCCAAGAAGGCGTCACGATCCTCACGCTCGACCTTCGTGAGCTCGACGCGATCGATCCAACCGGGGCCACGGTAATCGCATTCTGCGGCACCGCTTGCAGAAGGCGAGGACATGACTTTGCGGTGATCCCTGGGTCGCGCGTCATCCATCGAGTGTTGACTGAGGCGGGCGCCACGGACTTGCTGACGCTCGATCGGAACGAGAGCGTTGTTAGCCATTGTTCCAGCCGTTCTTCGGACCGCTTTTCCTCAGATAGGTCGACCGCAATGATCCAGAACTTGTGACTGGAGCGGTATCTGCAAGGGCATCGGTTCAAGTCCGGCTAGCTCCATCACAGACGTCTTGTGTAAACCCTGGCCCTAAGAATGGGTTGGGGTTTACGCAAGAAGACCCCTGACGGGATCAGCACTTGACCGGAACGGCTCGCACAATGTCACTGGCCGCATGTCAGACCCCGATCTCGGCCACGACTTCCCCCGCAGCGACGGAATCCGCCAGCCGCTGGTAGTCGAGCTCGTTCTGATCCGCATAGGCCCTGGAGAAATCGGCGATTGCCCGGTCGAACTTGGTACCGGCACCCAGATAAGCCGCAATCGCGAGCCGGTCGCCGGAGCGGGCGTGGGCACGCGCCAAGGACCACCCACACGAGCGCGTGTACGCGTGCAGGCCCCACTCGTTCATCGTGGACAGGTCTGCCGAGGCCTTCCAGTCCCACAGTTGGCGAACGTAGAAGTCGTGCTCTTGGCCGTCCAGGCCCTGGCTGCGTTGCCAGCCGAGAAATGTGTCGCTCGCGGCGTGGGAGAGTCGCTGGCCTTGAACGACCCGCTCGCCGTTGTTCGCGAACTCGCTCGCGCCCAGGTAGGGCTCGAGCACCGAGGCCTGTGCCTCCTTCGCCTGCAGTACCAGCGGGTCCTTGCCGTCGCGGCCGACGAGCAGGAACACCCACGCGCGCGTACCGACACTGCCGACCCCCACGACCTTGCGAGCCATATCCACGAACCGATAGGTCCCAAACAGGTAACGCCGGTCGACGTCGAGGCTGGCGGCGTACTCGTCCAGCAACTCGCGAACATAGTCGCTCTCGTCACGAGCGTCCCCCGGCTCGAACAGCTCGCGCAGCGGGATCAGCAGTGGCGGGACACTGCGAAAGCGCAGCTCCCCGTCGACGCGCTCGGTGAGCTTCTTGACCGCCCTCAGACTCGTCTTGCGTCGTGCCTTGGCAAAGGGCTTTGCGAACACGATCCGTCCCTTCGCGCCCAGCCTTCCGCCGAAGCGCTCGACGAGCTCGCTCGCGGTGAGGCGGTCATACCAGACGTCGAGGTGGCTCTCGTTCGCGAAGCCGCGCATCCCCTCCCGGTACTCGCGCACACAGTCGCGCACGATCCACTGCCGGAGATCCTCCGATAGACCGACGTCGCGGCCAGCTATCTCGGCACTGGCGGCCATCCGCTTGACGTCCCACTCCCACGGGCCCGGCAACGTCTCGTCGAAGTCGTTGGGGCCAAATACGAGCCGACGATCCGGGGCCGCGAATCCACCGAAATTCGAGATGTGGGCGTCGCCGCAGGCCTGCACCGCGATGCCCGAATTCGGCGTCACCGCGAGATCGGCCGCCATCACGGCGGCCGCACCTCGATAGAACGTGAAGGGCGAGACGAGCATCCGTCCGTAGCGGATCGGGACGAGCTCCTGCACGCGCGAGGCCGCCTGGGCCGCGAGCACGGAGACAGGGTCGGGCCGGTCAGCGGCGGGAGCCCAGTCGCCGTGTACCGACCGGGGTACGCCCTGACGGGCCGCTCGACCACGCTCTGAGGACTCGCCGGACTGCAGAGTCGCGTGAGTCGAGCTAGCCACAGAGGCACCCGGATGGCCCGGATTGAGAGACGCTAGCAAGCGAGTCGCCCGTAACCGGCATCCTCAACTCGGCTGCGGCACGATCCTGATATAGGGCTTTGGCGTCTCCCAGCCATCCGGGTAGGTCGCCTTCGCTTCCTCCTCGGAGACCGATCCGGCGATGATCACCTTCTCTCCCGGCTTCCAGTTGACCGGCGTGGCCACCTTGTGGTTGGCCGTCAGCTGCAGCGAGTCGATCACGCGCAACACCTCGTCGAAGTTGCGACCGGTCGTCATCGGGTAGACGAGGATCAGCTTGATCTTCTTGTCGGGCCCGATCACGAACACGTTGCGGACCGTCTGGTTGTCCGCCGGAGTACGCGCATCCGAGTCGCCCTCGGTGCCTGCCGGCAGCATCTCGTAGAGCTTGGAGACGTTGAAGTCGCTGTCGCCGATGATCGGGTAGTTGGGCGCATAGCCCTGGGTCTCCTCGATGTCCTTGGCCCACTGCTCGTGCTTGCCCGCCTGATCGACCGATAGTCCGATGATCTTCACGCCGCGCCGGTCGAACTCGGGCTTGATCTTGGCCATGTATCCGAGCTCGGTGGTGCAGACCGGGGTGAAGTCCTTTGGATGAGAGAAGAGCACCGCCCAGGAGCCGTCGATCCAGTCGTGGAAGTGGATCGGTCCCTCGCTTGTCTGCGCCTCGAAATCGGGAGCGACATCGCCTAGTTGCAGAGTCATGCTTTGGTGTCCTTTCGGTGCGCACTGATTGGTAGTCGCATTGTCGCAGGCTTGCCACTTCGCCTCTGGACAAAGATCATAATCTCGATCAACATTCCGCACAACAATAGACGCCGCGCCAATCGAAGCCGGGGCACTGCGCCTACAGCACACCACGCGCTCAACAATGTGAACTCACACGCAGGCTCACAACGGCGTCGGGGTGGCCACGCTGGATCCTCCAGCACGGCCACCCCGCTCATTTAGCCGCTACACGCACTGCTCATCGCTAGCGGCCGCCGTAATTGTGCTCGGAGAAGCCGCCACCCTGGTGGTAGCCCCCCTGCTGAGCACCCGTTCCCGGCGTGAACGAGATGCCGCGCAGCACTTCGCCACTGGCGGCCGCCCGCACCGTGGCGAAGCTCTCCGCAGCCGGGGGTGCGGTTGCAGCCAGCTGGTCGGTGATCGCCACCAGCTTGTTCGGGTCGGCGCCCTGATCGCCGTCGCCGCTGACCGTCGAGGTGATCGCCCAGATCGTTGCCGTCCCGTTGGGGTTCACGCGACCGTCAATGTTGCGTAGGCCGTCGGTTGCCGGCGCCCACGGCAAACCTGTGGCCGCGTTGTCGCCGGTGGGGTAGCCGGGCACCGTGTAGGGCTTGCCCAGGTTCAAACCGTTCTGCAAGGTGTAGGCGAGCTGCCATTCCCCTGCGGTCGAGTTGAAGACCCACTTCTGCAGACCCGCGCCTGTTTGTGCAGCCGCTTCGGTGTATTCGCCCTTGCTTGTCGAGTACGCGTTTTCGCCGTTGCCCTCCTCGGCGACATACAGCGTGTTCGCGTTGGCAAACCAGATGCCGAACGGGAACGATGTCGCCTTCTTCGCCAGGGCCGTCGGGAAGCCCTTGAGGATGCACATGTTGTAGGGCTTCAGGCCTTCGGCCGCCAACTCTTCAGGGTTGTAGGCAAGCGGCCACGAGGGCAGTTTTGCGTTTGCCGCCGGGAGTCCCACACCGTTCGGGCAAGCTTTGCCTGTCGTGTCCAGGAAGTAGACGGTGTTGACGCCGTTGCTGCCGCTGCCCTTTGTGTAGTAGACGACGTTGCCCGAGATCGTCAGACCGCGGAAGTTCGTGTCCTTGCCGATCTTGTCCACCTTGTCGCCGAGTTGGGTGACGTTGAAGCTGCCCACAGGTGTCGGGAATCCTGGTTCTTGCAGGAGCTCCGGCACCGGTTCGCGCGATGGCTTGAGAATCTGTGCGCCCGTGCCGACGACCACCCCGGCCGGCTGTGGGTTGGCGCCGTTGCCGGCGTTGCCCGCCATGTAGATCGCATGCGCCCCATGTTCTTCGCTGAGGATTGCCGCGCGACCGTTGTTGCCGCTGTAGGCATTGGTCTCGGTGAACTGGAACTGACCTTGGGCGTTCAGCTGCGCCACCACGCGATAGTAAGCGCCGGGGACCGGGTTGGTCGGGTCGATCGCGCCCGGGGTGTTGGAGTTGGAGACGTCGACCGTGTCGACCGGGGACAGATAGCCCATGAACGTGACGTTGTTGCCGCGCGTGGAGAGGTTGAGCGCCAGTTCGGACTTCGAGGAGAAGCTGGTCACCATCTGGTCGGAGCCCGAGGAGACACCCGGCTCGGTGCTGTTGGGCACCTGCAAGGTGCTGACCGGCGTGCCCCACGGTGTGAGCTGGTCGAGGAAGATCTTCGAGGTGACGCCAAAGCTTTCGTCTACGAGGTCGTTGTTCCAAACTTCCGGGTAGGCACCACCGGCGTTGGCAAGCGTACAAGCGGTGACACATCCGGCTGGCAGCTCGGTGACGCCCGCCGTCAGGCCTGGATCGTTTTCATAGACGCTGCGGCTCAGTAGCAGATTGCCCGGCATCAGTGCCGAGTGTCCGCCGCCGGGTGAGGGGAAATACCCTCCGTCTGCTTGCGCAGGCGCGTCGAATGCCACTCCCAGCGCACTCGACGCAAGAATTGCGGCTGCCACGCGAGCAACCGCCCGCGGACCAGAACGCTTCGTCATTACGGTCTCCTTTGCACGGACTTCGTGTCCGAATGTAGGGATGCGGAACACGCAAACCGTAATCACGACAAACAGTCACTTTGTAACTGTTACGTGGCCACTTTGTGACCGTCGCGTTATCTCCTAGCGGTCAGTCCCCAGCGACGCGCGGCAGTACCAACAACGAGCAGCGCGCGCGGCGCTCCAGGTACTCGGAGGTGCTGCCGACGACCAGGCGCTTGACCGGGCCGTAACCACGTGATCCGACGACCAACAGATCCAGCTCGTCACCGAAACTGGCCAGCTCCTCGCCGGCGAAACCGTACACGGCGCGACCGTCGACACCCGGCAATGCGCTCATGCGCTCCTTGGCCTCCTCGATCATCACTTCCATGCTCTCGCCGATCGCCGGCGACACCATGCCCGAGTAGGCGTAGGACGGCATCGATACCGCCTCCAGCGCGATCACGCTTGCCCGCGTCGGGTTTGCAAGCTCACGGGCCGTCGCAAGCGCTGCCTCGCTCTCCGGCGAGCCATCGTAGCCAACACCGATCTTTGCGATCGGGCCCGGCGCCTCGGCGTAGCTGCGGGCGGCGACCGCCACCGCGCAGGGGGAGCCGTTCAACGCGGCGCGGGTGTCGTCGCCGAGCATCGCCCGGCCGAAAGTGCCGCGCGAGCAGGAGCCGACGACGATCAGATCGGCCTGCTGCTCCTCGGCCTGCTGGTGCAGGCCCTTGCCCGGGCTGCTCGAGACGACGCTCACCAGCTCTGCCTGCACGGCCGCGCGCTCGCGCTCGGCCTCCAGCAAAGTGTGCGAGCGTTCCTGCTCGGCCGAGACCGCGCCCGGGCTGGCCGCGTCGACTGGGCGCAGCACGCCGCTGTGGACGTTGAGCAGCGTCAGCTTTCCTGCCTCGTCCACGAGATGCGTGGCGAGGGCTATCGCGTCGCGTCCGCCCTGCCTGTCGTCGACTCCCACCAGCACGTTCTTGAACATCGCGTCGCTCCTTGGCTCCCTGTTGCAGTCGATATTCGCAGTCTGACCCCAGCCTAGACGGCACCCGAAGCGACACCATCCGGGAGCACCCTTGCACAGGCTGCGGATTTCTACGCATGCCCCCGCGCGCGCGGGGGGCATGCCGATTTTTGCTCAATAGCCGACGCCACACAGCAGACACGCCGTACCCATCCCGTTCGATGCGTAGCATCTGGCTCATACCCGATCAGGCCACAGAGGACTCCGGGGCGACCAAGCCCAGCCGAGCCGACGCTCACCCGCCGATGCCGCGCGACAAGCGCGGCTGGCAGGTCGCGCCCGCGCCTGACGGGCGCGGCATGCCCGAGCAGACACCGACCGGGCCTCCCCCGCACCGCAGGCGTGGCTTCATCTGGTTCGTGATCGCGCTGCTCGCACTCAACTGGCTGTCGGTGCTGTTGTTCGCGCCCTCAGCCGGTCAACCTCGGGTGACGGTCTCGTTCAATCCCTACTTCCTCGAACAGGTCAAGGGCGGCGAGGTCAAGTCGATCTCCTCCAAGGGCGACACGATCGAAGGCACGTTCAAGGCCAAGCAGCGCTACCCAGCCAGCGACAAGAAAGCGACACCGACGACGCTGTTCGCGACCGAGGTGCCGAGTTTCTGGAATGACAGCGAGCTGGCTGCACTGCTGCAGGAAAAGGGAGTTGAAGTCAATGCGAAGTCCACTTCCCAGAGCACCTCGATACTGACTGAGCTACTACTCGGCTTCGGGCCAACGCTGCTGATAGTGGGGCTGTTCATATTCGTCGCGCGGCGTGCGATGCGCAGCGGCGGCGGCATGGGCGCGCTCGGCAACTTCGGCCGCTCCCAGGCACGGCGCATCGATCCCGAGAAGATCCGCGTCACCTTCGACGACGTGGCGGGCATCGACGAGGCCAAGGCCGAGCTCTCGGAGGTCGTGGACTTCCTGCGCAACCCCGAGCGCTACGGGCGCCTCGGCGGACGCATGCCACACGGGGTGCTGCTCTCCGGCGCGCCCGGCACCGGCAAGACGCTGCTGGCGCGTGCGGTGGCCGGCGAGGCGCATGCCGCATTCTTTTCGATCTCCGCGTCAGAGTTCATCGAGGCGATCGTCGGCGTCGGAGCCTCGCGCGTGCGCGACCTGTTCGCCAAGGCCAAGGAGGCGGAGCCGGCCATCATCTTCATCGACGAGCTAGATGCGATCGGGCGCTCGCGTCAGGGGTCGGTGTCCGTTACCGGTGCGAACGACGAGCGCGAGCAGACGCTCGACCAGATCCTCACCGAGATCGACGGCTTCGAGAGCTCCGAGGCCGTCGTCGTACTTGCCGCCACCAACCGGCCTGACGTGCTCGACCCCGCCCTGCTGCGTGCTGGGCGCTTCGACCGGCGCGTGACCGTGCAGGCGCCCGATCGCGACGGTCGCGCGAAGATCCTCGCGGTGCACACGCGCTCGATCCCGCTCGATAGCGAGGTGAGCCTCGACGCCGTGGCCCGCTCAACGCCGGGAATGGTCGGGGCCGATCTGGCCAACCTCGCCAACGAGGCGGCCCTGCTTGCCGCCCGCCGCGGGCACGAAAAGGTGAAGATGGCCGATTTCACAGATTCGCTGGAGAAGATCATGCTGGGCTCGCCCCGCGGGATACTGCTTTCTCCCGCGGACCGCGAGCGCACCGCCTACCACGAGTCCGGACACGCGCTCGTGGGGATGCTGACGCCCGGCGCCGACCCTGTGCGCAAGGTCTCGATCATTCCCAGAGGGATGGCGCTTGGGGTGACCCTGTCCACACCCGACGCCGACCGCGTGTCCTATTCGACGGAGGAGCTACAGGCCAAGATCCGTGTCGCGCTCGGCGGACGCGTGGCCGAGGAGGTCGTCTACGGCACGATCACGACCGGCGCCGAGTCCGACATCCAGCAGCTGACCGCGATCGCGCGGCAGATGGTTGGGCGTTGGGGGATGAGCGAGGCGCTCGGGCCGGTCACGCTGCTATCCAATGACGACCAGCCGATGCTGCCGGGAATGAGCGTCACCTCCGAGCAGACGCAGCGACTGGTAGACGAGGAGGTGCGCAAGCTGGTCGAGCAGGCTCACGGCGAAGTGACACAGCTGCTCACCGAGCACCGCGCACAACTGGAGAGCTTGGCCCAGGCGCTGCTCACAGCGGAGACGCTTGACGCTTTCGACGCTTACTCGGCGGCCGGCGTGCCGGAGCACGACGTCGAGCCGACTCCCGTCTCCTAGAACGACTCCGCCGGCACTCGGAGCGCCGTCGCCGACAGCGGCACCCCGCGGTGGCGGGCGTTGTGCGAGAGCCTTGGCTTCAGCAGCCGCAAGGGCAAGCCCCTACGGACCGCGCGAGTGTCAGCTCACTCATGCCAACCGCACGCCCCAGCGCGCGGAAAACGCCTGTCCTGGCTCCAATCGCGCGAGCCCATCCCCGCTCTGCAGGGCATTGGCTGCGCACGTCATCGGCTCGACTGCCAGGCCGAGTCGCCGGCGCGAGGGGGCGAGCGTGTGGGCGGTGTAGACCTGTAGGACCTCGTATTGCTCGTCCACCCACAGCTCCACGCGGCTGCCGTCGGAACGGTGAAGGCGCGCGGTGGCACGGCCACGTGCGTCGCGGATCAGATCGCAGAAGCCGGAGTCGATCTGAAGCTCGCCGATCTGGCGCGGCTCGCGAAAATCGAAAGGAGTGCCCTCCACCGGCTCTCGATCGACGGGGACCTGGTGGCGCTCGTCCACCAGCAAGCGGGTGCGCGCGGGCAACTCGAATTCGCAACCATCGATTGTGCTTTCGCCGGGCGACAGGTAGGGATGCTGGCCCGCACCATACGGACATGCGCGCGAACCGACATTGACAGCGCCGATCGTCACGTGCAGGCCGTCCTCTCCCAGTTCGTAGGCGACGGTGGCGTCGAGCGCGAAGGGGTATCCGGTCTGGGGGTGAAGGCGTGTGGCCATCACGACGCGATGGGGCTCGCGCTCTGCCGCCCACCACGAGCACCAGCGCAGCAAGCCATGGATCGCGTTGCGCTTTGCGGGCTCTGTCAGCGCGAGTTGGTGACGTTCACCGTCGAACTCGTAGCGACCCTGCGCTAGCCGGTTGGGCCACGGAAGCAAGACCGCGCCGTGCGCACCGTCGCACATCTCCCCCACCTCGTAAGGGTGCAGAACTGGATCCCCGGCAACCGTGTACTCGCGCAGCCCACCCCCCACTTCGACGATCGTCGCGCGCTGCTCGCCGAGCGCGATCTCGAACTGTTCGCCTGATGGTGCCGATGCCATTGAGGAGTCGGCCTTTGGGGACTCTTCCTGCACGCGATCCATCTTGACTCATTTGGAAGACCATGTCGCATGCGACATGGTCCCGGACCGCACATGTGCGGTCCGGAGGGTCGGCGCATGCGCCGACCCGAACAGCAGACATAGATAGATGCAGAGACTCTCGCCTAGCTCAGCGCGAATAGTGGCTTCTATAATCCTCGTTAGACAAGCGACCACAGGAGGTGAGCACCCGAGGTGCTGCGCAGGCACATCGAGAAGCTCACCGGCGCAGGCGCGACGACGCGTCTGCTTGGAGTGGGGCGCACGACCTTCAAGGCGTTCGAGGTCCCCAACTACCGCCGCTACATGTCCGGTCAGGCGATCTCGCTGTGCGGCACTTGGATGCAGATGGCAGCGCAGTCCTGGCTGGTGCTGACGCTCACCGACTCGGCGACGACGCTTGGCCTGATCGTGGCGCTGCAGACGCTTCCGATCCTGCTGCTGGGCCCCTACGGCGGCGTGATCGCCGATCGTGTGGACAAGCGCCGCACGATGATCTTCCTGCAAGCGACGATGGGCGTGCAGGCGCTGGTACTGGGCGTGCTCACGATCACCGGCGAGGTGCGCGTCTGGCAGATCGGCGCGCTCGCGGCTGTGCTTGGTGTCAACAATGCCTTCGAGAATCCCGCGCGTCAGTCATTCATGCTCGAGATGGTCGGCCCCGAGCATCTGCGCAACGCTGTCAGCCTCAACTCGGTGCTCGTCAACGTCGCGCGTACGATCGGGCCGGCGATCGCCGGACTGTTGATCGCGACCGTCGGCGAGGGTGTGTGTTTCCTCGCCAACGCCGCCAGCTTCATCGCTGTGATCGCCTCGCTTTTGACGCTCGATCTCGCCGCGATCAAGCCGAGCCCGCCCTCAGGGCGCGAGCCTGGGCAATTGCGCGAAGGCTTGCACTACATCAGGAACAATCGCGAGCTGGCGATCCCGCTGCTGATGATGGCGCTGGTGGGCACGCTCGCCTACGAGTTCCAGGTGACGCTGCCGGTCATGGCTCGCCAAGGGCTGCACGTCGGCGCGGCGGGCTATGGCTTCATGACCGCCGCGATGGGTGCCGGCGCGGTGGTTGGCGGCCTGCTTGTCGCTGCCGTGGGACGCACCGGACTGCGCCCGCTCGTGATCGCCTCAGGCGCGTTCGGCGCCGTGATCGGGCTCGCCGCGCTGGCCCCGACCTTGCCGGTGGAGCTTGCCGCGCTCGCGCTCGTCGGCTGGGCGAGCATCTCCTTCATGGCCACCGGCAACTCGACACTACAGCTTGGCGCCGCACCTTCGATGCGCGGTCGCGTGATGGCGCTGTGGTTCGTGGCCTTCCAGGGCTCCACCCCGATCGGGGGACCGTTGATCGGCTGGGTGATGGCCTGGGCGGGCGCACGTGCCGGCCTGGGCGTGGGTGCCGTCACCTGCCTACTGGTCGCGCTGATGGGGCTGATGGCCCTGCGCGGGATCTCCCCCTTCGCACATGCCGACGCCGCGGCACGTGCCGTGGAGTCCTGAAGCGAGCGGCTAGGACCCGGCTTCGCCCAGGAAGTCGATCAGCAACTCGTTGACGCGCACGGGCGCGTCGTGCTGCACCCAGTGCGTGGCCTGCGGAATGCGCTCCATGCGCAGGTTTGGCACCCACTCAGGCGCCGGTTCGGCCAGCTCGCTGCCGAGGTGACGGTCGAGCATGCCCCAGATGACCATCGTGGGCGCCGGGATCGGCCTCATCTGTGCCAGCGTCGCACGCGGCGAGCGTCGCAGGGCGGCCCGGTAGTAGTTGATCATCCCCTTGAGCGCTCCCGGCTGTGACCAAGCCTCTACGTAGCGTTCTAGGTCCTCGTCGGTAAACGCCTTTTTGGAGTCTGAGCGCAGCGAGCGCTTAGCGAAGGAGAAGTCGTCGCGTCCGATCAGGTACTCCGGTAGGCGCGGGATCTGGAAGAAAAACATGTACCAGCTCTTGCGCAACTGCTTGAGCGTCCTGAAGCCCTCGAGCATGCGTGAGGTGTGCGGCACGTTGAGAATCGCGAGGCGCTTCACCACGTCTGGGTGAAGCGTCGCCACGGCGTAGGCCACGGCTGCGCCCCAGTCGTGGCCGACGACGAAAGCGTCCTGCTCGCCGAAGCTGCGAATCAGCCCGGCGATGTCGCCCGCCAGCAGCGACGCGTCATAGGCGCGCCAGCCCTGTGGCTTGTCGGAGAGGTCGTAGCCGCGCATATCGGGCGCCACCACGTGGTAGCCGGCCTCGGCCAGAGGCCCGATCTGATGTCGCCAGGAGTACCAGAACTCGGGAAAGCCGTGCAGCAGAACAACCAGCGGCCCCGTGCCGGCCTCGACGTAGTGCAATCGAACGCCACCGCCGACATCCGCATCGCCGTGGCTCAGTTGTGCCTCGGTCGTGCTCACCCACTCATCGTAGACCTCCCCGTCCGCTCGCGATGTCACCTTGTAGTTCCACAAGCATGAAAAGCGAGGAAATGTGTCCGTTGTACTTTTGATAGCCGGCTTGGTCGTCGGTGCCCTGGCGGGCGCCGCTGTCGCTGCAGCGCTTGCGCGCTCCGGCAGCGAGCGCATACGCGAGCAGCTCGACTCCATCTCCGCCGATAGCCGCGAGCGCATGCGCGACGAAATGAAGTCGATCTCAGCTGACGTGCTCAAGCAAACGGGAGATTCGCTCGCTGGGCGTCTGGCCGATCAGCGTCGAGCCGAGGAGGAGCGTGGTGCTGCCGAGATGGCCAAGCGCGCGGAGGAGCTCAAGGGCCTCGTGGGACCCGTCAACGAGAAGCTCGGCCGTGTCGAGCAGGAGATCGGTCGCTTGGAGCGCGAGCGCAAGCAGGCCCAAGGCGAACTGGCGACCATGGTACGCCAGCTACACGAGGGCGTGGGCGGCCTGCGCCAGGAGACCGGCAACCTCGTCTCGGCCCTGAAGCGGCCCAACACGCGCGGCTCCTGGGGCGAGATCCAGCTGCGCAACGTGATCGAGATGGCCGGCATGATCGAGCACTGCGACTTTCTTGAGCAGAGCACCGTGCAATCCGACGACGGTGCCCTGCGCCCCGACGTGCTTGTCAAGCTTCCCGGCGAGAAGCTGATCGTGGTCGACTCCAAGGTTCCGCTCGATGCCTATCTCGCCCACCTGGAGGCCCAGAGCGACGAGGAACGTGGTGTACAGATGGCGCGCCATGCTCGCCAGACTCGCGACCACATAACTAAGCTCGCCTCCAAGGGCTATCAGCGCCAGTTCGACACCACCCCTGACCTGGTCGTGATGTTCGTGCCCTCCGAGGGCATCTACCACGCGGCGCTTGCCGAGGATCCTGCCTTGATCGAGTACGGCGTGCACCAGCAGGTGCTGATGGCGACCCCGACGACCCTGATCGGGCTGCTGCGCGCCGTGCACTACGGCTGGCGCCAGGAGCTGATCGCCGAGTCAGCGCGCGAGATCGCCGAGTCAGCGCGCGAGCTGCACCGGCGCATCGCACGCTTTGTGGACCCGCTCGCGAAGGTTGGGCGCGCGCTCGGCTCAGCGGTCGGCTCCTACAACGAAGCGGTTGGGTCATTCGACAGCCGCGTACTTCCGCAACTGCGTCGTATTGAGGAGTCCGGCGCGAAGTCCGAGCGTGAGCTCGCGAGTCCCGCGCCCGTCGAGGCAACTCCACGGCCGCTCAGCTCGGGGTCGCACCCCTTGGATGACCTGCCCGACGGCGAGCCGATACTCAAAAGGATCACGAGCGCGGCCGCGACCGGCACAGTCGCCGGCAGCTCGTCTACCGCAAAGAACAACAGGTCGAACGAGATCGCAAGCAGCGCGACCAGCAGTGCTCCCCAAGACTGACTCACGCGCTGCCCCGTCGCGGCAAGCAGGCCGCCGAGCACCCCAGCCACGAACAGGTCCCCGTAGCCCATCACCGCCGAGCCGAACACCTCGGCCTGCAGGCGCGGCAAGCCTCCCACCGGATGAGCTGCGTTGAGCGCGTTGTTTGGGACTTGCAACAAGCTGGAGACCACGAGCGCGGTGTCGGCGCAGGCCATCGCCACGATCCCGACCGCGAGCCAGCGTGCCGGGGTGACGCCCGCGATCAGGGCGCCAAGCGCCACGCAACTGAGCGCTGAGAGCAAAACGCCAGCACCTTGGCCGAGGAGAGCGCTGCGATCTGCCCACGCCAGCACGAACAACGGCACGACCAACAGCGCCAAACCAGGGCGGGCGCCGTGCATCAGCCAACCGAGCGCGAGCGCGGCCAACAGCGGTACCGCGACCAGCGCGACATATGTCAACGCCTCCGCGCTTGCCTGTTCAGCAAGCGTACCCACCGCCACGAAGCCGACGATCGAGAGTGCCGGGACAAGTGCCCACAGGCGGCTGTGCAAACGCGCCATCCATGCCGAGGACCAAGACCGCGGCAGCGCCACGACCAGGCCCTGGCAGAGCGATAGCACGGCGATGGAAGCCCAAAACGGAATCACATAGTCAAAATAGACGCGAATGAGCCCTTGGGACTGGACATGGGAGGACCGCTCCCAGGCAAACCTCGCTCCACCTGTCGCCCCCGAGGAGACCGTCGAGCAGCCGGATATGCCCCCATCGACAGGCACAGCGCCACCTCCACGCCCCGGCATGAGCCCGGTCGTTCGTCGCCGCCGTGTCGCTGCTTTCGGGTTTGCGGTCGTCGTGGTGATCGTCCTCATCGCGGCCGTTGGCTCTCACAAAAGCTCAGGCAAGACCCACGTCACCGTGGCCAAGCATCACCGCACCATCCCCTCGCTCACCCCGACCGAACGCGTGGCCGCTGTCGTCAAGGGCGAAGAAAATGCGGTCAACTCGGTGCTGGCGTACACGCCTGCCGTCACCAGCGGCGGCTCACACGGCAACGAGCTGGCGCTCACCTTCGACGACGGGCCCGGGCCCTACACGCAGCAGCTCGTGGAGACGCTCGACCGGCTGCACGTGCGTGCGACTTTCTTTGCGATCGGCTCCCAAGAGCGGTATTTCTCGGCCGGCACGATCGCTGAGATCAAATCTGGCGACGTGGTCGGCGACCATACCGAGACGCATCCGATGATGGCCACGCTCTCCCAGCACGAACAGTACGAAGAGCTATTCGATCAGATGGCCCAGATCGAGGTGATCGGCGGCAGGCGTCCGCGCCTGTTCCGCCCGCCCTACGGGTCGTTCGACGCGACCACGTTCAAAGAGCTGCACCATCTGCATCTGCTGATGATCCTATGGTCGGTCGACACCTCCGACTACACCTTGCCCGGCGTGAGCGCGATCGTACATACCGCGCTTGCCGGGGCCAAGCCTGGCGCGATCATCTTGATGCACGACGGTGGCGGCAACCGCGAAGAGACGATTGCCGCGTTGCCGGCGATCGTCAGGGGGCTGCGCAAGCGTGGGCTGCATCCTGTCACCGTTCCGCAACTGCTCGAGGACGACCCACCCCCGCACGGGCTGCCACTACCGACCAACCTGAGCGGCGATTGACCCGTCAGTGCGCGAGCTGCACCGTCTTGACGACGAGCAATACCATCGCCACAACCAGATAGCCGCGCAGCATGAGCATGCCCGCCTTGCGTCCCGGCGACCACACCGGGCGCTCCAGCAAGGCCAAGGGCGGCATCGTCCACGTGCTGCGCTCCACTACCGGCTCATCCTCCGATGCCATCGCGGGCTGTGCCGCCCGCCTGCGCAACGTGTAGGCACCAGCGACCAGCAACGCCGCGACGGTACCTAGGCTGAGGTACTCGAACAGAACAGTCACATCGATACTCGGGAACATCGTGCTCGCCATCAGGATCAGCGAGAGCTCGACCAGCACGGCGACGATCACGCTCGCGATCGCGTTCAGCCACGGTGGATTCGACCATGGTCCCAACACCTCGCGGTCGTTGCACAGCAGCAGCAGGAACACTGTCGCGCTCGGCAGGAGCACGCCCGCCAGCGCCTGCACCGAGGTCGTGATCAGGCCGAGTGGAGCGCCGGGGATCAGCACGATGCCCGCCGCGAAAGCCACCATCAACGTGAAGCTGGCGTAAAACACCTTGGCGTCGCGGATGCCACGGTTGAGCGAGTGGCGCTGCCCGAATACGTCGCCGAACGCATAGGAGGTCGACAGGGTCACGGCCGCGGCGCCGATCAGCGAGGCGTTGAGCAGGATGATCGCGAAGAACGTGCCGGCCGTCGAGCCGAGCGTCCGGCGCAACTCGGCGGCGACCGTGCCGGCATCGTTGAAGTGGCCCGCGTAGATGGTGCCGCCGAAGGCAAACGCGGTCACCGAGATCAGGGCGCCGGCGCCCAGTACGACCACGAACGCGCCGATCACCGTGTCGGCGCGCTCGTAGTTGATCCAGCGCGGCGTGATGCGCTTGTCGATGATGTTCGACTGCTGGAAGAACAGCTGCCACGGCGCCACCGTGGTGCCCACGATCGCGATGATCAACAGCACCGCGGTCGAGCTGACGCCGCCCTGGATGCTCGGCGAGAACGTGTCGTGGGCGACCGTGCCGAGATCCGGATGGGCAAGTACCAGCAGCGGAATCACGAGGAAGTTGGCGATGACGAACACGTACATGAAGCGCTCCCAACTGCGGAAGCTGCCCGTGGATGTGATCGCCACCAGTGTCAACGCAGCCACGGGCACGGCGATGTACTTGCTGACACCGAAGTACTCGAGCGCGAGGCTCACGCCGATGAACTCGGTGACGATCGTGAGGAAGTTGAGGATGAACAGGTCGCCGACCGAGAACCAGCCCCAGAAGCGGCCGAAGCGCTCGTTGATCAGACGCGCGTGGCCCACTCCGGTGACCGCCCCCAGACGGATCACCATCTCCTGGTTGACGATCAAGACCGGGATCAGCAAAACCAGTGTCCACAGCAGCGTGGTGCCGTAGTTCTGCCCGGCCTGCGAGTAGGTGGAGACACCGCCGGCGTCGTTGTCGCCGACCATCACGATCAAGCCGGGGCCCATGATCGCCAAGAGCGCCAGCAGCTTCGCCCGGACACCGCGCCTGGCGCCGGTGTCGTGCAGCTTGATCGTGCCGAGCGCGCCGCGAATGTCGCCGATATGAGCCTCGTCCAGGACCGGCGGCACGCCATCAGGGCGTGGCGGCGTGGGCGGCGTGCTCAGCGTCGTCTCTTCGGTTGTGTCAGGGCGCTCAGACATACCGCCCGGACTCTAGTCGCGGGCGGGCCCAACTCGCACGTCCAGAGCAAGAAAATGCCTCATGAGACGCCCAGCGATCCCCCCGGAACGCTAGTCGCGGGCGAGGCCGAAGCGGCGCCGCCAGCCGGCCGGCAAGGTGAGCTCCAGCACATCGTCGACGGTGACTACCCCGACGACGTGCTCCTCATCGTCGACTACGGGCAGCATCACAAGGTTGTAGTCGGTCATCGTGCGCGCCACCTCCGGCAAGTCGGCGTCGGTGTGAACCGACTCGGTCTCCTGCTCGGCGACATCCGACAAAGGTGTGTGGGGGTCGCTGCGCAGGAGCGTCACGATCGCCACCGAGCCCGACAGCTTGTCCTGCTCGTCGTGCAGGTAAACGGTGGTGAGCGTGGTCGGCGCGATAACGCTTGCGCGCACCTGTCCCAGCGCCGCCTCCACTGGCTCCTCGGCGGCGAGCACGATGCAATCGGGGCTCATCAGACCACCGGCCGTCTCTGGGTTGTAGCCGAGCAGGCTCTCGATCTGGTGCTCCTGGGCCGGCGGCAACAATGCCAGGATCCTCGAGCGGCGATCCTGCTCGATCTCGACGATCAAGTCGGCCGCGTCGTCTGGGGCCATGCGTGCGATCACGGCCGCGACCTGCTCGTCGGGGCGCTCGCGGATGAACTCGAGCTGGTGGTGCTCGTCGAGCTCCTCGAACACGTCTGCCTCCAGCTCGCGATCCTGACCGACGGCCTTGATGATCTCCTCGCCCTCCTCGTGCGAGGCGGCCTCCACCAGATCGGCAATCTCGGCTGGGTGCAGATTCGCGAGCTTGCGGTGGGAGAAGCGCAAGCGTGCGGTGGGAACGTGGTCGACGAACGGCTCGAGCGTCGACCAGTCGAGAAACGCCTGATCGCCGATCCAGCCCTTCAGCGGGCGCGGCAAGCGCCGGCGCAAACGCGCGCGCCTGGCGTTGTCCACCCCGACGACCCGCCACCAGCCCTCGATGCAGGCCAGCTCGATCTCGTGCGCGGTGACGAGCACCGGCGGATCGGCCTCGACATCCACAAGCGTGCGCCCGAGCACATCCTGGCCGAGCAATACCTCCCCCACCCGCCGCTCGAAACGCTTGAGCGAGAGTTTTTCGCCTGACAGGCGCACCGCACCGGGTTGCAGCTCGGCGACGCGCGCGATCGGCACGAACAGCTCGCGCCCGCCGATGCGCGCCTTCAGGCCGGTCACGGGCGGATAGCCACCGTCGGCGAGCCGCACGATCAGGTCTTCCACGCGCCCGAGTCTCTCCCCCGCCCTGTCGAGCAGCGGGCTGCGCAGGACCGTCGAGAGGTGCATCACCGGCTGTGACAAAGCGTCCATACGTTAATGCTCCCCCCGGACCATACCGACACAAACCATTTATGGGAAGACCTTGCCGCATGCGGCAAGGTCAGCAAGGCCGCATGCGGCCTTGCTACGAGGCCGCACATGTGCGGCCTCGCCAGTCGGTGCATGCACCGACTGGAACAGCGTCAAGACTCGCAAAGCAACGCCGCGCCGATCGCTCCACCCAAGTCGCCGAGGCTGGCCATCCGCATGATCGGCGGCTGCTCATCTTTGAACAGGTGCGGCTTCATCGCAGCCAGGATCCGCTCGAGCATCGGCTCACCGAAGCGACTGCCCAAGCCCCCACCGAGCAGCACCAGCTCCACGTCGAGCAGGTTCACGGCCGAGGCGATGCCGCTTCCCAGCGCCTTGACCGCGCGCTCGATCAGACGCTGCGCGAGCTTGTCCTCGTGCTTGAGGGCATGTGCCCACACGCCGCTTGAAAGCGTCTCGCGTTCGCGCTCGCGCATGATCTCGAACAGGTCGGTGTGGTGGCCTTTCTCGACCATGCGCTTTGCCTTGGTTTCCATCGCCCGGCGTCCCGCATAGGCCTCCATGCAGCCGCGCCGGCCACACCCACAGCGCGCGCCCCCTTGCTTGACAACCATGTGACCTATCTCCCCCGCGTCGCCGCGACCGTGCCACAGCTTGCCGTCGAGCGCCACACCGCCGCCAACGCCGGTGCCCCAGAACACTCCCAGCAGCGATTTCGCGCCGCGCCCAGCGCCGAGCAGTAGCTCTGCGTTGGCGGCTACCGACACGTCGTTGCCCAACTTCACTCCTGGCCCGAGCCGCTCGGAGAGCAGCGCCGCCAGCGGTACTTGGTGCTCCCATTCCGGCAGGTTTCCCGCACGCGCGAGCGTGCCGGCTGCAGTATCCACCTCGCCCGGGACACCGGCGCCGATGCCCTCCAGCTGCGCGACATCGAGCTGTGCTGCGGACGCTGCCTCGGACATGCAGGCGACGAGCGCGTCGATCACCGCTGGCGGGCCCCCCTCGTGCGGAGTCAGGCTGCGCGCCTGCCCCAGCACTTTGTGATCATCGCCTCGCATCACGATCGTCTGGATCTTGGTCCCGCCGAGGTCGATTCCGCCGTAAGTGGCCATAGTCTCGGACTTTACTTGCCCTTAGGGCGTTTCTTCTCCCACTCTTACGCCATAACCCCAATATCAGAGGTGCCGATGACCAAGCGCACAGGAAGTCCCTGGCTCAACTACCTGCTGGGCCTTTTGTGTGTGGGGGCGATAGTCGCCGCCATCTTGCTCGTCGGGCCGGCCTCCGGGAGCACGACGGCTGTCACGCGCACGGCCAATGCCGCCGAAGGTGTCGTCCAGTCCACTGTCTCGGGAAGCGGCAACCTGCAGCCTGCCAGCCAGCTCAACCTCGGCTTCAAGACGGGCGGCACGGTCACCAAAATCTACGTGTCCCAAGGCGAGTACGTGACCGAGGGCAAGCTGATCGCCGAACTGAATCCACAGAGCGCCGAAGTGACACTCGAACAGTCCAAGGCCGCGCTGCTCTCCGCCGAAGCGAACCTGGCCAAGGAGGAAGAAACCGACGGCGAAGGCAGCACTGGATCTGGCGGATCGGCATCCGGCGGCGCGAGCGCGGCGGCCGCATCGGTTCACCCGATCGACGCCGAAAAGAAGCCGGAATCGACAACGACCACTGCGCCTGGCACGACTCCCACGGAACCGACCGGCACGCCCACTGCACCAAGCACCGTTCCCTCAGAACCAAACCACACGACTACCTCCAAGACCACCGCACCCGGGAGCAAACAGGAAGAATCGCGATCAAGCGGTTCATCTTCCACGGGAAGCGAAAGCTCTGGCTCGTCGAGCAAAGCTACCATCAGCGCCGCAACGCGCGAAGCTAACCTTGCCTCTGCCAGAGCTACCGTCAAGAGCGACCAGTTGACAGTGCAGAGCGATGAAGAGACGGTGGGCGCCACCAAGCTGTACGCGCCGCAGAACGGCACGATCGTCTCGCTCTCCGGGCAGGTCGGAGAAGTCGTATCCGGCAGCGGCACGACCAAGGCCTCCAGCAGCAACTCCTCGAGCTCCTCGGGATCGGGCAGCTCCGCAACCGGTTCCTCGGCGGTGACGGGCCGCTCGGCCGGCGCTGCCTCATCTTCCTCCGCTTCCGGCTCGGGCTCCTCCAGTTCCTCGAGCTCCGCCTTCGCCGTGCTCAGCGATCTCTCCTCGATGCAGCTGGTGGTGGCGCTGAGCGAATCGGAAATTGGCAATGTGAAGGTCGGCCAGATCGCCACCGTGACAGTCGAAGCACTCGAAGGCCACACCCAGGGAGACACATCGTCTGGGGCGAGCAAGCTCGCGGCTCGTGTCAGCGAAGTCGCAACTCTCTCCACCAGCAGCAGCGGCGTCGTCAGCTACGACGTCACATTCCAGCTCGATCAGATGGAAGCGGGGCTGAAGCCGGGCATGAGCGCAACCGCCGAAGTCGTCGTCAAGCAGGCCGAAGGAGTCAACGTGCCGACCACCGCCATCTCAGCGGATTCGGTGACGGTGGTGCGCGACGGCAAAGACGTGCGCCAGCGCGTCGTCACGGGCCTGGCCGGCAACACCTCGACGATCGTCGTCAGCGGCCTGAAGGCTGGCGAAACCGTCGTGCTGCCCGCGGCCACCAGCACGAGCTCCAGCACCAGCCTCACGTCCCGGCTGAGTCGCCTAGCCGGTGGCGGACTCGGCGGTGGGGCGGCCGGCGGGGGCGGATTTGGCGGCGGAGGCGGGGCCGCCTTCTTCAGGGGAGGCGGCGGCTGATGCACCGCCCCCTGCGCCCGAGCAACCAGAGCGAGACTCGCACCCCACGAGTGCGCCCGCTGGTTGAGCGCGCGCTGCCGGCGCGCGGCGCCACCCGCAAGAGCGCGACCCGTGGGCGGGCGCCGGTCATACAGGTGCACGACGTCTCCAAGACCTTCGATCTCGGCCAGATCCATGTGCACGCCTTGCGCAAAGTCTCGCTGCGGATCGACACGGGCGACCTCGTCGGCATCATGGGCAGCTCCGGCAGCGGCAAGAGCACGCTGATGAACATCCTCGGCTGCCTCGACATTCCTACCAGCGGGCGCTACCTGATCGACGGGGTCGACGTCAGCCACATGGACGAGGACGATCTCGCCGACCTGCGCAACCGCAAGATCGGTTTTGTCTTTCAGAGTTTCAACCTCGTGCCGCGCACGAGCGCGCTCGACAACGTCGAGCTGCCGCTCGCCTACGCCGGGTTGAATCGCGCCGAACGCCGCCGTCGCGCCGAAGCGGCGCTGAGCGCGATGGGTATGGCCAACCGCTTCCACCACCAGCCCTCCGAGCTATCCGGCGGCCAGCAGCAACGCGTCGCCGTGGCGCGGGCGATCGTCACCAACCCCTCGCTGATCCTGGCCGACGAGCCGACCGGCAACCTCGACTCGCACTCGACCGAGGACGTGCTGCGCATCTTCGGCCATCTCAACGAAGAAGGCCGCACCGTTGTCCTAATCACGCACGAGCCCGACGTCGCCGACCAGACCAAGCGCGTGATCCGCCTCTCAGACGGAGGGGTCGTCGAAGACCGTCGTTTACTTGGTGTGCGCGACGCGCCGCCGGTGTTGCATCCGCAGAAGTCGGCTCATCGATGATCGGACCAGGCACACTACGTATCGCTTGGAGCGGGATCACGACCAACAAGCTGCGCTCGGGGCTGACGATCCTCGGCATGACGATCGGCGTCGCTTCGGTGATCGTGCTGATCGCCGTCGGCAACGGCTCCTCCAAAGCCGTCGAGTCGCGCATCCAGAGCCTGGGCACGAACGTGTTGATCGTGATGCCGGGCGGCGGCGGCTTTCGTCTTGGCGCGCGTGCGAGCAGCGCAAGCGGCGTCTCGCTCACCAAGCAGGATGCCGAAGCCCTGCAGAACCCGAGCCTTGCCGCTGACGTACAGAGCGCCTCGCCGGTCGTCAACGCCGACTCGGTCAAACTCGTGTACGGCAGCTCCAGCTACGAACCGTCCTCGTTCGTCGGCACCACCCCCTCCTATCTGACTGCCCACAGCTACGACGTCGCCGAAGGTAGCTCGTTCACCGCCGCCGACGTCAGCCAGCACAAGCGAGTGGCCGTGATCGGCCAGACGGTCGTCGAGGAACTGTTCGCCGGGGTCAGCCCAGTCGGGCAGAACATGAAGGTCAACGGCAGCAATTTTGAAGTCGTGGGTGTACTCGCCTCCAAGGGCACCAGCGGCATCACCAACGAGGATGATGTCGTGATGGCGCCGATCACCACGGTCCAGAATACGCTGAGCGGGGCTGGGCCGATCGACTCGATCACCGTGCAGGCGAAGTCGGAGTCCTCGCTCGACGCGGCCGAAGCCGAGGTTTCGACGATCATCGAGGAACGCCACAAAATTAAGGACACTTCAGAACCGGGCTTCAGCGTGCTCAACCAGGGCTCGCTGCTTGAAACTTCGAGCTCCACCAGCAGCGTGTTCACGACGCTGTTGGGCGAGGTAGCCGCGATCTCGCTGCTGGTCGGCGGGATCGGCGTGATGAACATCATGCTCGTCAGCGTCACCGAGCGTACGCGCGAGATCGGCATCCGCAAGGCGATCGGCGCGCGCCGCAGCGACATCCTCACCCAGTTCCTGACAGAGGCTGTACTGGTCTCGCTGATCGGCGGCCTCACGGGGGTGCTCGTCGGCGTGCTCGGCAGCCAGTTCGAGATCGCCGGGGTACACCCGGAAATCGCCACGTACTCGATCTTTCTGGCCTTCGGTGCTGCCGCCCTTTCCGGCCTGTTCTTCGGCACCTACCCTGCCGCCCGCGCGGCTTCGCTGCGACCGATCGAAGCGCTGCGCTTTGAGTGATCCACCTTCCCCCCAAGAGGAGTCCACGATGCCCCCTGAGCAAGTCACCGTCGAACAGCAGGAGGAGTGGTTGGAGGAGCCCCCGGAGTCCGAGCTGCCGCCCCGGCCGCGCCGCCGACTGCTGACGCCCGTCCCGCTGGCGTTGATGGGGATACTGGCGATTGCCTGCGGCTTCATCGGCGGCGTGCTCGTTGAGAAGAGCCAAAGCTCTTCCAGCTCATCCGCCGGCGGCGCGTCGGGGCTTGCCTCGCGCTTTGCCGCTCTACGCAGCGCGTCGGGGGCCTCAGGTGCGTCGGGCACCGGTACACGTTCTGGCGCCGGCTCCGCGGCCGGCGGCTTCGGCGGCGGCGCCTTGGGTGCCACCGGCTTCACTCGCCCGACCGCCGGCACCGTTGCCTATCTCGACGGGAGCACGCTGTATGTGACCAACTCCGAAGGCAACACCGTCAAGGTCACCACCTCGGCTGGCACGACCGTCAACAAGACGGTGAAATCGTCCGTCAAAGGCATCCACCCCGGCGAAACGGTGACCGTCACCGGCGAAACCGGCTCGGGCGGCTCGGTCAGTGCCGAATCGATCAACGTCGGCTCTGGCGGCGGCCTCGCCGCCCTGTTCGGCGGATCGGGCGCGCGTGGCGGTACCGGCTCGAGCTCACACAGCGGCGGCGGCGAACCCGCGCTGTTTGGAGGCTAGCCATGCAAGAGTGCTCTCTCCAGGAGACTGTTCATCTACAAAGGAGTTCCATGCCTCACGCCAACACTCGCAACCGCAAGCCCGCGGTCGTCGCAGTCGTAGTCCTGTTGCTGGCTTGCCTGGGCCTCGCGGCCTGCGGTGGCTCGTCGTCGAAAACCACGTCCTCGAGCGCCAACGCGGCATCTACCGGCGGCGCTTCCGGCACGTCCTCGACGTCCTCGACGGGGTCTACCGCTACCACCCCAGGCGCGCCGGGTAGCGGACGCGGCTCGGCCCGCTTCGTGGCGATGCGCGAATGTCTGCAGAAGAACGGCATCGCGCTCCCGAAGCCCACCCCAGGCTCTCGTCCGGGCGGCGGCTTCGTCCCCGGCGCGGGTGCAGGTGGCGGACCGCAGCTTCCCAACGGCGTAACGCGCGCGCAGTACGAAGCGGCCCTGAAGAAGTGCGGCGGCGGGAGCGTACACTTCTTCCGCAATGGCGCGGCGGGGCGGCTCAACAATCCCGTGTTCAAGGCGGCGCTCGCCAAGTACGGCGACTGTCTGCGCGAAAACGGCATCAAGCTACCTGCGCCGAACACCTCGGGCAATGGCCCGATCTTCGACACGAAGGGGATCGACACCGGCAGCTCTCAGTTCAAGTCCGCTTCGGCAAAGTGTCGTAGCACGCTGATAGGAGCCTTCAGGCGTCCGGCCGGAGCGCCGGGAGCCACTGGAGCACCGCCAGCCGGCGGAGCCCCCGCCGGCGGCGAAAGCAGCACAGGCTAAGAAGCGCCATAGGGCGAGGCGGTGGTGTCAGCGCACACCGCCGCCTCACTCGACTCCCGGTCGAGTGGAGTGCAACGGCAGAATCTCCTGACCTGCCGACACTCCCGCATACACGGCCATGGTCGCTACTGCGTCATCGGCAGCGAGGACCTACGGCCGTGCGTTTGTGCCGGACCCGCCATTGCCAGGTGTGGTGCTCTTGTCGCGTATCGCCGAGGCGCTCGGCTTCCTCGACAGCTTCGGTGTCTGCAACGTGCTCAGTTGTGTCATCAGCCGCTGCCACTCGAGCGTATTCAAGATCGGGTTGGCGACGAGCGGAACCGTCGCGCTCGCGTTTGCCGCGTGAGCTGTCTTTGCACCGACGTCCTTGCTCGTTCTCGCGGAGGAAGGCTTGGCCAGCTCGATCTTGATGTAGCCGGAGTAGTCGGACGCTGCCACCGTGCTGGGCGCCCCCGGATACCTCATCAGGCTCACGATCCGCTTCGGCGCAAACTTGTGTTGCAGCGTGAGCAGGGTGCGAATCGTGATGTCGGTGATCGTGCCAGCGCCCTGGTGGCCGGCGATCGGGACGCCGTTGATGGCCGTCAGGTAGATCGTGTCCGGCGCCGGGAAGGTGGTTACGACACCCTTGGCTGTGCGCTCGGTATTGCCACAGCGCAGCTCTCCGACGGTCGGCTTCAGCCCGCTGCGCGAGAGGAACACGAGCAAGGCGAGCGCTTGGGATCCGACCTTGCCGGCGGCGACCTGTTCGCGGTCGCAGCGACCGAGCTTGATGTCGGGATCGGCGAGCACCGCGCTGTCGAGTTCGGCGCGCGAAAGCAGGAAGGCATCGCTTGCGGTGGCGCCGGCGAGTATCGGGCCGTCTTTGGCGCCTTGTGGATGCAGGGCGACGCCGAGCTGGCGCCAGTTCTCGAGGATCGGTCGCGGGTCGATCGCGCTTTGAGCGCCGGCTGGACGGATCGCGAAGCGCAGGCTCGCGTCCGGGCTTTCGACGTTCGAGCCGAGATGACCCAAAACCGTGCCTTGGGCTACCACTGAACCGCGACCCAGCTTCATCAGACCGTCGGCGGCGTCCTTGGCGCCGACCGAACGCGCTGCCAGAAGGCGTGCGGCTGCTGCCGCATCTGGATTGTCCGGGTGGGCGAAAACGCGAACCTTGCCCGTCTCAACCGGCGCTTGTGCTTCTTCGTCTTCGGCTGTGCCTGAGGATGCCGCGCTCGCGGTCTTTGCCGAGGTGGCTGTCTTCTTCTTGGCGACGTGCAGCGTGACCGACAGCTGGTGTCCGGAGCTTGCGGTGAGCTTTGGCGTCGGGTCGCCGGCGCTTTCGCCGCTCTGAAGCGCGCCCTTGGGCACCTGAACCTGGACCGGCTTTGGTAGCCGGTAGTCGGGCGCGATGCTGCCGAGCCCGGCATATGTAAAGAGGTCGCCGTAGGTGTCGCGCAGCACCACGTAGCGACCGAGCTTGTGCGAGTGACCGATGCCGACGATGCGCCCATCCTCGACCGCCACCACCGGAGCGCCGCGGCGGGCAAGCAGCTCCGAGAGCTGCGAAGGTGGAGCGGCCGCGTTCAGAGCGCGTTCGGCGTCTGCCGCACTGGCGGTGGGCGAGGGAGCCGGAGTCGAGCCTGGAAGCGCCGCCGCTGCTTTCGCCGAGGCGCCCGTCGCCTTCGGCGTCAGCGGCGTGGCGCCGGCCGTCGCGCTCGCGGCACCTGTCGGCGTGGGTGCAAGGGTGCCCTTCGGGATGATCGAGGTCGGGCTCAGTTTGGCTCCCACGACGGGCAGGCTGCCCTCGGTGAGACCGGTCAGCGTGGCGATGACCGACGGCGGATAGCTCGCAAACAGACGCGCACGCAGCAGCACCGATTCGACATAGGCTTCGGAGTGGTTGTAGGCGAGGATCGCGGCGCGCAGATTGCTGGAGGCACCTGCGGCATGCAGGTAGCGAGCGGCAGCGAAGATTGCGTCGACCGGATTGTAAGGGTCGGCGTAGCCAGCGTTTACCGCATCGACGCCGTACTGCAACCAGGTTTCGGGCATGAACTGCATCCAGCCGACCGCGCCGGCGGTCGAAACCGATAGGTCGGTGCCGAAGTCGGTCTCGACTTCGTTGATCGCGGCCAGCACGGGCCAGGGCACGCCGTACTGCACTGCTGCTGCCTGGTAGATGGGCAGCAGATACAGCGGGATCCGGTAGAAGTCCAGCGCCCGGATCGAAGCCGATGAGCCGGCTAGCATCGCGGCGAGCGCCTCGGACTGAGCGGCGGCGAGCTGCGGCGCGGCGGCGACATTGCTCGGGCCGCTGGGCGTGGCCGGCGTGGTGGCCGTGGCAGTCGTGCTCGGCGCCGTGGCGGTCGCTTCTGCGTCGGTCGTTTCCTGCGTGTGCTGGACGAGAACTTTCGGGCCAGGCTGTGGCTCTTTTACCGTGGGTCGCGGCGCCTGCGTGGTGCTGGTCGGAGTCGTCGTCTGCGTCGGAGTGCTCGGTGGCGGACTGACCGGGGTCGTGGTCGTGCTGGTGCCGGTACTTGTCGTAGTCGTTTCCGGCGTGGTTGCCGTGGTGCTGGTCTGCGTCTGGGTCGGTTCCGACGGCGCCGGCGTGGTTGTCGTTCCCGTCGGAGGAGCGCCACCGCTCGGGGGTTCGGCCGCGAGCGCGCCACCGGACAATGGCCCGCTCAGCCCGACTGCCGTGAGCCCACCGCCTGCGAGCGCGGAGAGGATCACGCGACGTACCTTCAGGGGCGCAGGCCGCCTGCATGGCGCGTCGTCTATGCCCGACATGCTTGGCCCCCGCTCATTCGTTTCTCGTCCCATGGTCGCGTTCGAGCAGGGCACCGGTGTACCCCGAGAGCCCCCTGACCCTATTCATATCGGCAGGGAAGCACGGCTTCGTAAAGGATTCGTAATCGGAGCCACAAATTCGCGGTGAAATGACGGATTTCAGGTGCATATAGCTGCTCTTAGCGGCAAAGCGACCTGACTGTACAGATGCCCGAGGCGGAGCCTCGAAGATGGCCGAATTGGCCGCCTTTGCGCACGCGCGCTTGCAGAACTCGCTAGGCTTTGCCGATGGAAGCGATCGACTCGGTTGTGCAGGTGTTCCTCGCGGTTGGGCTCATCTTCCTTGTGCTGATGCACTCGGGCAAGGACTCTGGCCTCTCCGGAGCATTCGGCGTGGGTAGCGGCCAGGGGCCGCTCGGCGGTGGCTCGATGGTGGAGCGCAACCTCAACCGTTGGACCGTCGCATTCGCGATCGTGTTCGTGCTGAACACGATCCTGCTGCTGAAGAAACCCTACTAGGCCGTTCACGGGACCTACTTCGCTGAGTCCGTGGCCGGATCCTCTTCAGCCGGATCCTCTTCGGCAGCCCGATCGTCTTCTGAGCTCTCCAGCTTGTTGAGGATCTCCACCGCCTCGGCGCGCAGCGCACCGTTGACAGTCGCATAGTCCTCCTCGGACAGCTTGCCGGTGCGGTAGTCGAGCTCGGCGTCGCGGATCTCCCTGTACTTCATCTCGCGCTCGGCCTCGAGCTCTGAGCGCTTC
>DATHMQ010000150.1:0-28226 GCA_035486935.1 Solirubrobacteraceae bacterium
GGTCCCGTTTTTACCGGCTTTTCCGGCCAGTCCGCGTGGACCGGCCGGCCCCGGCAGACCACGCAGTCCGCGCGGTCCCTGAACCAGGCACTCACGCACGCGATGTTTGGCTATACGCGCGACGAAGCATCTGCTGGATGAGCCGTGGGCGGCAGGTCCGTTGTCGACCCCGGCGAGCGCCGGTACGGCGACGGTCATTGCGCCGAGGACGGCGGGGGTTGCGAGCAGTGTGAGGGTGCGGTGGCGCATGGGTCTCTCCCGTTTGGTGGCTGGGTCTGCCACCCATAACCGCTAGGACGCTCCGAAGGAGCGGTGTATGTCCTATGCGCCAAGTACTCGCATGGGGGAGCCGTTTGCTTAAAAGACGTATCTCGCCGTGGCTCAGCCGATGCGCTCAACCACGCGCGCTGGCAGCCCGGCGCGTACGGGAGCGATCGGACCTGCCGCCTCGGCGCTGCCCATTGGAGCGTTGCGCTCCTCGCGCACGATGTACAGCGGACGGTGCTTGACCTCGTCGTAGATGCGACCCACGTACTCGCCGATCACGCCGAGTGCGATCAGTTGGATACCGCCCAGCAGCAGGATCGCGATCGTGAGGGTGGAGAAGCCTGGCAGATAGGAGCCGGTGAAGTGCAGCGCAATCACGATCGGGATCGCGACGAACGCGACGCTGGCCGAGAGCAATCCGGCGTAGGTGGCGAGCTGCAGCGGCAGGTGCGAGAAGGAGGCGATCGCGTCCAAGGAGAAGCGCAGCATCTTGCGCAGCGTGTACTTCGTCTCTCCGGCGGTACGCGCGTCACGCTCGTAGGGGACGGCCGTCTGCGTGAAGCCGACCCACACGGTCATGCCGCGCAGGAAGCGAGAGCGCTCGGTCATCGACAGTAGAGCATCCAACGCACGACGGTCGAGCAGGCGGAAGTCGCCGGAGTTCGGCTCGAGGTCGACCTGGGCGAGCTTGTCGAACAGCTTGTAGAACCAGGAGGCGGTGGCGAGCTTGAAGGCTGTCTCCCCATCGCGCTGCTTGCGCACGGCGTAGACCACATCCGAGCCCTGCTCCCATTGCTCGATCATGCGCGGGATCAGCTCGGGCGGGTCCTGCAGATCGGCGTCGATCATCGCTACCACATCGCCGGCTGCGTGCTCCAGGCCGGCCGTGAGCGCTGCCTGGTGGCCGAAGTTACGCGAGAGATGGATTACCCGCACG
This sequence comes from Solirubrobacteraceae bacterium, assembly GCA_035486935.1. Lineage (GTDB taxonomy): Bacteria > Actinomycetota > Thermoleophilia > Solirubrobacterales > Solirubrobacteraceae > Palsa-744. The sequence goes on from DATHMQ010000150.1 coordinate 1,205, forward strand.
CGCGGGTCGGCGGCGGCCAGGCGGTCGAGCAGCGCGGGCGTCGAATCGGAGCTGCCGTCGTTGACCAGCACCAGCTCGAACGTGTAGTCGGCGACGGCTGCGCAGGCGCGCTTGACGAACGCCTCGACGAGCTCCTCCTCGTTGTAGACGGGGGCTACGACGCTTAGCAATGCTGGGACGCGCGCTTGAGTGTCCGGCATGGTTCCTTCCGAAGGGACGAAGCTGGTTAAGTAGTGGTCATGAGAAGAGTAGGGGACCGGGCCGCGCGAATCCTGAGAATGCCCTTGGTTTTGCAGTTCGTGAAGTTCGGGATCGTGGGCGTGTCGAACACGCTGATCGCTTTTGCCGTGTACACGCTGCTTTTGAAGGTGTTCGGGGTGTGGTACGTGGCGGCGTCGGGTATCGGCTTCGCAATCGGCGCGGTCAACGGTTTTCTGTGGAATCGCGCTTGGACGTTCAGGGGCCATGTTGGCGATGCGTTGACGCCGGTGCGCTGGTTCGCTGTGCAGACTTGCGGGCTGCTGCTCGACCTCGGTCTCGTATACCTGTTCGTCGACGGTGCGGGGCTCGACAAGCTGGTGGGCCAGGCGGTGACGACCGTGATCGTGACCTTGATCACCTTCTTCGTCAATCGGGCTTGGACCTTCCGCGGAGACACGCCCGCGCTCGCCGAAACAGCCGCCGACAGCTAGCGGAAGACGGCTAGAAGCGACAATCCGGCAGGGATTGAGCCTCCGTGCCCGATGACCTGCGCCTCCAAGTTCAGCGGCTGGCGCAAGGTCCAATTGAGTGGTGCCGGTGGCACCCACAGGTCGAGGCTGGACTTGGTGGTCGAGGGCATGAAACGCTCGAGCGCACGAAGTAGGATCGCGACTGGCAGCGTCAGCGAGCTGAAGTTGGTGAAGCTCTCGAGCTCCCAACCGCCGCTCCGAGCGGCGGATAGCAGCGTGCGGCGGTTGTAGCGGCGGTGGTGGTGGTTGATCTCATCGTGGCCGCTCCACAGCCACTGGTAGGCGGGCACAGTCACGAGCAGCGCACCGCCGGGCCTGGTGACGCGGCGCAGCTCGCGCAACGCGCCGATGTCGTCTTCGAGGTGCTCGATCACGTCGAGGCTGACCGTCAGGTCAAAGTTGGCGTCATCGAAGGGCATATCCATGACCGAACCCTCGATCACCTCGCCTGCGTCGCGTTCGCGCGCCAGTTGCACGCTGGTGCCCGAGAGCTCGACACCGGTGACTGTGCCGAGGCGGGCGAGCTCCACCATGTTGCGTCCGCTGCCGCAGCCTGCGTCGAGGATTTGCGCATGGGCAGGCAGTCCGAGGCGCTCGATCGCGCGCTCCAGGACAGTGCGGCGCCCCTGGTACCACCAGTGGCGGTCCTCGGCGCGGTGCGTTTGCAACTCGTACTCCAGCTCCATGTAAATGGCATCTTTCACGAACGGGCGGCGACGCGCGGTGCGACCCCCTCTGAGTCGGGTTCGCTGGCCGCCGTCTACGGCGAGCGCTCAGAGTAGCCCTGGGACTGGCCGGAGACTGGCGCTGTTGGGTATCTTTGACTTGCGTTTCCGGCCGGTGGAGCCGGATCACGAATCGGAGGCAATGCTTATGACTGGCAAGTGGAAGGGACTGCTCGCGACGTTGGTCGCGCTGGCTGCACTGCTCGCTGCGGGCGCCGCGCTCGCTGCGAGTCCGATCGAGGGCGGCTCCTACGCCGGCAGCCTGATTCCCCCCAGGGACGGCGTGACAGTCAGCTTCAAAGTCTCTGCGAATGGCAAGAGGGTGACCGGCCTGAGCACCTCCAACATCCCGCTCTACTGCAGTGGCGGAGGCGAGCCGATCCCCATCCATTTCAAGAACGCCACAATCTCGAGCAAGGGCACGTTCTCCAGCACCGGCAGGTACCTCATCCTCGAAGGCCCCAAGAAGGGTCAGGTCGGGGCCAACTTGAAGATCTCGGGCAAGTTCCTCAAAGGCCGTAAGGAGCGAGGCACGCTCACGACCTCCTACGTCGGCTTCTCCAACTGCAGCGGCATATCGGCGTACTCGACTAAAGCCTGAGCGCCCTTTGAGCCTTCCGCTCAGCGCCTATGGTGAGGCGCATGCGACAACAGCTGCATCTCGCGTCAGAGCAGCGCGGCGCGAGCGCTCAGCCGTCGACACCAGCGGTAAGCGACGCTTGCGCTCGCTCGCTCTCGCGCCCGAGGGTCGCGAGGAAGGCCTCGACAACGCGTCCGTCGAATTGGCTGCCGGCGCAGCGGCGTAGCTCGGCTTGCGCGTTTGAATGGCCGATCGAGTCGCGGTAGGAGCGGTCGCTGGTCATCGCCTCGTAGGCGTCGGCGACTGCCACGATCCGCGCCTCCAAGGGAACTTCATCGCCCGAGATGCCGAGCGGGTAGCCAAGTCCGTCGGGGCGCTCGTGGTGGGCGCCTACCCAGACGCGCACGTCGGCGAGACTCGGGTGTTCGAGGATCTGCACGCCGAGTTCGGGGTGGCGGCGGATGACGAGGAGCTCCTGCTCGGTCAGGCGTCCGGGCTTGCGCAGGATCTCGTCTGGTACGCCGATCTTGCCGATGTCGTGCAGCATCCCCGCAAGCCGCACGCGGCTTGTGTGGCGATCGGAGAAGCCCAACTCGCGGGCCATCATCTCTGCATAGCGACCCACCGTCTCGGAGTGGCGAGCGCTGCCGCTGAAGCGCAGGTCGACGGCCTCGGCGAGGTCGAGCATCACCGCGAGGAAGCGCTCGCCTTCGATGTCTCCTGTACCGCCGCTAGCTTGCACCAGCTCACGCAACAGCGGGCTGTGGCGCACCGTGCGGTTGCGGCCGCTGTCCTTGGCAGCGTAAAGCGCCTCGTCGGCTGCGCGCAGCAACGACGCGGCGGTCTCGCCGTGCTCGGGATAGGTGGCCAGCCCGAAGCTGATCGTGATCGGGACGGAGTCTTCGGCGAACTCTCCGGCCAGCGCGCTGCGCAGGCGCTCGGCGAGCACGAAGGCGCCGTCTGCGCCGCTGTCGGGCAGGATCAATGCGAACTCCTCGCCGCCGACACGTGCGGCCGAGTCGACTTGGCGCTTACCCTCGTCGAGTAGCCGCGCAACACGCTGCAGAGCCGCATCGCCTACCTGGTGGCCGGAGCGGTCGTTGACTTCCTTGAAGCGGTCGAGATCGCCGACGAGCACGGTCATCTCGGTTTCGCCGCGACGTGCCCGTTCGAGCTCTAGGTCGAGTTGCTCGCGAAATCCACGCCTGTTCACCAAGGACGTGAGCGCATCTGTGCGGGCTGCGTCATAGAGCCTCGAGATCAACAGTTCTACGCGTACTCGCATCGTCGTGATCACCGTCGCTGCCACCAACAGCGTGCCCATGCCTACGATCCACCAGGCCGGTGCGCCACTCGACGGCGGTCTCAGCGCGAGCAACGCCGCGTATGCAATACCCACGTAGGCGACTTGCAGTGCTGCCTCTCTGCGTGTGAGGAAATAGGAGGCATAAAGGGGTATCCACAGATAGAAGAAAACGAGCGGGCTGGGGCTCGCCCCTGAGAAGTAGGCGACGCCCGTGATCAAGCTGCTGCCCCAGGCGAGTGCCAGCGGCAGCGTCCAGGCCGGCAGCTTTCGTGCGCGCCAATGCAGGACGCCGGCCACGGCATACGCGTTGGCGACGATCGCGAGCAGGCCGAGATCGTTCTGATTGGACGGGTGTGGCAGCGCGACGGTGAGCGCTGCGAGCGTGGCGCCCGCCGCGAACAGCCCTGCCAATACCTTCGCCATCAGGCTTGTTTGGAAGTTCGCGCCCGCGACGAATCCGCCGAGCGCCCCCTCAGGCCCATCCTCGCCCGCAACTACCCTCATTTTTTACGTATCGGTCGTTGCATGGCTCTACATGAGACCGTTCGAGTGACAGGGACCCGGCGATTCAGGCATACGGCGTAGCAGTCGATAGGGACTGAGACGATGACAAGCGTGCCCAGATCAAAGATCATTCGATCCGGGGGCCTTCCCACCGTATTGTTGGCGCTTTTGGTCTGTTTCCTGTGGTTCGCCGGCTGGCCGGGACGAGCAGGCTCGGCGCGGGCGGACAACGCCTCCGGGCCCGAGCAACGCTCGCTTGCTCGACAGTCCTCGTTCGCGCTGGCCCTCCGCATGCGCAGGGGGGGCGCTGCTCTTGCTTCACGATCTCAGACTTACCTGCAGGTCGCCGAAGCCGGCGTGAAGCTTGCCAAGCGATTCTGGTGGAACCCTCGGCTGGGCTGGTATGACAGCCGTCTGGATGACGGCGAACGCTATCCGCTAGCCACAATCTGGGACTCGACACCGCTGTTCGAGGCGCTCGACGCAATCGACATCGCTGCGCCCTCGGCCTCGCATCGAGCGGCCGTGGAAGCGTTCGCGAAGGGGGCTGAGCGCTACTGGGACGCCACATTGAAGCCGTACCCAGGCTTTGCTCCCTATCCAGGCGATCGGGGGGACACGCTCACCTGGTTCGACGACAACGGTTGGTGGGGGCTTGCCTTTCTCGACGCTTACCGCGCCACCGGCGTGAGTCGCTATCTACGCGAAGCCCAGCGCGCCTTTGCGTTCATCGCCAGGGCCGGTTGGAACTCCAAGGGAGGTGGGCTGTGGTGGAACACTGCTCATCCCTACATCGCCGGTGAGCCGCTTGCCGCCGGGGCGCTATTGGGGGCACGGCTCCTCAAGCTCACCGGCAAGCAGTATTACCGCACGGAAGTTCTCAAGTTCCTGGATTGGGCCGAATCGGACTTTCTCACCGAACGGCGCCTCTATAAGCGCACCGAATCCGATTCGACTCCCACTCCCTACATCGAGGGGACGCTCGTGGAGGCCCATCAAGTGCTCTGCGAAATAGGCATCTCCGACACTTGCGAACGTGCCGCGCAGCTTGCGGACGCCTCAGCCGAACGTTTCTCCGACCGCTTGAACATGGGGCCGCAGTTCGACACGATCTACTTGCACTGGATGCTCGTATACGGCAGCCAAGTTGGCGAAACGCGCTGGCAGGGGCTTGCCGAAGAGATGGCTCGAGACGCCCAACAACAGGCGCGTAACGCCCAGGGGCTGTATCTGCGCGCATGGGATGGCACGCCGATCACCGAGCACCAGGCGCTGCCGAACATGCTGCAGACAGACGCCTCCACGCTTGAGCTGTTCGCATGGTTGGGCGTGGCTGAATCCTTGCGCCTGGGCGCATAAAGCCCGGCCTCTACGCGCTGGCGGCGACGTCCGTGCCGATGCGCATCGCCTCGCGCGACAGCACGGCGATAAACGCTTGTACCACTCGTCCGTCGAACTGGGTGCCGGCACAATGGCGCAGTTCCGCGAGCGCGGCCTCATAGCCGATCGAGTCGCGGTAGGGGCGGTCGCTGGTCATCGCCTCATAGGCGTCGGCGACTGCAACGATGCGCGCCTCCAATGGGATCTGACCGGCGTGTAGTCCAAGCGGATAGCCGAGGCCGTCGGGGCGCTCGTGGTGGGCTGCCACCCATTCGCGCACGTCGGAGAGACTGACGTGCTCGATCATCTGTGCTCCCAACTGTGGGTGGCGCTTGATCTGCTCGTACTCATCCTCGTTGAGCGGGCCCGGCTTGTGCAGGATGCTGTTGGGCACCCCGGCCTTGCCGATGTCGTGCAGGATTCCGGCGAGTCGAATGCGGCTGACGCGGTGCTCGGGTAGGCCCAGCTCGCGGGCCATCATCTCGGCGTAGCGACCTACCGTCTCGGAGTGGCGAGCGCTGCCGCTGAAGCGCAGGTCGACGGCCTCTGCCATCTCGAGCACCGCCATGACGAAGCGCTCGCCGCCGACGTCGCGGACGTCGCTCGGTATCCGTAGTTCGGCCCGTAGCGCCTGACTGTGCAGCACCGTTTGGTTGCGCCCACTCTCCTTGGCGGCATACAGCGCCTGGTCGGCGGCGTGGATGAGCGATGCGGCGGTCTCTCCATGCTCGGGGTAGACCGAGAGGCCGAAGCTGATCGTCAGAGGAGTCGGGTCTTTTGCGAATTCTTCGCACAGGCCGATGCGCAGGTGCTCGGCCAGGGCGAAGGCGGCCTCACGCCCGGTGTCGGGCAGGATCAGCGCGAACTCCTCGCCTCCCACCCTTGCGGCGGTATCGGTTGAGCGCTTGCCCTCTGACAGCAGGCGTGCCGCGCGCTGTAGCGCTAGATCTCCGACATGGTGGCCGCGCAGGTCGTTGATGTCCTTGAAGTCGTCGAGGTCGCCGGCGAGCACTGTCATCGCGCCGCCGTGACGGCGGGCTCGCTCTAGCTCGAGGTCCAGTTGCTCGCGAAAGCCTCGCCGGTTCGAGAGCTTGGTCAGCGGGTCGGTGCGAGCCGCGTCATAGAGGCGCGCTATCAACAGCTCCACGCGGGCGCGCATCACCATGATCACCATCGCGCCCACCAGCAGCGTGCCCATGCCAACCAACCACCATGTGGGGATCGCGCTCACCGGTGCTGTGGCGGCGAGGAGCACGCCGTAGGCCAGGCCGACGTAGAGGATCTGAGCGGCTGCTTGCCTGTGGCTGAAGAAATAGGAAGCGTAGAGGAAGACCCACAGGTAGAAGAACACGAGTGGGCTTGGCACTTCGCCTGAGAAGTAGGCGACGCCCGTGATCAGCGTGCTGCCCCATGCGAGGGTGGGACGCAGCGTCCACGGTGGGAGCTTGGCCGCTTGGGTATAGAGCGCCACCGCGACCAGGTAGGCGTTGGCGACGATCACGAGCATCCCGAGCTCGTTTGTGCTCGCCGGGTGTGGCAGCGCTACCGTCAACATCGCCAGGGTCGCTCCGGCCGCAAACAGCACACTCAGGACCCTCGCGACGAGACTGGCTTGCAAGCTCGCGCCGACGAACGACCCGCCCCAGATGTCGTCGCGCCCATCCGCCTGGGATAGTGCGGACATCACTTTCGAGTATCGACGGCCGGCGGAGCTCACAGGAGACATGGGAACTGTTCGCATTGTTGGCGGACTGCTACGGGTAACAGCCTAAGAGGAAGTTGGCCTTTGCGCAACCGTACGACGATCCTGGTGCTCGGCACCGCCCAATTCGTGATGGTGCTCGACAGCACGGTCATGAACGTTTCCATATCCCAGGTGGTGGCGGATTTGAAAACGACGGTGCCCGATGTACAGCTGGCGATCACCGCCTACACGCTGGTGATGGCGGCGTTCATGCTGACCGGTGCGAAGCTCGGCGATATCTGGGGAAGGCGTAGGGCCTTCTCGATCGGGCTGGCGATCTACGGGGTTGGATCACTCACGACCGCCCTCAGCCCCAACGTCGGCGTGCTGCTGATCGGCTGGTCGGGCATCGAGGGGCTCGGGGCAGTGCTTGTGATCCCAGCCATATTCGCTCTGACCGCGGTCAGCTACAGCGGCAAGGAACGCGCGCTTGCTTACGGGCTGCTGGGTGGGATCGCTGGCGCCGGCGCTGCTGCCGGGCCGCTGATCGGAGGGTTCGTTACCACCGTCCTGACTTGGCGCGTGGTGTTCGCCGCCGAGACCGTCGTGGTGCTCGTGCTGCTGACCGTCGTGCACCGCATCGTCGAGCAGCGCCCCGAGCGTCCGCCGAAGCTCGATCGCGTGGGCGTGGGGTTGTCCGCGCTCGGGCTTGGCCTGACCGTGTTCGCGATCTTGAAGATCAGCAGCTGGGGGTTGTTCGTGCCGACCGGGGCACTGACGATCTCGGGCACGCGCATCACGCCCTTCGGGCTGTCGATCGTGCCCTTCATGATCTTTGCCGGACTGATCGTGCTGGGAGGGTTCTTTCGCTGGGAGGAGCGCGTCGCTCGCACCGGGGGGACGCCGCTGTTGCGCCCTGACCTACTGAGGATCCCGCAGTTGCGCGCTGGGCTCTCGACGATCGTCTCCCAGTATCTGATCCTGGCGGGGACGTTCTTCGTGCTGCCGCTGTATCTGCAGCTCGTGCTCGGCAAGAATGCGCTCGAAACCGGGGTGAAGATCTTGCCGATCTCGATCACGATGATGCTGGCCGCCGTGCTTGGTCCGCGGCTTGCCACACGCACATCGCCACGGCGGGTTGTGCAGTTCGGGCTCGGCTTCCTGCTCGTGTCGATTCTCGGGCTGATGGCGAGCATCTCTCCCTCGCTTTCCTCACTGCCATTTGCTCTCTCGCTAGCCGGCTTCGGCGTGGGCATCGGACTGTCGATCTCCCAGCTCGGCAATGTCGTGATGTCCTCCGTCGCCGAGTCGCGCTCCAGCGAGGCTGGTGGCGTACAAGGGGCTTCGCAGAACCTTGGACAGTCGCTTGGTACCGCGCTGATTGGAGCTGTGCTGCTCACCGGCCTGACCACCGGCTTTCACGATCGCGTTTTGGCCGATCCCACGATTCCCGCCTCGCTGCAAACGCAGATCGTCAGCAGCACCGAGGAGGGGCTGCCGATGGTCTCCCAGGCCCAGTTCAAGAGCGCCGTCGAGCAGGCTGGCGTGCCCGCCGCCCAAACCGCTTCGCTCGAGGCCTACTACAACGAATCGCAGATCGAGGCGCTCAAGCGGGCGTTGCTTTTGGCCAGCAGCTTCGTGCTCGTGGGCCTATGGTTCGCCCGCTCGCTTCCCGGCGAGGCGCTCGCCGACGATGGCGAGGAGGAAATGGGCGTGCCGGTAGTCGTCCATACCGGTGGTGAGGCTCCGGCGTGAGCCGATCGGCTGCTGTTGCGGCGCACTCTGAGGTACTCGAAAACCGATCGTAGGCCCGATCTACTCTTGGAAGCTCTCGCGGGCCGGTACCTGCACCGCCGAGAGTCCCGGCAGCATGATTACAAGCAGAGCGATGCCGACGACGAGCCCGAGGGTTGCGAGCACCTGTAGCTGTGCCAGCGAGAATTGTGTAGGAAACCCGGTGGACTGTCTGAGCCAGCGGCTTGCCAGCACGTGCCCGTAGATGCCGAACACGGTCCCGTCGACCCCGCCGATCAGGATCAGCACGCCGGCCTCGAGCACGATCGCACGCCACAGTTGCAGACGGTCGAAACCCTGAGCCTTGAGCGAGGCCAGGTACGCGCGGCGCTGCCAGATGGCGGCGCTGAGCGCAGAGGCGACTGCGAGCGCAGCCGCAACGAGCAGCATCGTGGCGATCTGGCCGAGCGTCTTGAGGCTTTCGCTGACGGTGCGCTCGACTCCCGCGATGCGCGCAGCCGACGTTTGCACTCGCAAGCCGGCGTGCGAGTGCAGCGCTGCGGCGACTGCGGCGACACCGGCGGCGAGGTTGACGCCGGGCTTGAAGTCGAGGGCCAGCGTGGTGGGGTCGACGCTTCCCCAGTCGCGACGGTAGTCGTTCGTGTCGATTGTGATCGTTCCGGAGGGCCAGCCGATGTTGGTCGTGATCCCGGCGACGGCGAAGTGAGCGATGCCTGTCGGGGTTGGCAGCCCAAAGGAATCGCCTACGCTCAGGTGCCGTTCGCTTGCGAATCCGCCCGACACGGTTGCCCAGCCGCCTTCGCGCAAGCGGGCAGTGGCAAGCGCGAGGTTGCCTGCGATCAGCTGGCTGGAGAGGATCATCGCCGGGTTGTTTGCCGGTCTTGCGCGTATCCAAAGGCGGCGGTCGCCGACGTCGAGAAACCCGCCCTGGTAGGCGTGGACGCTGGCCACGGCAGGCATCGCCGCCAACTGACGGTACGAGTTGCCGGCGGCGAAGCTGTCGGCGTCGAAGATGTTTTCATCGGGCGTCACCCATGCATCGGCGGCGCTCCACTCCTGGACGATCGCCTGGTCCAGGCCACGCAGCAGGTCGTGGCGTGCGCCGCCGACCGCGACACTGCCGTAGACGGCGAGTGCGACGATGCAGGTCAGCGCCGCCGAGCTGGTGGCAGTAGCGGAGAGTTCGGCCGCTGTCAACGGCAGGGCGCTGTTGCGCAGGTTGTCGCCGAGCTTGTCAACCAGCCAAAGAGCCCCACTGAGCGCTGCCGGCACGAAGCACAGAGTCACCACCGCCAGCAGCACGCCTGCCACGATCGTCAGGCTCGGGTCGATTGTCACGGCAAGCGAGATGATCGCTGTCAGCGCCACTCCGCCCAGCGCCAGCCGGACCGTCAACGTTGGGGTCACCTGTTGTCCGGCCTCGCCCGGCTCGCGAAGCACTGCGTCGGCCACGTCGGAGCGCAGGTCCAGGACACACGGGATCGAGGCAGCGAGCGCAGCGAGCACACCGCAAGCGAGCGCCAGCATCATGAGCGCGATTTGAAAGGGCGGCTGAGAGCCGACGAGAAAGACGGAAGCCAGGAAGCCTGGCGTGGTGTGAAAGACCGTTTGGAACAGCAGATATCCGACGCCGACACCGACGGCCGATCCCGCCATACCCAGGACAGTCGCCTGAAAAGCGAGGATCGTGAGTATGTAGCGGCGCGTAAAACCCAGCGTTCGCATCTCGGCGGTGAAGCGGCGACGCTCGGGCGTCGTTATGAGCGCTGCGTTGAGCGCGAGCAGGAAACCAACCATCGCGCCGATCGCAGCGAATAGCCTGGTCGACTGATCGCTTGGCTTGGCGGCTTGCTGCAACAGCTCCGTCTCATGGTCGGCGGCGGTCACGTCCAGGCGTCCGCCGCCGATCTTCTCGAGCTCTTGGCGCACTGTTCGGTCCGTGCCCGGAGCCGGCCTTACGAGGATCGAGCTGACCCGGTTCCCCACGCCGCTGATCTGTTGGATCGTGGACAGCAGACCGACCGCGACCGAGCTCTCGGCGACAGCTCCGATCGTCTGCGATCCCAGTGTGGCTCGCAGCTGTACCCTGCTTGCGCCGCCGCCCTCGAGAATCGTGACCGGGTGTCCTGCTCGTGCGCCGACCTTGCGGGCTACTTCTTCTGGCAGTCCGACTCCCCCGGCCAACAACTGGGCGCCGGCGCCCAGATTGCGGGTCGCTTCGCCTTCCAATGTGACGATCGTCGGGGTCAGACCCACCAACTCGACCGGTTCGCGGCCCCTCGGGCCCACGACGGTTGCCGTCTCGCGTAGGATCGGAGAGGCGACTTGCACGTCTGGGAGTCCTCTGACGGCGGTGATGAGTCCCTCGTCAAAGCCTTCGGAGGAGCGCGCCGAGAGCGTATAGCGGGCGGTGCCGGTGAGCTCACGCACGAGCCGGGCGCTGGAGCCGGTGATGCCGACGTTCGCCAACAGCACACCGAAGAGCAGGGCAACCCCCACAGCGATTCCGACGCCGCCCATCAGCTCTTGCGCCGGGTGTTGGCGGACTCTCCATCCATACAGGTCCCAGAGCGCCCGCAGTCGCGTTGGCAGCTGCTTGGGAGCCCGAGCGAGCCGACCGCTCATGGCAGGGCAAGCTCTGGGCTGACGCCTTCGTGAAGCTTTCCGTCGCTGAGTGTGTAGGCCTGATCGACGTATTCGACCGCCTGGGGGTCGTGAGTCACCAATAGGCCGGGGATGTCTCGGTCATGGCAGATGTCTCTCAGCAGAGTGAGTATTTCGCGGCTGCGCTTGGAGTCGAGGTTGCCGGTCGGCTCGTCGCACAGCAAGAGCCGCGGCTCGTTGACCAGGGCGCGGGCGATCGCCACGCGCTGGCGCTCGCCCATCGAGAGCTGTCGTGGACGGTGGTCGTGGCGGTCCACCAAGCCGACCCGGTCGAGCCATGGGCGTGCCAACTCACGTGCTTTCTTGGGGCTCATGCCATCGGCGAGCGGCTTGATCGCGGCGTTGTTCAGCACCGAGGCTCCCGCCATCAGATGGAAGGACTGAAAGACGATGCCAACTTCACGGCGGCGGTAGGCGGCTCGCTCCGCGGGCGTGTAGTCGCCGATGTCGCGCCCTTCGAAGAGCACGCGACCGCTCTCGGGGCTCAGCAGGCCGGCCGCCAACAGCAGCAGCGTCGTCTTGCCCGAGCCGCTGGGGCCGTATAGCGCTACGAACTCCCCTGGCGTAAGGCTTAGCGAGACGCCGTCGACAGCTCTGACGGTCTCGCCCTCGCTCCCGTAATACTTGACGAGCTCACACAGTTGCAGGCGGCTCACGGTCCGCCGGTCCCGGTACGATCCGGGAACGGTAGGACGGTGCCCGGGACATCCATCGTGCGCAGGCGGCCCCTTCCGAGGGCCATCATCCGCTGAGCGTGCTGAATGGGCGCGGTGTCGCAGGCGCTCAGTACCACCGCGCGGTCAGGTTCCTCGCCCAGCGAGCGCAACAGCTGGTGCAGCTCGGCATTCTCGGTTGGACTTTGCATCACAGGCGGGTCGTCTATCAGCAACAGGCGCGGGCCGCGCACGATAGCGCGAGCCAACTCCACGCGTATCTGCTCGTCAAGCGACAGTTGGTCGAGGGGGCGCTCGGCGCACTCGACCACCGACAGTCGGTGAAGTGCCTGCCGAGCGAGCACGCGAGCGCTGCGACCGGTCATGCGATTGTCGGCGCAGGCCGCTAGGGCCACGTGCTCGCAGACCGAGCGGTTGCGGTGGGTGGGCCAGCCGAAAGATGCCAGCGCCAGCTCATTGCGCAAGAGCCGCACGCGGGCGTCGGGTGCGAGCTCCGTCAACTCGACGTCATCGAAGCGCACACTGCCGCTGTCGGGCTGTTCGAGACCGGCGAGAATCCTCAGCAGCGTGGACTTGCCGGCGCGGCGCAGGCCCCACAAGCCGACGAAGTCGTCTTCGAAGATCTCAAATGAGGCGTCGTCGAGCACGACGAGCTCGCGTGAACCGTCCGGGTAGCGCTTGCAAAGGTCTGTGACTTCAAGCAGGGGCACGGAGAGCGCCCGTGAACTCGAGGATGTGGCCGCGGGCCAGTTCGATCCACGCCAGGTCTCCCTCGACCCGCATCACCACGCCCCGTCGTGCGAGCTCCAACTCCAGGCCCTTCCACGTCTTGGTGGGGAACGGCATGCTGTGCTCTTTGAGCAGCTCGAACAGTTGACGCTCGAAGTGGTCGAGCGCCTCGAGCAGGGCCGGGGCGTGCTCGGGGGCAGAGACCACCATCCGAGTCCACAGCTCGGCCCGTACCGGCTCTGCCGGCACGGGGCTGCTCATCCAGTGCTCGACGGCCTTGGAGGTCAGCTCGGTCGGCTGATACATGCGAACGCGATGGTGCGAGCGTTTGGAGTCGACCATGCTCGAAGTCGCCAAGCCAAGCTGCTCGGCTCGCCGGAGCACGCGGCCCGCATCGTTGGTGTCCAGCCGCCAAGCCGGGCCGACACGATGAACCAGCCGATTGGCAAAGTCGTACGGGTGGCCTGGGCGCTCCAACAGCAGCGCAAGCAAAGGTCCCTTCCATGGAGACCCCCCCTTCAACCAGCTGACCCAACGTTCGCTCTCTCCCACCATCACAATCCGGCTATCCGTCTATGAACCTTCCGAACGTTACTGCGTGGCGATATCCAAGTCTAGGCTGGGGTCATGGCTTTGCCAAGAGTGTTTCTCACTCTGGTTTATGTTTCTAACTCAGGGCTCAACCGTGCGGAGTCATCGAGATGGCAGGCATGCTCCTAGCGCGTCGCGCGCCCGCGCTTCAAGTCGCCACGAAATGCACGATCGCCGCAATCCCCACTACCACGATCAGGGCTCGTAGCGCCACCGGATTCAGGCGGCGCCCGTACCTTGCCCCGATCTGCGCGCCGATGATCGAGCTGGCGGCGATGATCGCCGCTGGGGCCCACTCGACGTGTGCGGCGAAGATGAAGAACACGCCCGCGACGCCATTGACAAGGCCGGCCAGCACGTTCTTCAACGCGTTGGTTCGGTGCAGATCTTGCGTCAGCGCCAGACCGAGTATGCCGAGCAGCAGGATCCCCTGGGCAGCGCCGAAATAGCCTCCGTAAACACCGGTCGCATATAGCGCCAGCAGCAAGATGCGGCCGGTATGCGCGGAATGGACGGCGCGCTTGGCGAGCAGCCGGTTCAGGTGCGGCTGTAGCACGATCAAGACGAGCGCGAGCCCGATGAACATGGGCACGATCGCCTCGAAGGCCGCAGCCGGCAGCGCCAGCAACAGCACCGCGCCGGTGATGCCGCCAAGCACGGACGCTGCTCCCAGCCGCACCGCTTGCTGGCGCTGGCCGCTGAGCTCGCGCCGGTAGCCGATCGCGCCTGAGATCGAGCCCGGGACCAGCCCGACGGTATTCGACACGTTGGCCGTCACGGGTGCGTAGCCGAAAGCGAGCAGCACCGGGAACGTGATCAAGGTGCCGCTGCCGACGACGGTGTTGATCATGCCTGCCGCCAGGCCCGCAGCGGCAATGGCGATGATCTCTCCGACGCTCACTTCAGCTCATGCTCACATAACCCGTCGCTTCGGTGGGGCTACGTACGTTGGCGGCGACCTTGTTTTCGTAGTTGCCCTCGATTGTTGCGATCTGGCCATTTGGCAGGATCCCCTTGACGATGCCGACGTGCTCGCCGCCGAAGACGATCAAATCGCCTGGCTGGGGCACGATGCCCGGTCCGTTTGGTATCGCACGGCCGGTGCTCTGCGCCCACGACCAGATGTCTGAGACGTCGCCGATACCCTGACCCTGGGCGCCCAACGGCTCGCCCGCCTGGCGTGCGACCCAGGAGGCAAAGTAGGCGCACCACGGCGCGCCTGGGACAGCGCCTTCGGTCGCGGTGCGGTATTGGGCGATAGCCGGCGATTCGTTGGAGCCTGGTGGCTGCTCGGTTTGGCCCAGCTGGCTTTCGGCGATCGCCACGATGCGCGCGCCCGCACTTTCGCCGGGTGTGCCGAGCGAGACTGGAGCACCCGAACTGGAGCTTGCCAACCGTAGCGTTTCGGCAAAGGAAGGTCGGTCGCTTGCGGTTGTCGCGGCGTCGACGGCGGGTGCTTCGGTGCCACCACTGAGAGCGGCGCTCGAGCTAATCATGGTCGCCGGGTTGGCAAGCGCCTGTCTGATTGCGCTGATCTGCGCAAGTGTGGATTCGACGGACATCACCCGGGTAATCGGCAGCCGGCACTCACGGTTGAGCCCATAGAACGGGAAACGGGCAGCCGAAGCCGCCCGTTTCCACCACCGTTCCCTCGATGAAGCGGCGGTATGTGGCTGCGCCGGTCCACAGGACCGCCGAAGCGTTATGACCCGCCCGACCCGGCAACCGCGCGAGCGGCCCCCTGTCAGGTGAGCTTCGCTGCAGCGGTGGCGTCCTCTAGGCGCCACCGCTGAGGAAGAGATCGCGACTACTGCAGCAGCTTCAGGACAGCCTGCGGCTGTGCGTTGGCCTGCGCCAGAACTGACACGCCGGCCTGCTCGAGAACCTGCAGCTTGGTGAAGTTGGTCATTTCCGCTGCCATGTTCACGTCGGTGATGCCACTGACAGCCGAAGAGAGGTTCTGGCTGTAGGTTTCCAGGTTCGACTCGGTGTACTGGATGCGATCCTGCACCGCACCGAATTCACCGGCCAGCGCTGAGACCTTGTCGATCGCTTCGTCGATGCCCTTGATCGGTTCCGCGCCTTTGAGTTCGATCTTTTTTTCGATCGACGTCTTCAAATCGGCGGTCTTGACACCGATGACTTCACCGTCGTTGGCGCCGACCTGGAATGAGATCGTCGCTTCTTTGCTGAGTAGGTCGATGCCGTTGAACTGAGTCGTTTCACCGACGCGTTCAATCTCAGACGTCAGCTGCGTGACCTCGGAGTTGATCGCTTCCTTGTCGGCTTCTGAAGTCGTGCCGTTGGCGTACTGCACCGCGAGCTCGCGGACGCGCTGAAGCATCTGCTCGACATCGTTCAACGAACCCTGAGCTGTCTGCGCAAGCGAAACGGCATCCTGGCTGTTCTGCGTGGCCTGATTGAGGCCGTTGACCTGACCCTGCAGGTTCTGGCTGATCGCGTAGCCGGCGACGTCGTCGGCGGCCGAGTTGATCTTCAGACCCGAGGAAAGGCGCTGCATCGCCGTCGAGAGCGAGCTCTCCGTGGCGTTGAGGTTCCTGTTGGCGTCCATCGCCGACAGGTTGGTGTTGATCATGAGGGACATGCGTTCATCTCCTTGATGACGATTTGTTGGTCGGTCCCGAGCCGACTCCGTGTCGGCTCATATCTCGTTATCGCCGACAAGCGACGAAACTTGAGCTGGATTCATTGCCACTGGCTCGATTCCCTCCACCCGCAAGATTTACTGCAGTGCGGGGGCGGGCTTGATGGGCCCTGCACTGCACTGCGGGGGCGGGCTTGATGGGCCCAAAAACCCGACATGCCCCCCCGCGCGCGGGGGGGCATCGGCCTTTTTGACGTACCGGTCCGTTGGCGCTGGCCGCGCATCGCGTGCGGTCGCGCATCGCGCGGGCACGGCGTTTGGCGTACCATGCGTGCTCAAACGCGGATGTCGATGTGTGGACGTTCGTCCCCGTCGGGGCCGTCCGGCTCGAACGCCGCCTGCTCTTCTCGTTCGCGCCTACCCTCGTCCTTCTCAGGGCGTTCGTCCTCACGGGCGATCCGCTCGACCCGCTTTACCGGCGGTCTGGTTGCTCGCACGACCGGCGGCAGGCCACGGGAGATCGGCGGGATCGCGTCCATCGCCGGCTAGCGTCCCGGCGAGGCAGCCCCGGCACGTGGGGGCTCAGCTGGAGTGCCAACTGGCTCGCCTGGAACGAGCGCGGCCTGTGCATCGGCAAGCAAAGCCTGTTCGCGGCCCTTGATCTCGACGATCACAAGTCTTCGCCACACGAACACGGCCCCGGCCCAGGCTGCGACGTAGCAGACGCTGCCGGCGATCAGTGCTCGCAGACCCGTCTGGGCGAGCGTGCCGGTCGGCAGCGACAGATAGCCGGCGATGAAGAAACCCGCCAGCCCGCCCCAGCCCTTCGCCTGTGACACTGCGCGCGCCGCGCGCGGGTGCGCAGCCACGCTCGGCGAGCCCGAGTCCTCCGCGGTCGTGGCCTTCTCGCCCTTGCCTTTCTTGGCCTTGGCGTCCTTGCCCTTGGACTCCTTGTTTTTGCCCTTGGCCTGCTTGTCCGCCGACTTTTGTTGCGCCGTCGGCGGAGTCGCTTCGGATGTGGCCGCCTCGCTTGCCGGTGGCTGCTCGACGAGGGGCGGCGCCTCAGTTGCTGTCGCGCTCATCGGCTTCCAGCATACGCCGCCGCTCGGCGCGTTCGCGCTCGAAGATGAAGCGCACCAGACGGCGACGATTGCCGTCGCTCATCTGGCTGAAGGTTATGGCACGACGCCCCAGGGAATCGTTACGCACGACCCTACCCATCCCCACAATCGGCTCGCGATCCGGGGCCAGGTTCAGCTGAAACTCGATCTCCTCGTCGATCTCCAGCACGTGCGGGCCGGCGAGCAGCAGGCCGCCACCGGAGAGGTCGACGGCATAGGTGTGGACGGGCTGACGATCTTTGCCCATATAGACGAGCACAGGCCGGTCGGCCTGGAGGCGAACGTAATCGCGTTGCTGGCTCACTGCACCAGCTTGGCCGCTAGCCCGGCCGGGTCGAGTCGTCCGACGGTCCAGCCGCCCTTGCGGGCACGGCCCAGCATGTACTCCGGGGCCAGGCCGAACTTGCAGGCCGCCTCGATCGCCATGCCGATCTGGTCGGTGTCGTCGGCGTGCGTCAGCGCCAGCGCGTTTGCCTTCAGTGGCGCCAATGCCTCCAGCAACTGCCTGGCGGCGACCGCGCTCAACGTGGTGGGCAGTACCACGACAATGCGCTCGGGCTCGAGTCCCGCGAGCAGACTCGCCAGTTTGCGTATCCCAGAGCGGTCTCCCGGGGAGAGGGGGGGTGTGTCGATCACGAGCAGGCCCTCGCTCTTGGTCCTGCGCAGCGCGCGCACGGCGCGGGTGGTGTCGATTGCCGTCGGCTTCATCACATACGGGCTGAGCAGCATCTGCAACTCGCTGCCTGCATGTCCCTTGATCAGCGTCGCGCAGCTTGCCGGCAACGCCGAGCCCTTGCGGTAGGCGCCAAGCAGGGCCGCGCAGCAGCTTGTCTTGCCGGCGCCGCCGGGGCCCACGAGCACGATCGCCGCGCCACGCGCCGGTAGCGGTGGCGCCACCGGGATGCGCCCCGTGAGCGCCGTTCGCACGGCCTGGCTGAGGCTGGCTCGCGGTGCGAAAGGGCGGATGTGGACGGCGGCGCCGTCGATCAGCTCCTCGGAAAATTGCTCGCTGACTCCGAGCGCAAGCAGCCCCTCCTGGATCTTGGCTCGCGCACGGGAAGACTTCGGCGCTCGGCTTTGTCCTGAAGCCCGCGCGAGCTCTCCGGCGCTCGGGCGTGGGGCCGCGCTCTGGCTCAGTGGGGGACCCTGGACGAAGGGTGGACTCTGGCCTGGTGCCGCGCTCATGCTGGACCACGGCGCCGGCACACGCTCGTGATCATGCAATGAGGCATGCTCCAGCATGAGTGCGAACGGATCGCCGGGATCTGTGGTGCCCGCCTCTTGGGGCAGGTGCGCGGTCGGTTCGGCCTGGGGCCCTCCATGACGGAGTCCACCCTGATGGGCGCGGGCAGGCAGGCGTGCAGGCTCCAATGGCCCCGCTCGCGCGAGGGCAGCCAGGCGCTCGGTCACATAGGCGGTGTTGAGGGGGCTCAACGCCTCTGCCTCTGGCGCAGGGCGTTGGTGGAGCGGAAGTTCGCGCTCAGGCGCGAAGGAGTGCGTTGCGCTCGTGCCCGGTTCGTCATAGACATCGATTTGTGGGCCGCCCTCTGTCGCATCCAGCTCGACGAAACGCCGTTGGAAGAAGCCGGCGATGCCGCCGGTCAGGCCCTCGCGGCGGCGCACGATGATCGCGTTCGCGCCCAGCTCGTCCTGGATCTTGGGCAATAGCTCCTCGACAGTGCGCCCACGGTAGGTGTGAATCGAGCCTGGATCGGCTGCCGAGGCGTTACTCATGCGTGGATGACGCCGATGGTCTCAACATTGATTCCCGGTGCGATCTCGTTGTAGGAGCAGACTGGCAGGTGAGGCTGGGCTTGGGCGATCAGCCTACGCAGGTGGCGGCGCACGCGCGCTGAGCACAGCAGGACCGGTCTGATGCCGCGCCCGCTTGCATGCTCCACCTGCGCGCGCAGGGCGCCGACGATTGCCTGTGCTCTTGGCGGGTCCATCGCCAAATACTCTCCGTCTGCCGTCTGGGTCATCGAGGTCGCAACCTCCTGCTCGATCGCTGGGTCCAAGGTGATCGCGCGCAAACGCAGCTCCTCGTCCAGATGAGGTGCGGTGATCGCTCGGCCGAGAGCTTGGCGCGCGTACTCGGACAATAGGTTCGTGTCTCGCGTTATTCGTGCCTTGTCGCCGATCGCCTCCACGATCGTGCCCAGGTCGCGGATCGGTACGCCCTCCGAGAGCAGCAGTTGCAGCACACGCTGGATCTCCCCGAGCGAGAGCGTGTCGGGCACGACCTCCTCGACGACCGCGGCGTTTGACTCCTTGAGCTTGTCGAGGAGCGCGCGCACGTCCTGGCGTGTGAGCAGCTCGGCGGCATGCGAGCGGATCGTCTCGGTCAAGTGGGTGACGATCACCGACTCGGCGTCGACAACGGTGTAGCCGAGCGCCTCGGCCTCGGCGCGCCCGGAGTCATGCACCCACATCGCGTCCAGGCCGAAGGCCGGCTCGCGCGTCGGGATGCCCTGTAGCGTGGCGCTCGCGTCGCCCGGGTCCATCGCCAACAGGTGTCCGGGCATGATGCGCCCGCGCGTCACCTCTGAGCCGCGCACCTTCAGCACGTACTCGTGCGATTCCATGCCGAGCTCGTCGTGGATACGCACCGGTGGGATCACGAGTCCCAGATCGCCGGCGATCTGGCGGCGGATCATGCTCACGCGACGCAGTAGCGCGCCGCCGTTGACGAGCGGCACCAGGCCGAAGCCGATCGCCAGCTCGAGCGCGTCGACGCCCACCTCCGACAGCGGCTCCGGGGCGGGCGCCGGCGCTGCCAGCTCGGCTGCCTTGGCCTTGGCCTGAGCCGCGGCGGCCTCCTGCGCCTCGGGCATGCCGTTGCGCACCGCCCAGCCGATTGCGCCGAAGATCGCCGCTATGAACAGGAACGGCAACTTCGGCAGCCCCGGGATCAGTGCGAACAGGCCGATCGCGCCGGCCGCGACCATCGGTGCGCGACGCTGGGAGAGGATCTGGCCGGCGATGTCGCTACCCAGGTCGCGGTCGGAAGCGGCACGCGTGACGATGATGCCTGTGGCGACCGAGATCAACAGCGCCGGGATCTGTGCCGCGAGCCCATCGCCGACCGTCAGCAGCGAGTACTTCTGGGTGGCTTCGCCGAAGCCGAGATTCATCTGCAGCATGCCCACGACGATCCCGCCGACGAGGTTGATCGCGGTGATGATGACCGCCGCCATCGCGTCGCCCTTGACGAACTTCGAAGCGCCGTCCATCGCGCCATAGAAGTCGGCCTCGCGCCCGATCTCCGAGCGCCGCTCGCGCGCCTGGTCATCTGAGATCAAGCCGGCGTTCAGGTCGGCGTCGATCGCCATCTGCTTGCCCGGCATCGCGTCGAGCGTGAAACGTGCGCCGACCTCGGCGACGCGTCCGGCGCCGCTGGTGACGACCACGAACTGGATCACCACGAGGATCAGGAAGATTACGAGCCCGACGACGACGTTGCCACCCACGACGAACGAGCCGAATGCCTTGACGACACTGCCCGCATCGCCTGTCGTGAGGATCAGGCGCGTGACCGACACGTTGATCGCCAGGCGGAACATCGTCGTCAGCAGTAGCAAGCTTGGGAAGGAAGCGAAATCGAGTGCCTTGCCCAGGTACATCGTGGCCACGACGATGGTGAGTGCCGCGGAGATGTTGAGCGTGATCAGCAGGTCCAAGAGCGCCGGCGGCAGCGGCACGACCAGCATCGTCACGACGCAGACGACGGCGACGGCGGCGAGCAGATCGCTGTGTCCCAAGAGGCGCTTGATGGTGGGGTTGTTCATGGTCGGTGCCTTCCGGCGCCGACCGGCACGCCATCGTTGATGGAGGTGGCTGGTGGTGAGAGGGTGGCTGGTGGTGAGAAGGTGACCTGTGGTGAGGGGGTGGCTGGTGGCGAGAAGGTTGCCCGTAGTGAATAGGTGACCCATCGCGAGCCGGCAAGCCGCAAAGCTCCCCTGACAGCGCCGGCGCTCATGAGGCGAGCCTCCGACGGCCGGCCAGGCGGTAGACGAAGGCCAGCACCTGGGCGACCGCCGCATAGAGTTCTCGAGGGATCATCTGGCCGATCTCGGTCGAGGAGTGGAGCGCCCTGGCAAGCGGCGGATCGCTGATCACGGGCACGTCGTTTTCCTCGGCGACGCGCCTGATCTGGGCGGCGATCAGGTCCTTGCCCTTGGCGACCAGGAGCGGCGCGGTATGCGAGCCGTCGTAGACGAGCGCGACGGCGTAGTGGGTCGGGTTGGTCACGACCACGTCGGCTTTGGGCAC
This sequence comes from Solirubrobacteraceae bacterium, assembly GCA_035486935.1. Taxonomy (GTDB): domain Bacteria; phylum Actinomycetota; class Thermoleophilia; order Solirubrobacterales; family Solirubrobacteraceae; genus Palsa-744. The sequence continues at coordinate 22,526 of DATHMQ010000150.1, forward strand.
GGCGGCCATCATGCGCGCCCGCGCGGCCTGCATCTGGCGGCGGCGCTGAGCTGTTTTGACCTCGGCGGAGATGCCGTACTGTCGGGTCTCCTCCTTGACCTCCTGCTTGGTCATCCGCAGTTGCTTCTCGTGACGATGACGCCGCCAGGCGTAGTCGAGCAGCCCGATCACCAGGTAGGCGAAGGCTGCGTGCTGGGCGATCGACAGGGCGCTTGCGCCCATCAGGGCCCCAAGCGCGGCCGGTTGCATGCCGACCTTGGCCGCCAGCGTGGTCAAGCCCGGCAGCACGGCAAGGCCGGCGACCAGCCCGACGACGGCGACCTTGGCGATCGCCTTGAGCGCTTCGAAGATCGCGTTGGGACCGAACAGGTTGCGCGCCCCCGAGGACGGGTTGATGCGGCGAAAGTCGAATTTCAGCGCTTGCACGGTGGGCTTGAAGCCGACCTGCGCTACTCCCCCTAGCAGTCCGGCGAGCAGGCAGGCGCCGGCCACGGGGGCCACCGCGAGCACGATCGTCGAGAGCGCTGTGTGCATCAGTTCGCTGAGGCCGGCGGCACTCGTGGCATGGGCGGGGTTGGCGACGTCGCGCAGCGTTTCGCGAAAGGTCGTGGCCCCGGATTCGACGATCTTCGGGCCCATCACGCTGAGCGCGAGCAGGCCCGCGATCAGGACGAGCGAGCCGCTGAGATCGGGGCTGCGTGCGACCTGCCCCTTCTCTCGCGCGCGCTGGCGGTGCTTGGGTGTGGCCTTCTCTGTGCGTTCGTCGCGTGCCATGTGCTCAGGCCACGTGCAGCGCGCCCAGCGCCGCGCCCACGCTCACCGACATCTGTTCTGAGATCCAGTTGGCCGTGAACGGCAGTGCGGCCGCGACGACGAGCAAGGCCACCGCCACCTTTACCGGGAAGCCGACGGCGAACACGTTCAGCTGCGGCACGACGCGCGAGACGACGCCGAAGGCCACGTCGGTTATCAGCAGTGCGACCAGCACCGGTCCGGCGATCTCAAGGGCCGAGGTGAAGAGGCCGGCGAATGCCTGCTCGGCGCCGCCGATTAGCGAGGACATGCGCGGGCCGCTCGTCAGCGGGACGAGTTGGAAGGTGCGCCCGAGCCCGCGCAACGTCCACGCTTCACCGCCGATGACCAGGAAGATCATCGTCCCTACCAGTGAGTAGAAGCGCGAGATGACAGCGCCGTTCTGGCCGGTCATCGGGTTGATCAGTTCTCCGTATGAGAAACCCGAGACGACGTCGATCATCGCGCCGGCGGTTTCGACAGCCGCCAGCAGGATCGCGAGCGTGAACGCAAAGCCGAAGCCGACGAGCAACCCCTCGATCACGAGCTCTGCCACGACCAGCGGTTGGCTCGGTATGTGCTGGCCGTGCATGGCGATCGGCGTCAGCCCGATCGAGATGCCGACGGCGATGATGCCGCGCACCCGCGGCGGGATCAGCGAGGAGGAGAACAGCGGCGCGATGATGAACAGCGGCGTGACGCGCGCCAGCACCAGGATGAAGCCGACGAGCTCGCCCGCGGCCAGCTTCCTGAGTAGTTCGTTCACGCAAACGCCCTTGCTCGCCGGAACGTTCCACTGACAGGCACGCTCGACGCAGGGGGCGGGTCGCCTTTTCGATTCACGAACCGACCATCGTCGGGATCGACGTGTACAGCGCGGTCGTGTAGGCGACCAGCTGGCCGAGCATCCAAGGTCCGAGCACAATCATCACGGCGGCGACCCCGATGATCTTGGGGATCAGTGTGAGGCTCTGCTCCTGGATCTGGGTGACCGCTTGGAAGATGCTGACGGCCAGCCCTGCGACGAGCGCCACGATCAACAGGGGTCCGGCGATCTTCAGCGCAAGGCTCATGGCCTGAGAAGCGAGGTTGACGACGGTGTCCTGGTTCATGGCACGACGCTCCTAGGTGTGAAAACTCTGGACGAGTGCTCTGATGACCAGATCCCAGCCGTCGACAAGTACGAACAAGAGGATCTTGAAAGGCAGCGAGATGAAGGTCGGCGGCAGCATGATCATCCCCATGCTCATCAGCGTCGCCGAGACGATCAGGTCGATGATCAGGAACGGCAGGAAGATCAAGAAGCCGATTTGAAACGCTATGTTCAGCTCGGAGACGATGAAGGCCGGGATCAGCACCTCGGTCGGGACTTCGGCGCGAGTGTGCGGCGTCTTTGCTTTGGCGAGGTTGACGAACAGCGCGATGTCCTGCGGTCGCGTTTGGCGGAACATGAATTCGCGCATCGGTTCCTCGGCGCGCTCGAGCGCCGTGATGGTGTTGATCTGATGGGCCATCAGCGGCTGGACCGACTCCCGCTTGATCGCGGCGATGGTCGGCGCCATCACCAAGATCGTCAGGAACAGGGCGATCCCGACAAGCACCTGGTTGGGCGGCTCGGTGGTGGTGCCGATCGCGGAGCGGATGAAGCCGAGCACGATCAGGATGCGGCTGAAGCCGGTGACCGTGAAGAGGATCGCCGGTACGAGTGTCAGGCCGGCAACGAGCAGCAGGATTTGGACGGAGTTGTTGGAGCTGAGGTTCAACGACGCACCGTCAGTTCGCGCAGGCGCTCGATCAGGCTGGAGGACACCGAGGGCATGTGCATCGGGTCGCTCTGTCGCTCGCCGGATTCGAGCGTCCTCGTGGGGCGGGGTCGCGCAGGCGTGCTCCTGGGAAGCGCCGCCATGGGTGGAGCTACGGGTCGCGCCGTCAGCGATGGCTCCGGCCAACGACCGCCCTCCTGTGCGCTCAACCAGCGCTCGCCCCCCTGATGTGAGCCCGCCCGAGGATCGTCACCTTGCGAGTTGGGCGGGGCGAGCAGGCCGAGGTTGATGCGGCGTTTGCGCGGCCGCTCGGGCTCCTCGGCCGCGAGCAGACCCGCTTCGAGTGCCTGCTGCTCGGTGTAGCGGTGGATGGGCATCAGGCCGTGCTCGGCGCTGCCCAGCAGCAGATAATCCTTGCCAGCTCTGACCAGATGCACAGAGCGCCCGGAGCTGAGCGACAGCGCGGCGACACTGGTCAGGCCGGTAGCGGCCACGCGCGGATCGCGTCTGGCCTTGACCTGGCGCAAGATCCAGGACAGGCCCCAGATCACGCCAAGCACGATCGCCAGGCCGACGATCGTGCGCACGATGCTGGCTCCGCCGGAGCTCGTGTGCGTGCCGGTGCTGGGCGAGCCGAGGTTCAGCGGCGTCTGTTCGCCTGTGCCCTTCTTGGTTTTGGCGGCGGTGAACGCCGACGCGGGACTGGCCCACACGAGCAGGCGGCAACACAGCAAGGCGGCCACTTGCGTGGCCGCACGGGGAAGGGTCAACTTAGTCATCGAGGGACGACTCCGAGGAAGAGTCGCCCCCGGTTATCGGCCCGCGGGAGCAGGTCTTGAGGGCTCGGCGTCGACGGACAGGGTCAGGGCGCGCTGAGCCGAGCGTCAAGACATGTTGGCCACATGTTTGGCCTGGCGTTGCCGGCGGCGCTCAGGAGCCCAGAGACCTGCAGTCCTGACCGGCTTGGTCCGGCGATTGGGAGCTCAGACGAGCTCGGAGACCTGCACGCCCCAGCCGCCGTCTGGCGTGACTACGAGCGTGCCATTGGCAAAGCACAGCCCGTTGACGAACAGCTCGACCGGTGTCTCGGCAGCTTGATCGAGTTCGACGAGGGCACCGGGCGCGAGCTCGACCGCGTCCTTGAGCGAGAGGTGCGTGCGTCCCAACTCGGCCCATACGCGCACGAAGATGCTGCGCAAGATCGCCCGGCCCTCGGCGCTCTCGCCCGTACCCGCGACATGCGCCCGCGCGCGCTCGAGCTCGGCTCGGCCGAGCTTGGCGTAGGTATCGCCGCGCGTCGGCGTACTGCTCGTGGAGTGCAGCTTGATCGCCCGCCGCGTACCGGAGCGTCCGGGCTGTCCGCGTCCGAGCAGTACGCCCTCGGCGAACAGCCACACGCCTTCGTCGGCGCGACCCTGCAGCTCGGCGAGCGTGCCTGGGACGAGTCCCAGCATCTGCTCGATCGGCATCTGCGCCGAGCCGACCTCGGCGCGCAGCAGCACCTGGGCACGGGCGAGACCGCGCCGCAGCGCATCGGGATCGCGCACGTCGCCCGCAAGCGGCGGGCCGGCGCCGCCGCGGATGCTCTCGGCGACAGGCTCGACTGCCGCCCAGGGAATCAGCAAGGACATCGTGGCCGACTGGCCGTCGATCTTGCTTGAGAGTGTGACCGCGAAGGTGGGCTCGCCGACGGGCGCAAAGACGCCGGCGTCGGCCTCCAGATCGACCTCGCCGCGCGTCAATTGCGGACCGCCGAGATCGCCCCAGGCGGTTGACAGCTCGGCGACGATCGCATCGAACAAGCTTCTCGCGAGCACCCAGTCGATGTCGGTCAGGTGGCGCTCTGACGGCGCTTGCGCTGCCTGGCCGCCGAGCAGGCATTCGAGCGCTTGCAGCAAGAGCGGCTGCTCGACGCTGAGCAGCATCTGGCGCTCGATCGCCTTCGCTTCGACCGCGATCGCGACCGCATCTGCGGCCAGCCGTGCCTTGGCGGCCGCCCAAGTGTGCTGGTCGACCTCGGCGACGCTGAACTCGACTTCCACAGCCAGCTCGTTGGTGAGTCGGCCTGACAGTGCCTCGCAGAACTGCTCGATCGCGCTCGAGATGCGGCGTCTGATCTCGGTCGTGAACTTGGTTGGCTGGGAGAAGTCGAGCGTGCGTATGCGCCCGCCCGTCGGGCCGTCCGGCTCCTCTGTGGTAGAGGACGCAGGCTTCTTCGCGCGCTTCTTGGAGCTTTGTGGCTCGTCCTTTGAAGCGCCGGCACGGCTCTTCGGGCTCAAACTGTGCTCCTCTGTGGTCTAAGTCAGCTGTTGGCGGCTACGGCCTCGGTCGCCGTGGCCTCGCCGGTTCCCGTGGAGGCCGAAATCTGATTGCTCTCGAGAATCTCGGTGACGCGCAGACCGTAGCGCTCGTCCATGACGATCACCTCGCCGCGGGCGATCGCCGTGCCATTGACCAGCAGATCGGCCGCCTCGCCTGCCTGGCGCTCGAGCGCCACCACAGAGCCGACGCGCAGATCGAGCGTCTCGCCGACGGTCATGTGCGTGCGGCCGATCTCCACGCTCAACTCCATCGGTATGTCGCTGAGGCGGCTCAGGTCGGGATCGGAGGGCGAGGCTCCGCCAAGGTCGGTGCTCGTGGCTCCGCCCGACGGGTTCTGATCGAACTGCTCGTACTCGATTGCCTCAGCCACTTTGCCTCCTATTGAACTGTGAAATCCGGAAAGAGCACTTCTTCGACCTTGACGTCGGTCCTTTGCTGAATCGTGTGGAGGATCTGACGCTTGATCGCTTCTCGGCCGTGGCTGCTTATGAGCGTTTCCCCGCTCTGGCCGGTCACGGCGTTGGTGATGATTTCGCGCACGATCGCTTCCTCGGGCAGAGTACCGGGCCCACTTTCGGAACCGGAGGAGGCGGCTGTCGCGCTGGCCCCGTCGCTCTGTCCGGGCGCCAGCTCGAGTGCCACGCTGATCTTGGCGTAGCGCCCGTCGCTGAGGTTGAGCAGGAAGGACTGTGGCATCACGTAGATGGTCCCCTTGACCTTCTCCTTTACGACAGGCTTGGCCTTGGTCATCGTGTAGCCGCCGAACAGCAGGATCGGGACGACTAGGACAATCAGGATCTTCTTGTTTTTGAGCATGTAGTGGG
>DATHMQ010000151.1:0-3627 GCA_035486935.1 Solirubrobacteraceae bacterium
CGCGGTGCGCACCGGGTCCAGACCCGAGTCGGGCTCGTCGAACAGCAGGATTTCAGGGTCGAGCACCAGCGAGCGCGCGAAGCCGGCGCGCTTGCGCATCCCCCCGGAGAGCTCGTTGGGCATCTTCGTGCCCTCGCCCCCCAGGCCGACCTCGCGCATCCGCCGGTTGACGATTTCGGCGATCTCCTCTTCGCTCTTCTCCGTGTGCTGGCGCAAGGGGAAGGCGACGTTGTCATACAGGTTCATCGACCCGAACAGCGCGCCGTCCTGAAACAGCACGCCGAACTTCTTGCGCAGCTCGAACAGCTCGTCGTCGGGCAGGCTCGGGATCGAGTGGCCATGCACGATCACATCGCCCTCGTCGGGATACAGCAGGCCGACGATGTGCTTGATGCACACCGACTTGCCGGTGCCCGACGGGCCGATGATCATCGAGACCTGGCCCTCCGGGATCTCCAGGTTCAGACCCCGAAGCACATGGTTGCGCCCGAACGACTTGTGCACATCGATGAACTGGACCGCAGGCGGCGCCTTCGAGGCGTGGGTCGTACCCGTGTGGAAGCGGAACTCCTCCGGATCGTCCTCGGGCGCCGGCTCAAAGGTAACCCCCACATTCGCCGTCTGCGGCTCGGCCGGCTCGAGCTCCTCGAGCTCGTTCTCAGCCTCATCCGGTCGGTCCTCGACCATCGTTCAACCTCCGATTGGGGCTCGTACGTTGGTGCCCCAGAAGATTTGCGTACCCAACATCCCAATCAGGTTAACAAGCACCAGGTTGAGCACCATCGACTTCGCTGTCGCCTGACCGACGCCGACAGGCCCACCACTAGCGTTGTAGCCGTAGTAACAGCCCACGAGCACAACCGTAGTAGCCATCGTCATCGCCTTGATCATGCTGTACACGAAATCCAACGGGTTCTGGTATTGCCAGAAGACCAGCAGATACCCACCCGAGGAGACCGACGCGACCTGATGCACCACCGCGATGTACGAAGCGAGAAACGCCGACCCGAGCGCGACGATGTAGATGAACGGCAGCACGATCCACGCCGCCAATAGTCTCGTCGCGCACAGGAACGTCATCGAATCGACGCCCATCACCTCCAAAGCGTCGATCTCCTCTGAGATCCGCATCGCGCCGAGCTCCGCGACGATGCCCGTGCCGACCTTCGCGGCCATGATGTAGCCGAACACCAGCGGCGCCGCCTCACGCAGGTTGCACCACGCCGTGAACACACCCGCAAACGACGGCGCGCCCTGGGACTGGGTGAAGTACGCGCCCTCGATCCCGCACGTCAAGCCGAAGATGAACACGGTGGAGACGATCACGAGCGTCGAAGAGATGATCAGGATCCCCGACTGGCGCAACGCCTCGCCGAAGAAGCGAAACACCTGCAGCTCATACACCTGACGCATGACGGTCGTGAAGAAACGACCGATCTCACCCGTGGCCGCGATCCATTCACGCGGCATCGCGAACCATTCGTTCATTTGATGATGAGGAGCTCGGGGTGGGTGGCGAGTAGTGTTTGTTCGAAGACGTAGTTGAATGCGAAGATCGCCAGGAACGCGATTACGACTGCTTGGTTGACGGCTCTGCCGACGCCCTCGGCGCCGCCTGAGGCGGACATGCCCTTGTAGCAGCACACGATCGCGATGATCGCCCCGAACAATGTGGTCTTCAGTACCGAGCCCCAGAGGTCGGTGGTCGTGACGTTGGCGAGCAGCGTCGTCCAGAACGGCCCCAACGGCTGGCCCTTGGTGACCGCAGTGACGATGCCGCCGAAGATCCCGAACAGCAGCCCGTAGATGTTGAACAAGCCCGTCACGATCATCAACGCCAAAAAGCGCGGCACCACCAGGTTCTTGACCGGATCCACACCCAGCACCTGCAGCGCGTCGAGCTCCTCGCGGATCTTCCGCGCGCCCAGATCCGCGGTGATCGCGGTGCCCGCGACACCCGCGAGCACGACCGCGGTCGTGAGCGGAGCAATCAGGCGGATCGCCGCAACCACGAAGAACCCCCCGAGACGGTCGAGCGCGCCGATCAGTTTCAGAAATCCCGCGGCCTCCAACCCCGCCGGCCCGTAAGCGAGCATCACGATCGACACCAGCATCGGGAACCAACACAACCGCACCGCGAACAGAAACTGCGAGATGAACTCCCCACCATAGGGATAGGGAGGTCGCAGAGCGGACCAGATGGTCCTCCCCGTCAACAGCATCATGTCCCCAACTTCCTCGAGAAAGTTCCTCGGCGGTCCGAACGCCCGCGCAGCGCCACTACGAACCATCAGATTGAGCCCTTCCTCGGTGCCAGAAAGCCGAGTGCTCCGCGTATGAGGTGGCGAGCGACAGGTCGAGCCATAGGCCTAGTGTACTAGTTCACCAGCACACTGTAAATCCGGGGTCGTGCCCGCTAACCTGATGGGCATGGTCAGAGTGCCCGAGGCGATCGGCTTGGAGGAGTTCGATGTCACGATCGACCGCGATGCCGAGGTTCCGATCGGGGTGCAGCTCGCCTGGGCACTGCGCACGCGGATCCGCGATGGCAGGTTCAAGCCCAGCCAGCGACTCCCGGGACTACGCGAGATGGCCGAGGCGGTCGGCGTGAACGTCAATACGATCCGCGCCGTCTACCAGAACCTCGAGCACGATGGTCTGATCGACAGCCAGCAGGGCAGCGGCACGTTCGTCGCCCCCACCCAGCACAGGCCATCCGCGGTGGGCACGATCGCGGCCGATGCTGCGCGCGAGGCGCACGCGACCGGGGTCGACCCACGCGAAGTCGCAGCCGCCCTCTACGTGGCCTCCGAGCCCCCAGCCCGGCCCGTTGACGAGGCGGCCGAGCGCCGGCGCCTGCTACGCACGCAGATCGCCGGGCTCGAGCGGACACTCGGAGAACTCGAAGCCAAGCACCCCGGCCTCGCGCCGGCGCCCACCCAGACACACGCCAGCATAGGCCCGGCACTACTCAACAGCGAACAGCTCGAGCAGGTGCTGGGCCTACTGGTGCGCCGCCTGGCCGCTGTCCAGGCGGCGATCGATGCCCTCGGGTGTGGAGAGGAGCCGGACGAGCCCGAGCACCAAAAGCAGCGCCTGCCGGCCACGACCAGCAAGCGTGCCGGCCGATCTCCGACCAGTCGACCACGAGCCAAGACGCGTCCCGCACCGGCGGGGGCCTGAGCTCGATGGCGCATCTCTACTTCCTGGCAATAGTGCTCGGCTTCCCGCTGGTGTACCTGCTCCTGGCATTGGTCGGTGGATACCTCTATCGCGGCCGCGACGCCGAGCTACTCGACTGGAAACCCACCCGCTCTCCTCAGCGAGAAGCCGAGCTCGCGACCAACGACATCGACCAGATGCGCTCCTGCCTGCACGACCTACGCCATCGACGCGGCGCAGACAACAACATTTGACGGATCCTCGCCGCGGATTCAGTCCTGCAGCGCGACCGCGGCGGGCACGCCGGTGGCGAGGTAACCGGGCAACGCCACGATCAACACCGATGCGACGGTCACGAGCAGCAGGCTCGTGACCGCTGTGAGCGCACCGAAGGAGTAGACGACGGGGAACCCAATCACGTTCGCGAGCGCCCGATCCAGGAGCTGCTGGCCGTAGAGGCCGAAG
>DATHMQ010000152.1:0-2446 GCA_035486935.1 Solirubrobacteraceae bacterium
GATCAACGCGGAGAGCTGACGCCAACCCGCCTCACCGCCCTTCCCCACCAGTCGGTCCTCGACGGCACACTGCCGCTGCGTGTACGGCTCTCGGCTCGGCCCGCCCCGTTCTCGCCCCGCCCGACGCTGAGCCCGGCTGTCGCCGGCACGTGGACCACGCACGGTGACTCAGAACTCTTCACTCCCACCTCGACGCTTGACCCGTGTGCCAGCTACACGCTCACGGTCCCCGCGGCCAGCACCGCCGTGGCACATTCGCCGCTGGCCAAGCAACGGACGGTCGCGTTGTCCGTCCAATGCCCCTCGACGAAGGGTCTGCAACAGACGCTGGCACGGCTCGGCTATCTCCCCTACCGCGCCCATTCCTCCGGCCGCGCGCGAGCATTCGAGTCAGAAGTCGCTGAGGCTCAAACCGCCGGCGCCACAACGAACGCGACCGGAGAGGCCGGCGGCGCGACCTCTGACACCGCGACCGCAGCATCCCCCATGACGGGGGACCCCCAATATCGGGGGACAGGCAGGCAGGCGAGCGCATCCAACTACTCCGCCGCGCGCGTCGACAGGCATGTTGCCGCGATCGACGCATTCGACCCCTCGCCCGAGGCGCCCGACACGCACGTGGACGACGCCCCTCCGCTCGAATACGGCCAACTCGACGAGACGACCAAGGGCGCTCTGATGGTGTTCCAGTCCGAACACGAAATCGAACCGACGGGCAACCCCGAAGCGGCGACCTGGAAGGCGCTGCTGCGGGCCGCCGAGTTGCACGAACGCAACCCCTCCCCCTACACGTTCGTGACGGTCAGCGAGTCGCTGCCCGAGACACTGGAGGTCCACCGCGACGACCGGGTGGTCTTCTCGACACCGGCCAACACGGGCGTGCCGGGCGCCGAAACCGCACAGGGGATCTTTCCGATCTACTCCCGCTTCGTCTCCACCACCATGACCGGCACCGACGTCGACGGCACCAAATACACGGTTCCAGACGTCCCATGGGTCAATTACTTCAACGGCGGCGACGCCGTCCACGGATACCCACGCGCCTCCTACGGTTTCCCTCAATCCAACGGCTGCGTCGAGCTCCCGATCGAAGCGGCGGCGCAGGTCTACCCGATGCTCAAGATCGGAGATATCGTCGAGGTGAGCTGAGGGTCCGAGCATCGAGCCTTCGTCAGCATCACGAACACTTCAGGGTGGATATGACAAGTCACCGGCAACGACGAATCGCTCAAGGTGACTACGAGCCGCTCTGTGCGCTGGCGTGGTGCTTGGCCTTGCGCGCCGCTGCGCGCTCGGCGTTCTTCTCGCGCGCCTGCCCATAGGACTGTGCGACAAGCGTCTTGCCGTCGGACCAGCCGAAAGCCCGGACGAGTAGCGCGATCGCAAAGAGAATTCCCCAAGCAGTTGTCACCAACTGCTGAGCCACCGAATAGGCAGTCGCGTTGGACGTGCTGGTTATGCCCTTCAGCGAGAGCACATTGAAGCCCTGCACTACGCCGGCGCCGCCCGGCGTCACGGAACTGACATTCGCTATCGAGTTACCGGCAACCACACGCATCAGAATATGAAAACTGACGGGGATGTTGTAAGCCGATAGGAATACGGCGATCGTCCCGAGCATCGCGGCCCAGGCGATGGCCTCGGGCAGCACGACGCGACCCAGGAATGCACGGACATGGACGAGTATCTGCGCGCCCACCTTCGCCTGCTCCCACCATTGCTCGATGCGCCGGCGAAGCACTCGCCCCACCAGGAACAACAGCATCGCGACACCCACGAGCAAGATCGCGGTGGCCCAGGGATGTTCGCTTATGAACCCCAACTGCAGCGAGAACGACCCACCGACCGTCAGGAACAGGTACAGGTAGCAAAATGCGCCGACCAACGTGAAGAAAATCTTCTGCACCGCCATCCCGGCCAGCACACCTGCAAACGTGGCGGCGACGATGATCGTGGTGTACATCAGCAGCATCGCCAATGTGCCGATGTTCGCCGGCAGGACGGAGTTGAGCGCAACCGCCGCCGCGTAGCAGGCCAGCACCTGTATCCATCGCACTTCTGAGTTGGGATATCCGTAGCGCAGGATCGAATACCAGGCATAGGCGGTGGCGGTCGTCTGCAGGCTGATCAGCACGATCGCAGCTACCACGTCGCCGAGCGGGATTTTCGTGAGCGTGTCCCAGATGTGTTTGAACCAGTTCGTTATGTCCCAGCCGGCAAGCGTCGCTGCGGCGCCGATCACGACGATGACCAGTACGCCGATCAGGATCCGCCTCGGGTACAACCGTCCTTGCCAGGAGACATGCGCCTGCTGAGTCGCCATCCGCGTGATCTTACGGGTAGCTCGGCGGAGCGCCAGATGAGAGCGCCGGCCTCTAGACGAAGACCGTGCACAGGACCTATGCTGCTCGCAGGCGATTCGCCATCCCTAGCGCAACTCCAGGAG
>DATHMQ010000153.1:0-5302 GCA_035486935.1 Solirubrobacteraceae bacterium
CGGCGTAGAAGCCTGCTGCCGGGGACAGGCGGACGAAGGGGCCCTGCAGGACGCCCCGACCGAGCGTGTGGACGTAGACCGTGTGGGCGCCATACGTGGAGCCGTAGTGGCGGAACTCCACCCACGCGATCAGCGCCACCGCGCCGCCGCCGACGCCGTTGAAGAGCGCAACCATCTGTGGCATCGCGGTCATCTTCACCTGGCGCGCCGCGGGCACCCCGACGGCTACGCCAAGGGCGATACCCAGCGCAATCAGGCCCCAGTTGCCCTCGCCCGGGTTGAGCAGTGTCGCGACGACCGCGATCCCCATGCCGACGGCCGCGATGCGGTTGCCGCGCACGGCGCCGGTCGGGCCGGAGAGCCCGCGCAGGCCCTGGATGAACAGCGCGAAGGCGATGATGTAGAGGACGTAGATGAAGCTTTCGCTCTGCAGGGAGCTGGTGGCAAGCGGCAGATTGGTCATGAGCCTGCCTTCTCGTCCATGCCGGGCTTGCTCTCGCCAGCCGAGTCCTTCTCGGCCACCTTGGGCTTCGGGCGCGACTTGAACATCTCCAGCATCCTGTCCGTGACGAGGAAGCCGCCGACGATGTTGATCGTGCCGAAGGCGACGGCGATCACAAGCAATGCCTTGCTGAACGAATCCAGTTCGGCGAGGCCGAACAACAACAGGCCACCGACCAGCACGATCCCGTGAATCGCGTTGGTACCGCTCATCAACGGCGTGTGCAGCGTGTTGGGCACCTTGGAGATAACGACGAAACCGATGAAGCCTGCGAGCACGAGGATCGCCAGGTTGGTCGTGAGCACGCTTGCGAAGATCATGCGCTCGCCTCCACTGCCGCCTTGGCGCCGGCGTTGACGATCTCCCCATCGCTCACGATGCAAGCGCCGGCGACGATCTCGTCCTCGAAGTCCAGTTTGAGCTCGACCTCGCCCTCGGCGTCCGGGTGGGCGGGATCCTCAATCTTTGCGACCAGGAGGTCAAGCAGCGCCTGCACGTTGCGGGCGAACAGTTGCGAGGAGTGCTCGGCCATGCTCGCCGGCAGGTTCAAAGGCGAGACGATCTTCACGTCGTGCTTGACGACGGTTCGGCCGGGCTCGGTCAGCTCGCAGTTGCCACCGGACTCGCCTGCCAAATCGACGATCACAGAGCCTGGCTTCATACCCTCCACCGCCTCGGCCGTGACCAGCTTGGGGGCCGGTCGGCCCGGCACCAGCGCGGTCGTGATCACCACGTCAAAGCCCTTGATCGCATCGGTCAGCGCCTGCTGCTGCTGGGCGCGCTCCTGCTCGGTCAACTCGCGCGCATAGCCGCCCTCGCCGCTTGCCTCCAAGCCCAGGTCCAGCCACTGCGCGCCGAGCGACTGCACCTGCTCGGCCACCTCCGGGCGCACGTCGTAGCCCGTCGTGCGCGCACCCAGGCGCTTGGCGGTGGCGAGCGCCTGCAGGCCGGCGACCCCGGCTCCCAGCACGAGCACCTTGGCGGGCGGGATCGTGCCGGCGGCGGTCATCAGCATCGGATAGAAACGTCCCATGTTCTCCGCGCCCAAAAGCGCGGCCTTGTAGCCGGCGATGTTGCTCTGCGAGGAGAGCGCGTCCATCGACTGTGCACGCGAGATGCGCGGGATCGACTCCATCGCGAAGGCGGTGGCTTTGGCTGCCGCGAGCGCTTGTGTCGTCTGTGGGATCGTGAGCGGCGCCAGGAAGCCGATCAGGATCGAGCCGGCTCCAAGCTGCCCGATCTCGGCCTCGCTCGGCGGTGAAATCTTGACAACCACATCCGACTGCCACAGCTCGGCGGCGTCAGCGGTCATTTGCGCGCCGGCCTCAGCAAAGGCGGCGTCTGGCAGCAGCGCGTCTGCGCCCGCGCCATTCTCGACCAGGACTTCGACGCCCTTAGCCTTCAACTTGGCAACGACCTCCGGAACGAGCGCAACTCTGTGCTCGCCCTCGGCTGTCTCCTTCGGAACAGCTACCCGCATGAAGGCCGGGAAAGTATCCGATCTGCCCGACGCCACGCAGTGCGACTGCTCACACGAGGCCGTAGCGCACCGCTCCCGTCGCCCAGCGCACCACTCCAAACTTCGCTTGCAGACGGACGTCCGGGCCTTCCATATGCCAGACTCGACAGGCCATGACGGTCAACCTGACACGCATCTACACCAAGGGTGGAGACCGCGGCGAGACCCACCTCGGAGACATGAGCCGCGTGTCCAAGTGCCACCCGCGCGTGGAGGCCTATGGCACCGTCGACGAGCTCAACGCGACGCTCGGTGTGGCCCTGCTCGCACCCGGGCTGCCCGCCACCTTCGCGCAGTGGCTGGCACGGGTGCAGAACGACCTGCTCGACGTCGGAGCCGATCTGTCGGTGCCGGCTCCCCCCGAAGGCGCGCCCGATGCGACACGCAAGGGCCATGAGCGCCTGCGTGTCACCGCCGAGTACGCGCAGTGGCTGGAGGAGGTCTGCGACCGGGTCAACGCGACGCTCGAGCCGCTGCGTTCGTTCGTGATCCCTGGCGGTACCCCCGCGGCGGCACAGCTACACGTCTGCCGCACCGTCTGCCGGCGTGCCGAGCGGCGCGCGATCGCCGTCGGCGATGAGTGCAACCCCGAGGTGATCCGCTACTTGAACCGGCTGTCGGACATGCTGTTCATCCTCGGTCGAGCGGCCAATGACGATCCGACCGCCCCCGAGCCGGCGAGCGCCGAGTTGCTCTGGGCTCCCGGCGAGCACGCCGGCTCGGCCGGCGGCGAGGAGTGAGCAGTAGGAGCACGACGGTTCGCTCGTAGGCCGAGGAGCGCCAGCGCGAACCACAGCGTGCCAAGCAGGTAGCCGCCGATCACGTCGCTCGGCATGTGCCAGGCGAGGATCAAAAGCGAGCAGCCCACGGCCGCCAGGAACACGGCGCCAATCAGCGCCAACGCACGCCGTCGGTTGGCTGGCGCCACGAGCAAAACGCACCACACCAATGCGGTGGCCGCAGTCGCATGACCGCTGGGCCACGAGGCTCCCTTGATGTAGAGCGGCACGACCTCCGCGTGCGGGTGGGCAAGCAGCGGCTTGAGCAGCTCGGCGCTGGCCGGCGCCAGTGAGAGGACCAGGGCTACAGCGAGCGCGACACTCCTGCGCCCATGCGAGAGCGCGATTGCTAGGAGCGCGATTCCCCACACGACGAAGAACGCCGGTTCGAGCAGGTCGAGCAAAAGCCGCGCTGGGGCTTCGATGACAGGCCTGTCCAGGCGCGTGAAGTCATACAGGGCGATGGCGTCCTTGTCGTGCGTGACCGGCACCAGCGCCGCCAGCACCCAGGTCAGAGCCAAACCTGCGACGCATGCCGCGGCAAGCAACAGCGGGCCGCCATAGCCGCGCGGGCCTGCTGGGGCGGCCCTGGAGAAGCTCGCGGACATCTCCCAAGGGTAGGAGAGTCGCTTAACCGCCGCTGAAGTCAGGTCCGATCGGAAACGGCTTGGCTGCGAGCGCGGTCAGCGCCTGCGCGGTGACCCATACCGGCGTCTGGGCGCTCGTGCGCGAGTAGTAGATGCTGCCGTTGGGCGCCATCAGGCTTTCCAGATAGGCGAGCGGAGAGCGACTGTGCCCGCGTTTGACGGCACCCACGTTCACGCCGGCGGCGTTCAAGCCCTGCACGGCCCAGGCGGTCGACTGGGCGTTGGATTCGCCGCCAGGCTGCTCTGGAAAACCGCCGTCGGGATTCTGCGCGCGGCGTAGATACGCCACCGAGCGCGCGACGACAGCGCCACCGCGACGGCCGCTTGCGTCGATCACGGCCTGCAGCGCCGCGGCCGTGTCGTCGACATCCTCGCCGCCGCCGCGGCCCGCGAAGCCGAAGCCGCCGTCGCTGTCCTGCTGGGCCGCGATCCAGTGTCCGGCATCGCTGACGAGCAGATTGTCCGCGGAGCTGCCGGCGACGCGCAGGGCAAAGATCGCGAACGCTGTGATGTTGACGAGCTGGCCGAAGGAGCCGTCGCTCGAGCGTCCATGCACCAGCTCGGCGAGGAGGCTCGTACCCGGAAAATCAGATGCGGGCAGGCCGCAGGCGTGCAGGGCGAGGATCGTACGCTCGTCGTCACCGGCGCCTTCGAGCGTCGCTGCTTCGCCGCGCAGCGAGCTCAACAGCGAATGCCCGTCGCGGGTAAGTGTGAGCGGGTCGCGCCCGGCCGCGGCCAAGCCGATCGCGACCCAAGCCGAGTACAGCTCGCTGCTGTGTTGCCCCGGCGCACCGCCGAAGCCGCCGTCGCTGTTCTGGGCGCGCTGTAGGTAGGCGACGGCGCGCGCGATCGCGGAAGACGTCGCTGCATGGGCGCGAACAGGCGGGAGCTGCGCCGCGGTTGTTATCGGCAAAGACGATGCCCCGCGCGCGCGGGGGGGAAGCGCCGAGAAGGCAATACCCGCACACACCAGCACCATCACCAGCAACAACGGCGGCGGCGTGGTGACGGCCGGTCGGACAGGTGGGCTGGAGGGCTCCCATTCAACGGTCATGCGAGCGCGCATGCGTCCCAACAGGCGCGCGAGCTCGGGCCCGAAGGCAAACCCGAACAGGAAGCTCGCGACCGTATCGGTGATGTCGAAAGGCAGTGCTTGGCCGGCGATCAAGAGGAACGCGGCCGGCGTGTGGGCGGCGCCGAGTGTCCACGTGTACACGTTCATGATCTCCTTGGCGACCAGTGCCATCACGGCACAGGCGAGCGCCAGGCCGAAGCGGCCGATGCATCTGGCGCTCACGCGCCCGAGCAGCGCGCCGGCCAGGCCGACAAGGCCCCAGGCAGCCATCTGCCACGGCGTGTAAGGGCCCTGGCCGAGCATCATGTTGGAGGCCAGCATCCCGATCGCGCCGACCGTGAAGCCGGGCAGCGGGCCGAGCGCGTAGCCGACGACGAGCGCGATCGCGGTGATCGGCTTGACGTCGGGCAGCGCCACGAACGCATCGCGGCCGAGCGCCGCCACGGCTGCGAGCGTGGCCACGACCGCGACCATGCGCGCGGAGGGGCGCGAGCGCTCATAGGCAAGCCAGCCGGCCAGCAGGATGCCGGCGACGATCGCGAAGGAGGCGAGCGGCCAGCTCATGTGTGTGTGTCTGCCGCGGCGTGGATCAAGAGTTCGGGTGTTTCTTGGGATTGTTTGTTCGTTCCCTGTCGGGGACCGCGCGTCCCTTGCACATCCCCCGCTGGATGAGCTTCGGGTCCGCCTGACAGCGAACCGGCTTCCCCTGTCCGTGCGCCACGCAACAGCTCGGCGCCATCCTCTGGGCGCAGAGCTCCCCCAGCGCCACCGAGGATGCGA
>DATHMQ010000154.1:0-44231 GCA_035486935.1 Solirubrobacteraceae bacterium
CGCAGCAAGTAGGTGAAGCCCTCGCGGGTCACCACCGCAGGACTGCTGGCGGAGATCGCGATCGAGCGCCGGAAGCCGGCACACTCATAGGCAAGTGTGAGAGTGCGATCGTCGTGGCGACAGCTCACCTCCCGCTTGGCAACCGTGCCGTCCTTGACCTCGAACAGGTCGGCGAAATCGGCGCCAACCTCGAGCACCACCCGCATCTCACTGCTCTCGTGACGGTGGTTGGTCACCGAGATCTCCTCCAACCACACGTGGTCGATGAGCCGCCGGCGCATGATCGAGCATGGCGCCTCCTCATCCGGCCCCACGCGCGGAGTCAGGAAGAACTGAGCGGAGAAGTGCGCACCCTGGTCCAGGCCCAGGAGCTCCAGTGGCACCTCGCCTGTACGCAAGACCCAGCGCGAGAGGAAGCGGGTGTCCTCGCAGTAGAAGCCATGCTCGCGACCAGCCTCCTCACGCACGTCGCCGAGCCGGTCACCGACGACGAAGGTGCTGCCGTCCAACACGCTCAGAGTGCGCTCAGACAAGCTCGAGGGTCTCTGACGACTCGCGCGTCACCGATCGGTAGGCAGACTCATAGGCAGCGGCAACCACATCGACATCGCAGTGTGCGGCGACCCAGGCACGACAGTCCCGCGCAGCGATACGAGGAAGCTGGGCGACCGCCGCGCCCATCGCCTGCTCGTTCTCGACGAGAAACCCGGTCTGCCCGTCGAGGATCAGCTCGCGGGCGGCGCCTTCAGGGAAGGCGATCACCGGAGTTCCACAAGCCAGCGCCTCAACCATCACCATCCCGAAGGGCTCCTCCCAACGGATCGGCATGAGCAGCGCACGGGCGCCGGCGAAGAGCGAGTGCTTGACCCTGCCACCGACCTCCCCCACGAAGCGAACACGTTCGCCATCGATGTGGGGCGCTATCTCGCGATCGAAGAACGCCTGCTGGCCGGGCTGGATGACCCCTGCCAAGACAAGCGGCACACCGGCAACGCGGGCGGCTGCGATCGCGCGATGGGGGCCCTTCTCGACGGTCATGCGCCCGATCCACAGCAGGTAGTCATCCTTGTGCTCGCGCAAAGGCCACGCCCGCACGTCGATGGGGTTTGGAATCGCGCCGATCGAGTGAAGCCCCGTCGGCGCCGATTCGAGTTGCGCGCGGCTGATGCCCACGAGCGCCGCCTTGTGGCCGTGGCGGGCATAGAAGGCGGCGGTGCTGGCGGTGAACTGCCCGTGAAGGGTGTGCACGATCGGCGTGTCGATGCGATCGGCCATCGCCAGGGCCGTGAAGCCGCAGTGATCGTGAACCACATCGAAGCGGTGATCGTAGGAGGCGAGGTCGATCTCCTCGAACGCCCGCGCGACGTGATCGACCTCGTAGAGCGAACGCTCGATCTCATCGGGGTGGGACTCCTCGAGCAAAGTCACAACACGCGCGCTCGACACAGAGCCCGGGGCGCAGAACAGCGTGACCGCGTTCCCTCGCCGGACAAGCGCCTCCGTTAGTGCGTCGACCACCGACTCCACACCCCCGTATCCCGGCGGAGGAACTGAGATCCAAGGTGGGGCAAGCATCGCGACGTGCAGTGGCGCCCCGGTTGGTCGGGACGACGTCGCAGTTTCGGAATATTTCGGCGGGCTCCCCGAGGACCAACGAGGGGACGTACGGTCAGACCTGGCAGCCACGGCATTCACAGACGCTCCTCACGAGCCTCTCAAGGGCCGCGATCGCGAGGCAGAGAGGTCAGGAAGGACCCGGCGAGCGCACGATCGCCACCCGTTCAGGGCGCGATGGACATCTCCACCGTACCAGTGGCGGGCGGTGCGCCACTATGGAGCGCGCACAGGACAGCTAAACCACAGGCCTGGGCGGTCGGGCGTGGCACTGCGCCATGCTGTTCGCGCGGAGGCGCCATCGTCGTCGCACAAAAGCACCGTATGCGTCAGGTGGGGGTGCTCTCGCGGTCGCGCTCCTGTAGATACGGCGCTAGGTACTTGGCGGCGATCTTGCTCGGCGGCGACCAAGTTGGTGTGTCGGTGATCTCCGAGCTGAACCCGTGTCCTCCGGTGATGTGAGCGGTGAGATATTGAGGCTTCCCGTTCGTCAACAGCATGCCGTGGATCACGGGGTTGAAGCGCTGGGGCGTCACCGATGCCCCAGCCAGCGCCGCGATCGACTGCGCGGCAATGTCGGCTTGCTGCGAGCCGACGCCGCCGTGCTTGATGGGAAAGTCGGTCGCATCGCCGGCTGCGTAGACGCGCTCTACGCCTGGAACCCGGCAGTACGGGTCCACCTGGATGAAGCCGTGATCGCCCAGCGGGATGCCGCGCACCTCGGGTCCGAAGAGCTCGGGTAGTGCGATGGCTCGATCCACCTCGAGGTATCGGTCACCGGGGTTGACCACGACCTCGCGGGCGTTGGGAAGCTCGGCATATGCGGAGGTGATGGTCTCGATGTTCGCGCGGGCGAGGAGCTCGGCTACGGAACTGCTCGCCGACGCGCCAAAGATTGCGAGCGGGCTGTCCTCTGGGGTGACAATCGTTGTCTGCAGGTCGATACCCATGTCATACGCCCTCCCAGCTGTCATTAGCGCGAGCTCGTACAACGGCAGCGGCCAAGCCATCCGGCCGGGCGCAACGAATGCCAGCTTGTGGATGAAACCGCCCTCTACATCTTGGATCAGCCCGTGCATGGTCTCGTCCAGATCGCGGTCGTCGATTGTCAGGGCGTGCTTGTAGCGCTTACTGATGCTCGCGCCAAGCGCGAGGACAAGCGCGTCGTACTCGATCGCTTCGTCGGCCTTCGTGTGAATCGTCCGCCCAGCCGGGTCGATCCAGCCAAGTTCGCCGTGCAGGAGCGTTGCGTAAGCATCGCCCACAATCGGGGCGAGTGGATATCGACGGGCCGCACCGTGGGCGAACGGCTCGCGGACGACCATCGGCCGGTACACGAACTCGGTGTTGGGAGCGATCACCGTCACATCAGTTCGGTCGCGCGCAAGATCGGCCAGGGCCAGCGCGGTCTCCAGCGCGGCTACTCCGCCCCCTACGATGACCACGCGAAGCCGGTCGGAATGCGAGCCCTTCGCGCTCTCGGCGTGCGAAGTGCCCGCCATGACTACTTACCGGCGTTGCCGTTTTTGGCGGCCTTGCTGCTTTTGGACGTCGTCAGGACTGGCGTATTCGGCATCTCTTCGCTCGTGCCGATGAGGATCGTTAGCAGGTCACTGATCCGCTGCACGCGGCCAAGCCGGTCGGGAAGCGGGAGGCCGGATTGGATCGTGTAGTGGTTGCGACGTCCGTTGCGCTCTCGCGTGATGTAGCCGCCATCGGTGAGCTCCGTGACGATCCGGTGGGCGGCCCGTTCTGTGATTCCGACCCGCTCGCTGATCTCTCGTAGAAGCACGCCTGGATCGTGGGCGATGCAGGCGAGGACCTGGGCGTGGTTCGTCAGGAACTTCCAGCGGTGGGTGGTGGCCTCGGACATAGACAGAGACTAGCGTATCTAGACTTCTATTTCCTGGAAATATATTTCCTAGATTTATATTTCATGCTACGTTGTTCAAGTCCGCGGTGCTCTTCAGGTCGCTGGCGCTCATGCGCACACCCAACGAAATGAGGTTCACCGTGTCCAGCTCAGTAATGCCACCGCCGTCCGCCGCGACCGCCGGCAACGGCGTCCCGCCCCTCGAAACTGCCGATCCTGTTGCCAATGGACAACTCCAGCCCGCGCCGCGCTCTCACTCACCGCGAAGCCCACTGCTGGCGAAGCTCACCGGCCTGACCTCTATAGCGATGGTTGCCGCGCTGGGCATCGTGATCGTCGGGATCGTCGCCGTCGTCGGAGGCAGCTATGACAAGAAGGTCGTCCGCGACCAGCTCGTCCCACAGAAGATCTTCTTCCCTGCCGCTGGCAGCCCCGAGCTGCTACCCGGTGTGAAGCAGTACGCAGGTCAGCAGCTCACCACCGGTAGCCAGGCCAAGGCGTACGCCAACAACTTCATCAACGTTCACCTCTCCAAGATCGCCGGTGGACAGACCTATGCACAGGTCAGCACAGCAGCCCTCGCCGCTCCCACCAACGCAAAGCTTGCCGAAGAGAAGGCAACCCTCTTCCAAGGCGAGACCCTGCGCGGTCTGCTACTGAACGCCTGGGGATGGTCGCTGGTCGGGACTATCGCAGCCCTCGCCGGATGGATACTGATCGCGTTGGGCGCAATCCTGTTCCTGCTCCCACTAGCCAACTGGCAGGTGAACCTTAGAGGCCGAGGCACCGCGACGGCAGGTGCATGATGAAGGCTCTCGTTTACCACGGTCCCGGCCAGCGCGGCTGGGACACCGTGGATGACCCCGCGATCATCGATCAGACCGACATCGTTGTGCGAATCGACACCTCGACGATCTGTGGCAGCGACCTGCACATTCTCAAGGGCGACGTGCCCGAGACGACTCCAGGCACGGTCCTCGGACACGAGGCCGTCGGCACCGTGCAAGAGATCGGCTCCAGCGTGAGCACGCTCGCGGTCGGCGATCGGGTGCTCATGTCCTGCATAAGCTCCTGCGGGCGCTGCCGCTTCTGCAAAGAAGCCCGCTACGGACAATGCCTCGGTGGTGGCGGCTGGATCTTCGGACATCTGATCGACGGGTTGCAGGCCGAGTACGCACGCGTGCCGTTTGCCGAGAACTCCGTCTACAAGGTCCCCGAGCAGCTCAGCGATGAGCATGTCCTGTTCCTATCCGACATCCTGCCGACGGCCTACGAGGTGGGTGTCCTGAACGGCAAAGTGGCACCCGGCGACGTCGTAGCAGTAGTCGGGGCCGGCCCAATCGGACTGGCGGCGATGCTCACCGCCAGCCTGTACACGCCAGGGCGGATCGTTGCCATCGACCTCGCCGACAGCCGACTTGAAAGCGCCCAGGGCTTCGGGGCCGACGTCACCATCAACAACGGTCGCGAGGATGCCCTTGCCCAGATCATGGAGATCACCGACGGCATAGGTGCAGACGTCGCGTTCGAGGCCGTGGGCGTACCCGCCACGTTCGAGTTGGCCACTGAACTGATCCGGCCCGGAGGGCGAGTCGCGAACATCGGCGTGCACGGCCATTCAGCAACGCTTCACCTCGAGAAGCTCTGGACCCGCGACGTCACGATCACCACAGGTCTCGTAGACACCCGGACGATCCCGCAACTGATGAGCCTTGTGGCCAGCGGCCGCCTCGACCCGACTGTGTTCGCAACACATCATGTTGCACTCGAGGACACGATGAGCGCATATGACACGTTCGCCGACGCCACGAACACCGGTGCGCTCAAGGTCGTACTCAATGGCACTGAGAGTGCCCCTAGCTCCGAGGCACTCGTCGGTGCTACTTCAGCCGGATGACGCTACTGCGAGACAACTCATCGATTACGCCGCGGGCATCGGTAGCTCGGGAGAGCGCGTCCGTACAGGCAATGCACAAGTTCCGCCATAGCCGCCCACCCAAGTTGGCCGACGAGCGCGACGGTCTAAACGATCGGATCGCGAGCTTCATCGCCCAGACCGTCGGCTCGATGTGGATGTTCTACATCAGCATCATTGCCTTCGCGATCTGGATGGCCGGCCTCGGGGCCACAGTCGCAGGCGACCACTATCCCTTCAATCTCATGCTGCTCGCTGTCGGTGGCATCATGCAGTGGCTCGCAATGATCGCGATTCTCGTAGCGCAGAACGCTCAGGGAAGCGTTCAAGACAAGCAAGTCGAGCACCTTCACGATCTGGGCATGACCACCCACCGTCTGGTCGTCGAGAACACTGCGCTGACAAAAGCGATCCACGACCATTTCATTGCAGCCAACACAGAAAGACCACCGCTCGATAGCGAGCAGTAGCCTGCACCCACGAGATGGACACACAGCATTAGCCTGAGCGGGGATCGAGCGCTACGTCGCCTCGCGCGAGATGCGAGCGCCTCAGAGGGACCGAGACCCCTACTGCTCCAGACGAGCAGCGCTAACTCGCTCAGTGGCCTCTGAGCTCGCCGACTAGGCCGGCGACGATCCAGACGAGCGCCCCCGCCCCGAGGAGACGACGGAACCAGTTGACCCCGGCCACCGCCTCCTCCCATGCCCATACGGCGAGACCGATCGTGAAGACCGCGCGACCGACATCATGTGCGGTGCCAACGGCCTCGGCCGCAAGCCCCCACCCCGCGAACGCAAGCAGCAGCGACAGGTTCGGGAACTGGGCAATGGGAAAGCGTCGTGGCCAACCCACCTGGCCACGACGCCAAAGCTCGGCAATAGTCACTGCGCTCATGTTCGCAGACCGGAAAAGCTGGGTGACAAAAGCGGGAGCGACGGGGGTTGAACCCGCGATTGTCACCCCGCGGATCGAGATCCGGCTTTAGTTCCAGCTCGCCGCCACCTCCCCGCCTAGGAGGCAAAGATGGACATGGCGTAGTCCCAGGCTCTGCTACGGAGATGTGACCTTACCGCTTGACTGCTGCGGCGCCGGCAACGCAACCTCAAGCAGGTAGTTGTCCTCTACTCGAATGGGTGTCAGTCGGGCCTCGACACACGGCAGCTCCTCACGTTGCGCCGCGACATCCGCTACGTCGCGATAGACGGCGGTGGCCTCCTCGTCGAGCAGGCCGACCCGCCGCTCGCCGAGATGCACCTGTAGAGGACCACTCCGATCCCGAGGATGTGCCCAGTCAAGCCAAGCGTTGAGGGTCGCGCTCTCGACGATCTCGACAAGACGTGGCACAGCCGCGTAAACGCTTTGTAGCCAAGCAGTGTTTCCCTCATCCAGAAGGACTGCCGTCCATCGGGGGCCGGGATCATCACGCTGTGGTACGGCATAAACTGCCTGAGCGGGCGGTTCCAGCCACTCCGGCACAGACATATCGGGGAGTTCGGGAAGCTCATGCGTGCGGATCGCATTCGCGACGGCGAGTCCGATCTTGCCCACCGTCTTCAGCGCCTGGGCTCCCTCACGAGCGCGCTCCCGGTGCGATACCCACAATCGGTTGATCGCCTGCTCGATCCCGAGGGGGTCCATGCTTACGCCGCGCTCGGCAAGCTCGGACTTGAGCATCGAGCGAAGCTCCACCCGATCATGCCCGTCTCCCGCTCGTTTGAGTGCCTCCACAGCCGCTTTGCGGGCACGGACCTCATGCCAGGTATCCGTCGCGGACCTTCGCTCGGAATGCGCGTAGCGGCGCGGGGGCGGCGCGCTTGGCAGCAGGGCTGGATCGCCGCCGCTGTCGATCCAGCGAGTCAACTGGTAGACGAAGCGCCTCTCGCGCCTCTTTGCCTCGGGCACGTCTACGTCAGGGCGATAGCGCGCAAGCGCGCTACGTGCCTCCTCGAAACGCCCCGCGGCGGCGAGTAGCGCTGGCACAACCTGGCTAGGCCCCTCGACCTCGTCGTCGCGATGGGCGTCAAGCAGAGCATCGACGCTGGTGTAGCGCTCTGCGAACGTGACGGCCCGCTCGAGCGCGAGCCCGGCCAGTTGCTTTGCAACGGGAGCAACGTCATCCTGCGTGTGGATCTCCATCCGACCCGCCGACTCGGGCAGGGCCGTCAGCGCAGCGATCCGCACGTTGTCCCCGAGGAGCGGCCACAGCCTACGCAATGGCTCGTAGGCGACCCCGAGCATCGGTTGCGTGATCCGCACGGGTGGCCGATCCGGCGTGGACAATGCACGCGTATATTCGGCGGTCGCCGCGAACTCATCGCTCAGTGGACGCACAAACGCTGCAAGAGTCATCGAATGGTCGTCGATACCTAGGACCGGATACCAGCCGGCCGGCGCGAGATGAGCCGCCAGCTCATCTCGTAGCTGCTGGCGCAGCCTGGCTGCATCAGTCCGTCCCGTCACATAAGGCATTTTGTCAGCTCAACAGAACGCCTTTCCTGCACGGTCGCCGGGAGACCGCGACGCCCGCAGGTTGAGACTTGGGCCGCCAGGGCAGACGCCTTCGCGGTTCAGGCGCCTGAATTACTGCCCGATCCTCGCGCTCCCACAATCCTAGTGGCACATGTGCCAAGATTCCCAGCCCTGACTATCGACTCTGTCGAATACCGCCAGATGATGGTCGCAACATATTCCACCTTGGTCGCGTACACTCCGCCGCGCGGAGCCAATGACATCGAGGCTCATCGAGACACGGGGAATAGGATGTCTACGATCAGACAGTTAACTTTACGTCGACAAGGAGACCCGCTTCGACGATCACGACGATCCTTGACTTTGCTCGGGGTGCTCGCCTGCATAACGCTTCTTTCGGCTCCCGCCAGCGCCGCCGCGAGCGGACCGCGCAACCTCGAACAGCCGTACTTGGAAACGGCCGGACAGGCCGAAGCCGGCGAAACCCTCTCGTGCTATCCCGGCACCTGGGAAGGCTCGGGAGTTACGTATGCGTATGAGTGGCAGCGCGATGGCCTCGCGCTAAGCTCTGGACCAACGCATCAGATCACGACCACCGACGAAGGTAACTGGCTCTCGTGCGTAGTGTCGGCGACGGATAGCGATGGAACGACGACCGAATCCAGCGTCGACAGCTTCTTTATCAACCCGCCGCGCGACGGACCTCCGCATGGCGGGACGATCGAAGGGCACGTGACCGACGCCACAAACGGCCAGCCGATCGGCGGCGTGAAGGCGTGCGCGGTGAATACGGACGAAGCCGAACCGTGGGATTGTGTGCACACAGACGCGAGCGGTCTCTACAAGATGACGGTGGCCGAAGCGGGTCACTTCGTTGTCGAGTTCACCGTACCTCCCCACAGCCCCTACGTTGCACTCACCTTCTACGGTGGGAAGCACTCCAAATCGGAAGCGAGCGTGCTCACCATCGCATCGGGGAGCGTGACGACCGGCGTGGACCTCCAATTCCAGGAAGGTGGACAAATCCTTGGCAAGGTCATCAGCGCATCCAGCAAGCAACCCGTCCAAGGCGTCGAAGTCTGTGCGAGGGAATCGCCCGCTCCATGCGCTATTACAAACTCCACTGGCGAATACGAGATATCGGGCCTGGCAACCGGCGGATACACGGTCCAATTCAGCTTCAGCGGCTCGGCTGGGGAACATTATTTTGCGCCCGAGTACTACGACAACCTCTATTTTCTCAACTCGATCTCGGAAGCCAATCAAGTGTCGGTCCTCACAGGCCACACTGTCAGCGGAATCGACGACGAACTGAAGGAATATGCAAGTCTAAGCGGGCGGGTCACCAGCGCATCGACGGGAGAGCCCATCCCCGGCATCGAAGTCAGGGCCGCCGGCTCGGAGAACGGGATGTCCAGCGGCGGGCGTGCCATCACCGACGCCAACGGTGAATATACCGTCACGGGCATGCACGACCCTCGTGGCGAATACTCCGTCGAATTCGGCTTGCAGCTGAGCAGCGAACTGAACTACTTTCCGCAGTGGTACGACCAAAAGGAATCCTCCGCGCAGGCGAATGCCGTGACTGTGCCTCTTGGAGACAGCGTGAGCGGTATCGATGCCGCGGTCGAGGAAGGTGGGCAGATAGCCGGCGTCGTCACGGATGCGCAAACCAAGGGGGCGCTAACAGGCATCTCCGCCTGCGCCAGCAACACCTCGAGTTGGGAAACGCGATGCGCTATCACCGCCGCTGACGGCAGCTACGACATCCCGCGGCTGACGGCAGGCAATTACATCATGCAGTTTTACTCGAACTCGGACAATTACTACTCCATGAACTACACCGGGCCGGTTGCGGTAACTCTCGGGAATACCGCCGCCGCCATCGATGTTGCGATGGAACGCGTGGTCAAGGGGACCATCATGGGCTCAGTCGACGAAGCCATCTGGGCCAAACCGATTCCCAACATCGAGGTCTGCGCGTACGACCTCGAACAGGAAGAACTCTTCGGCGAATGCACAACGAGCAACGCTGCGGGCTGGTACGAACTGCGAGGCCTGTCCGCCGGCAGGTACGTTGTCGAATTCTCCTCACCGGGTCCGCAGCTCGAATACGCGACCCAGTACTACGACAAGAAGCCAAGCCCGCTATACGCCGAACCGGTCACGGTCACCGAAGGCAAATACACCCCCAGCATCGAAGGCTCTCTCGAAAAGGCGGGCGACGCGTCGGGTGAGGTGACCAGCGCGGAATCGGGCAAGCCGCTGAAGGGCGTCGATGTCTGCTACTACGACTTCACGGAATACTTGGTGGGATGCGAACTCACCAACGAAAAGGGCGAATATGAGACACCACCGCTGGCGTCCGGAGAATACAGGGTCCTGTTCGCGTCCCCATCCGAAAGCGGCCTCAACTACGCCATGCAGTTCTATGGGGGCTTCGCCTCCCGATTCGACTCGCCTTACATAGACATAAAAGCAGGCGATCTGACCACCGGCATCGACGCCAAGATGACCGGCGGCGGGAGCATAACTGGAGACGTCACCGACGCTCAGGGCGGAAAGGGCATTGAAGGCGCGCTGGTATGCGCACTGCCACCCGGGTTCGGTGAGGTAGGTGCGTGCGCTTGGACGCACGGCGGCGGCCGGTACGCGATCCGGGGGCTCGACTCCGGGAAGTACCCAGTGATCTTCGAAGCCAATGGGTATGAATGGCAGTACTACGACGACGCAGAGCTGAGTTCGCAGGCACAGCCCGTGGTCGTCTCGGTCGGCGCCAAGTCTGAAGGTATAGACGCGTCCCTTCAGCCCACGGCAGATCAACCCCCTAGCAATCTGGTGGCGCCTACAATCTCCGGCAAGGGTGCCGTCGGCGAACTACTCGAATGCTCGAGCGGCACGTGGACGGGCTATCCCACGCCTACCTATATATACGTCTGGGTCGAGGCGGGACGCGATGTGGGTAGCGGCAGCACCTATCGCGTTATGCCTCGGGACGCTGGAGCGACACTCCAGTGCGACGTCACCGCCCAGAACCCGGCCGGCGTGATTGTTGCCTACAGCTACGTTGTCGAGGTCGGGTCCTCTGAAGAACCTCCACGCGGCGTCACGCCGCCGACCTCGCCTGGCGCACCGTCTGCGACAGGCGGCTCGACGACAACCGCCACGGGCAGTCGAACTACACCCGACGCGAACGTCGACGCGACCAATCAGGCGGCTCTCGCGGCGTCAATCTCCTCCATCAGCACGGCCTACACATACAGCGGTTTACGGGGTGGGACCTTCGTGGACAGCGGCGAGCTCGCGCGCTGCCCCGCGGGAACCCTCCCCTGTCAGATCGACTTGGAAGTGATCGCAAAGACCAGCGGGAGCAAGCAACTGATCGCCTCTACTCGGCTCAGGGTTCCAGCTGGGGAGGTCGAGCGGCTGAAGTTCAAGCTCGATGCCACCGGCACAGCCCTGTTGCACAGTCTCGGGAGCGTTCACGCAACGATTGTCTCGACCATACGTCGCCATGGCGCCAAGTCGCTCGCCGTCAGCCACACGGTCGTCCTGAGGTTGCCCAGTCGGTAATCGACCGTAAGGACCTCATCTGCGGGGTTACAAATTTGCGGCGTGGGGGGTCGGTCCGGCGTTGGCACATCGTGGGATCGAGATGCGGATGGCCGCTCCGTCAAAGGCCGGTTTCGTAAGCTGGCCGAGGGACCGGGCTCGAGAGTCCATTCGGGACAGGGCCAGTGCGTACACACAGTCGCGAGCTTGATCGAGATGGGTGAGACATGCGAGGTGATGCGCGAGGACTACCCGGGCGACCGCGGGCAACTCGGCATGCGAGACGACGAGTTGCTGACGATCGCAGTCACCGAGGAGTTCGTGTTCGTTACGAACAACCATGCGGACTTCATTGGGCTTAGCGGAAACGCCGAACTGCACACCGGGCTCGTCGTCCTCCGATTTGTTCGCGTCCCGGCCGTTTCGCGTCCCGGCCCGTGAGACCTAGAATAGTCACGCCTATGGCTATGGACTACGAACAGATCGCCGTCGAGACAAGCGACGGCGTGCTCACAATCACGCTCAATCGTCCCGAGCGGTTGAACGCGTGGACGGCGCAGATGGGCCGGGAGCTGCGAAGCGCCTTCGACGACGCCGATGCCGATGACGATGTGCGCGCGATCATCGTCACCGGCGCAGGCCGCGGCTTCTGCGCGGGGGCAGACCTCGCGAGCGGCGGTGACACCTTCGACTACCGCAAGCACGAGAGCGCCGGCCCGGCGCGGGACAACGGCGGCGAGTTCACGCTACGGGTCTTCGAATCGACCAAGCCGACGATCGCCGCAATCAACGGGCCCGCCGTCGGCGTTGGAGCGACGATGACGCTGCCGATGGACGTACGCCTCGCTGCCGAGGACGCTCGCATCGGCTTCGTGTTCGCGCGGCGCGGCATCGTCCCGGAGGCGTGTTCGAGCTGGTTCCTGCCGCGCGTCGTCGGCATCAGTCGCGCGATGGAGTGGGTTGCGACTGGTCGTTTGTTCTCCGCACAAGAGGCGCTCGACGGCGGGCTCGTACGCAGCCTGCACCCCAAGGACGAGCTGCTCGACACAGCGCGCGCGCTGGCGCGCGAGATCGCCGAGAACACCGCCCCGGTCTCCGTCGCGCTCGCCCGCCAGCTCATGTGGAGGATGCTCGGCGCCGAGCACCCCATGATCGCCCACCGCGCCGACTCGCGTGGCATGGTCGCGCGCGGCCAATCCGCGGACGCTGTCGAGGGCGTCACCGCGTTCCTGGAGAAGCGCCCCGCGAGCTTCCCCGACCGTGTCAGCGAGGGACTGCCCGACATCATGCCCGGCTGGAGCGCACCGGAGTTTGAATAGCCGCCGGGGCGGAGAGCGGCCATCAGTGCGCTAGCGTATTTTCGTGATGGAGCCCTCCTCAGTTGTAGATCGTCCAGTCGGCACGCCGCTCGACCGCTCCTCCTACATCGGGCAGGCACCAGCCTCACCCGCCGGCCCCGTGGACAACACGGAGCCACTGCACGCACCGCCGGGTGTTCGGCTACCCCGGGCCCTGCAGACTCTGCGCTTCACCAAGCGACAGATCCAGTTCGTATTCGCCGCGCGACGCGAGCTCGGCGATGTGTTCGAGGTTCGCTTCGTGGTGATTCCGGGCGGGGTCGTCGTGACCAGTCATCCCGATCATGTCCGCTCCCTGTTTACCGCCAAGCCCGAGCTGGTGCCCTCGCTGACCGCCGAGTCGCCGCTGCGCCCTATCGTGGGGCCAAACTCGGTGTTGACCGCGAACGGACCAAGTCATCTGCGCCAGCGCAAGCTGCTGCTGCCTGCTTTCCATGGCGAGGCGATCGAGGGTTACGCGCAGATGATTCGCGACGTCACCGAACGGGAACTGGACCGCTGGCCCGTTGGCCGTCCGTTCGCTCTTGCCCCAAGTATGCAGGCCATCACACTTGACGTGATCATGTCGGGCATCTTCGGCATCGAGGGTGCTCCCGCACGGGGAACCACCGAGCATCGGCTGAAGGTCACGATCGAGCGGCTGGCGGCGGCCTCGACCTCTCCGCTGGCGCTACTTGGCGAACTCTCGAACCTGGGACGCGAGAAGCCCGTCGGTCTCACGCGCGGCGCGGTGGCCCTGTTGGATCGCGCCACTTATCCGGTGATCGAAGAGCGCCGTCGCGCGGCCGACCTGGATGAGCGGGGAGACATCCTCTCGCTGCTGTTGCGCGCCACGAGCGAGGACGGCGAGCGGATGACCGATCACGAGCTGCGCGACGAGTTGCTCACGCTCGTACTGGCCGGCTTTGAGACGACCGCCAACTCGCTGGCCTGGACTTGGGAGCGCCTGGTCCGTGCCCCGGCAGCGTATGAGCGCTTGCGCGACGCGGTGCGCTCAGACACTGGGGCCGCCGAGCATGTCGAGGCGGCCATCATCGAGGGCATGCGCTCACGTCCGGTGATCCCGATCGTCGGGCGCCGAGTCGCCGTGCCTTGGCGACTCGGAGAGTACGTGGTACCGGCGGGACAGGGTGTCAGCATCAGCATCCTGCTCGTTCATCATCGCGAGGACCTCTACCCCGACCCATTCACCTATCGCCCCGAGCGCTGGTTGGATCACAGGGGTGGGCGGGCACCTCAAACATATGAGTGGCTGCCCTTCGGCGGCGGCACCCGTCGCTGCCTCGGTGCGGCGCTGGCGATGGCCGAGCAGCGTGTGGTGCTCGAGGCCATGGTCCGCCGCTTGGACCTGGAGGCCGACCGGCCCGAGCCCGAGCACGCGCACCATCGTAATGTCACCATGATCCCGGGGCGCGGCGCCCGGGTGGTCCTGAGATCGCGCGTCGCGGGGTGAGCAGTACACATCGCCGAACGTCGAGAGCGACAATCGACGGAATGCTTGCACGCCACCGACCGACCAACCTGCACATGCAGGAAAAATGACGCCACTACGGCGATCCAAGCGGGAGCGACGGGACTCGAACCCGCGACCTCTGCCGTGACAGGGCAGCGCTCTAACCAACTGAGCTACGCCCCCGTGCTTGCTGCACGGGTACCGCTACGTGCGTAGCGCAGAGTATCGCAGGGCCACTGCCGAGCACCGACTCCCAAGCAAAACTGGCCGGACAGCCAAACCGCTCCCAGGTCCTCTACGCTTACGCCATGCCAATCCTCGAGCCGCCACGGCTACGCCACGAAAACCCGTTCCGGATCCTCACCCAGGACCTGGTCGACGAACGAGCCGCAACTGTGCCCTACCCGCCCGGCGACACCGGTTTCTCACTGGCTAGAACCAAGCGTTTCATCGAGGAGCCGCTTCCGCTGCTGCTGGAAGGCTATGAGCGCTACGGGCCGATCTTCACGATGCGCGTGCTGCACAGCAACGTCGTGTTCATGCTCGGGCCGGCAGCCAACCACTACATCACCGTCTCGCACGCCAACAACTTTCTCTGGCGCGAATCGCACTTTCGCGACCTGATCTCGGTGCTTGGCGACGGGCTGCTGACGACGGACGACCCGTACCACAAGCGCTCGCGCCAGATCATGCTGCCGGCGTTCCACCGTGAGCGGATCGCCGCCTCGCTCGAGGTGATGAGCACAGAGACCGAACGGGCGCTCGAGCAGTGGCGCGACGGCGAGCGGATCGACCTGTATGCCTGGACGCGAAAACTGGCGACACGTGTCGCGATGCGGGCGCTGTTCGGGATCGAGCCGGATGGTCCCGCTGCGCGTGAGATCGATGCCGCGGCGATGTTCGAGCAGGCGCTCGGCTTCTTCTCCTCCGGGCCCGAGTTCCGTTTCATCCGCACGCCGGGCACACCCTGGGCGCGGTTGCGGGACGCCACGCGCAAGCTCAACAAAATGCTCTACGGCGAGATCGGAGCGAAGCGGGCGAGCGGAGAGCGCGGCGAGGACGTGCTCAGTCTCCTGCTCGACGCTCAAAGCGAGGACGGCGAGCAGCTCTCAGACGGACAGATCCGCGACGAGATGATGACTCTGCTGTTTGCCGGGCACGACACGACCACCTCGACCGTCGCCTTCATGTTCTACGAGCTGGCCAAGGCGCCGCACTTGGCAGAGCAGCTCAGAGCCGAGCAGGACACGCTGCTCAAAGACGGCACGCCCAACGCTCAGCAGCTGATGAGCGGCGAGCTGTGCCAGCTGGAGATGGTCTTGGAGGAGACCCTGCGCAAGTACCCGCCGGCTTGGATCGGGCCACGCAAGTCGGTCGAGGCGTTCGAGTTCGAAGGGCGCAGTGTGCCCGCCAACGCGTATGTCAACTACAGCTCGTGGGCCTCGCACCATCTACCAGACGTGTGGGCAGAGCCCGAGGCTTTCCGTCCCGAGCGCTTTGCGCCCGAGGCCAGGGCACAGATCGCCAAGGGCGCCTACATCCCCTTCGGCGGCGGCTCGCGTACCTGCATCGGGATGCGCTTCGGCCAGCTCGAGGTGCGCACGATCGCTACCCTAATCGCGCGCTACTTCACGCTCGAGCTGCCCCGCGACTTCAAGTTGTCCTACCGCCAGATGCCGACGATCAGCCCGCGTGAGGGCATGCCGATGACCGTCCACTCAAACTAGCGTGGCGGCCAAGGACAGGCCGTAAGTCAGCGGCTGGCTGCGCAGCACTCGTACGCCAACTGAACCCACCTTCAAACGCCTGTCGCTGAAGAGCGTCACGGTCCCAAGGCTGGCCAGCGGAAACCCTTGCGGTTGGGCCACCAGCTTGCCTTCCAGCGGCCTCACGAGCGCCGTGATCGAGGCCTGCACGCCGAACAGGGCGCCCGAGGCCCGAGCTTCGACCTGGCCGCCGCCGCTTGCCGTCGGTTCGATGTGAAAGCCGCTTGGCAGCGCTTCGTTGAGCTGCTGCTGGGTCAAGGTCGCGCTTGCTTTGATCGCCGAGCCGTGCTTTTCCATGCGCAGATCGTCGACCGTCAAGCCTGCGGGCAGGTCGGGCACCGCCGTCAGCGTTGCCGCCGCGGCGGTGACGGTCATCGAGCCCGCCTCGCGCGCTTCCCACAAGAGCGTGGCGATCTGCGAGAGCTGCACCGACAACGTCCCGGCGCTGACGTCGACCGTGTCGGCTTTGCCCCACAGCAGCTCGACGGCCGGGAAGGCGCTGACGCTGACGCTGCGCACCGTCCCGTAGCGGGCCACGCGGTCGCGCACGCGCCTGGCGGCCAGCGTCGGCAGGAAGACCTGCGCCAGCACGACGAGCAGCAATGGAAACCCCACGACGCACGCCCCGAGGTACACCACTCGCCTGTTCCGCAGGGTGGGCATCATGAATACAGCTTCGCACGCAACAAGTCCCTACTCTTAAGCGCACCCTACAAAAGCCTCGCTAAGAGGAACCGGGGGCGCGTAGCTCAGTTGGCTAGAGCACCTCGTTTACACCGAGGGGGTCGCCCGTTCGAGTCGGGCCGTGCCCATAGACCCCGGCGCTTCGCGCCACAGTCGCTAGAACATCTCCATGACCCCCATTCGCATCGCAGTCATCGGCTCCGGGCCCGCGGGCTTCTACACCGCCGGGCACCTGCTCAAGGACGGGCCGGAGACGCTCGAGGTCGACATGATCGAGCGACTGCCCACGCCCTGGGGGTTGGTGCGCTCCGGCGTCGCTCCCGACCATCCGAAGATCAAGTCGGTCACGCGCATCTATGAGAAGACCGCTGCGCATCCTCGCTTTCGCTTCTTCGGCAACGTCGAGCTGGGCCGCGACGTCTCGCGCGATGAGCTGACCGAGCACTATCACTGCATCGTCTACGCGACCGGCTCGCCGGCCGACCGGCCGCTTGGCATCCCCGGCGAGAACCTGGAAGGCAGCCATCCAGCCACCGACTTCGTCGGCTGGTACAACGGCCATCCCGACTACTGCGACCACGACTTCGACCTGTCGGCCGAGCGCGCCGTGGTGATCGGCAACGGCAACGTCGCGCTGGACGTCGCGCGCATGCTGACGCTGACGCACGACGAGCTGGCCGTGACCGACATCGCCGACCACGCGCTGGAAGTGCTCGACGCGAGCAACGTGCGCGAGATCGTCGTCGTCGGCCGCCGCGGTCCCGCCCAGGCCGCCTTCACGAACCCCGAGCTTCTGGAGCTGGGCGAGCTCGCCGACGCCGACGTGATCGTCGACACCGAGGAGCTCGAGCGCGCGCTGGCCACCAGCGATCCCAACATGGACCCGACTTCCGTGCGCAACGTCTCCGTCTTGCGCGACTACGCACAGCGTGCCCCGACCGGCAAGAGCAAGCGCGTCATCCTGCGCTTTCTGCTCTCCCCGACGGAATTGATTGGGGATGGAAATGGCGTGCGTAGGGTCGTGATGGCGCGCAACGCACTTCAGGCCGGCAAGGACGGCCGGCTCAGAGCCGAGCCCACCGGTGAGACCGAGGACATCGACGCCGGCCTGGTGATGCGAGCGATCGGCTATCGCGGGATCGCGCTGCCTGGCGTGCCTTTCGATGGCCGCAGCGCGACGATCCCCAACGAGGGGGGCCGTGTCGTGGCCGCTGATGGAGCACTCGCGGGCACCCCTGCGGGCGGGCCTGACGGCACGGACGGCCGCCCCTCGGGCGCCCCCGCGAGCGAGAGCGACGGCGTGCTCCCCGGCGAGTACGCCGTCGGCTGGATCAAGCGTGGGCCCTCGGGCGTGATCGGCACTAACAAGAAGGATGCCCAGCAGACGGTCGACGCGCTGCTTGAGGACCTGGACGCGGACAGGCACCTGGATCCCGCCGAGCCCAGCCCCGAGGCGATCGAGCGACTGCTCGCCGAGCGCGTGCCGGCGCTCGTCACCTATGAGGGCTGGTCGGAGATCGACCGCCACGAGCAGTCCCTGGGCGAGCCACACGGGCGTCCGCGCGTGAAGCTGACGCGTATAGACGAGCTGCTGCGCGTGGCCGCCGGCGAGAGCCCGGAGGCCGAGCCGCTGGACACGCTCGGCCTGCACTGACGCCCCGTCCGCCCATCTGGCACACTGACTAGCTCGCGCGCCGTTAGCTCATCGGGTAGAGCTCCGGACTTTTAATCCGGCGGGGCGGGTTCGAGTCCCGCACGGCGCATTCGCCCGACCTGAGGAAGGGTTCAGGAGTTGCCGGCGCCCCTACATCGTGTACACGATTTGGTACACGGCCGGCGGCTGCGCTGGTGCCGATCGACGAGTATCAGGCGCTTGAGGAGACAGCCGAGATCCTCTCGGATGCGGCAACGTTGGATGCACTCCAGGCAGGTCTTGATGAGCTAGCACGTGGAGAAACGGTCGAGTTCGCCGATCTGCGTCGCGAATTGGCGCAGCGACGACCAACGAAATAGCAGCGGCCTGTGGCTCGAGTGGTTCTCGCGCGGCATGCACGCGCCGAGCTTCTCGAGCTCGACTGGCCTCTAATCGATGCGGCTGAGGAAGCGTTGGGGCTGCTTCGACGCGAACCCTATGCCGGCTACCCGCTACATGGCAGGCTTCGCGGCCTTTACTCACTGAGAGTCGGCTCCTACCGAATCGTCTACCAGCTCTCAGACAACGACAAGACGGTCCGAGTCGCCACCATCCGCCACCGCTCGATTGCCTACAGCAGCGATCAACGCTAACGGTTCAGCAGCCGCGGCCACCCCACCACACCGCCATCGTGTGTGTCACTGTGCATGGCGGTGAGGAGCTTTATTAGCTGGGACGGAACCAGGATCGCCTACCAGGAATGGGGCGAGCGGTCCGAGCTGCCAGCCGTTGTCCTGCACCACGGTTTCGTCGTCGACGCGCAGGCCAACTGGGTCGCCACCGGTGTGGTCGAGGCGCTCACGGCCGCGGGACGTGCGGTCATCGCCGCCGACGCCCGCGGACACGGTCGCTCCGAGAAGCCACACGACCCCGAGCGCTACGGCGAGCAACGCATGGCGCGCGACCTCGCGACCCTGCTCGACACGACCGGCGCTCGGCAGGTCGATCTCGTGGGCTACTCGATGGGAGCGATCGTCGCGTTGATCCTCGCAAGCAAAGACACGCGAGTACGACGCTTGGTCATAGGCGGCGTCGGCTCGGGAGTGATCGAGTGCGGCGGCGTAGACCGCCGAGCGGTCTCCAACGAGTCGATCATCGAGGCCCTCGGCGCGGACGATCCCGCGAGCATCGACAGTCCCGAGGCCCGCGCGTTTCGAACGCTCGCCGACGCCCTGCAAGCCGACCGGCAAGCGCTCATCGCACAGGCACGCTCGATCTACAGAGGCCGCATAGCCCTCGATCAGATCACCGCCCCGACGCTGCTCCTCGCCGGCGAGACCGACCCTCTGGCCGTGCGCCCCGAGACCCTCACCAAAGCAATCCCCAACGCAACGCTCCAGCCCCTCGCGGGCAACCACATCGAAGCGCTCGGCGACCCCCGCTTCACACGGTCCATCGTCGACTTCCTCGCCTAACCCCGGCCCGTGGTCGATGAGCGGGGACCGTGAGCGTTCAGCTGCTGCTCACCGAACCGATAAGCCCATCCCCGCGCGACTTGGCCGGTAGCCTCCAGGAGCGTGAATGTCTCGACAGCGACTGTGAAGAGCCGCTCATGGCCGCGACGCCACCGGCGCTCGCTGCTTCTGGCGAGCGTACTGCTGATACTCGTGCTGCTGGCGGCCGGCGCCGCTGCCAGCTGGTACTTCTCCTCGAAGGTCGTGGTGGCGGAACATCCGCCCTGGCCCACGAACGCGACTGTGAAGGCGCTCTCTCCCAACAAGGTGGTGCTGTCGCGCTCGAAGGACACTCTGCGCCCCGGCGTCTACGGCCTGTATTGGCCTACTGGCCATGCGATCGTGGAAGGAGTCTTGAGCAGCAGTCCCACCACGGTCACCCGCCGGCTCACAGCTCTCCAAGGCCACCTGGCGTCCGGGACGAAAGTGGGCCTCAATGCCAGGGTCTACCAGGGTGACCCCGAGCAGACGCTTGGCCTGTCGTTCCTCAACGTAGAGGTCCCCGACGAACTTGGACCGATGCCCGCCTGGCTGATCCCCGGACGTTCGCACACCTGGGCGATCGTGGTACACGGCATCAACGCCAGCCGCGAAGACGGTCTGCGGATTGCGCCGATACTACACGCCTCAGGACTCCCCGCGTTGCTGATCACCTATCGTGAGGACGTCGGCGCGCCGCCAAGCCCGGACGGCCATCACCACATGGGCCAGACCGAGTGGCGCGACCTGCAAGCCGCCGCTCGCTACGCGCTCTCGCACGGAGCCCAGCGCCTGGTCTTGGTCGGCTACTCGATGGGCGGCGCGATCGTCTCACAGTTCATGGAGAACTCTTCGCTCGCGCACGACGTCGCCGGCCTGATCCTCGACGCGCCCGCGCTCGACTGGAAGGCGATCCTCTCCTTCAACGCCAAAGAGATGGGCCTACCCTCATTCCTCGCCGACCCAGTCGAGTGGGCAGTCGACCTGCGCATCAAACCCAACTGGAGCGATCTCGACGCACTCGAGCATCCCGCCGACTTCCATCTGCCGATCCTGCTGTTCCACGGCCTCGAGGACGAAGTCGTGCCAATCTCGAGCAGCGACGCGTTCGCCAAGGAGCTGCCCAACTTTGTCACCTATTACCGCGTGCCATACACCGGACACACCGAGTCCTGGAATGTCGATCCGACGCTCTACGCACAGCGGGTCAGCGCATTTCTGAGAGCCAGCCTCTCACTTCCCTCAAAGTAGAGCAGCAAACATCCTGCACCCGCTGAGCGTCACGGCCAGCGACCCGCCGATCGTGTCTCACTCGCCCCGTTCCGGGCGGAATAGAGAGTATGAACAGCGGGTCATTCCGGTTCGTTTGGACCTTTCACGCACTGGAACGTCTGACTGAACGTGGCCTGACCCGAGAAGATGTCGAGCATGCTGTGGGTGACGGGCACCCGATCCGCAAAGCGAACTCGGGCGAAGCAGATTGGCGCATCGACACAGGCCGAATAGTGGTGCTTTACGACTGTCCAGACAAGGGCGACATCAACACAATCCGTATCGTCACGGCATGGCCGAAGCGTCGCCGAGACCAACGCCGTCTAAAATTGGCTTTCGACAATCCTGAGGGCTACCAAGAACCATGACCAAATACGCCTATTACGACACCGAAGCCGACATCGCATGGCTCCCGACTGGCCACGCCGAGCGGGTTGTCAGCGAGGAAGTCGAGTGGGGCCTGATCGACCACGACGCGACTACTGACGAGATTGTGGCCGTCGAGATCTGGGCCGCCAGCAAGCGGCTGCCCCAAGCCATACTCGACACCCTTCCCTCTCCTGGCAAACCGCACGGCGTTGCGGCCTGAGCAGACGGCCAAGCTGGCCACCGATCTCACCGCTCTCGTTGCGCAGCTGCGGTTCCGTCCCGCGCGTGGCCGGGAAAGGCCACTCCCTGCTCAGGGAAGCAGTTCGAGCGCGTCGATGTGAGCGGGGCGCACGATCGAGAAGTGGCGATGGTCGAGCGTGGCAACCCTGTGCTCGCGGAGGCGCTCGACGAGCGCCATCACGCTTGCGTCAACAATGCCGAGCGACTGGTCTTCGTACTTGGATTGGAGCTCGCGACAGCGCTTTAGGTCGGCGCTCGAGCATCCCTCCAGACGATAAGCGCCCGCCAGCAGGTCCTCCAGGAAGGAGATCCACGCGCCTGCGCCCAGGCGCGTATGGCACCAGTAGTCGAGCTCGGCCAGCACAAGGATCGGGACGACCAGATCCTCCTTCGTCTCACTGAGCAATCCTGCGCAGCGTTCGTGATCGGGGTCGGCGGCGTCCAGGGCCGCGAGCAACGGCCCCGTGTCGATCACCAGCGCCATCAGGATGGAGGATGCGCGACCGGCTCGCTCGCGACCTCCGCCGCCGAGCGCCCGTCGGTCGAGCTCGCCACGCCAAAACGCGGGCGGCGCGAAGCGTGCAGTTTGTTGGCCTTCTCCTCGATCGCCTCTGCCATCAGCGCCGATAGCGACACGCCGCGCCGGCGTGCCTCCGCCTCGAGCGTCTCAAGCGACGCCCGGCTGGCGGCAACCGTAGTACGGCGAATGTCCCGCCTGTCTACAGCCTGATGCATGATTCATGATGCTAACAGATGCGGGGGGGGACTGATAGGCGTGCGATTTGGTGTGATCGTGCCCTGCCCACGGCAGGGTGGCAGGGACGGCACGCTCTACGCTCATCACATTCTTATTTTGCCCGCGGACAGGGCACGTTGTCGTTGACGATAACCGTTTCGCCGCTCAGGAATTTCATTTCCATCTTCACCGGGAAGCCGCCCTTCGGGCACTTCTTCGGCTGCGTGAAATACGACACCGTCTTCTTGCCGTGCCTGTAGGCCGCGCCGACCTTGACCGTGAACGACGTCACCGACGCGTCGTTGCCGCCGGGGTCGGTTTCGACCAGCGGCACTTCGACCAGCACCTCCTGTCCGTAGGGAGGGCTCGTGTTGATCCAGTGCGCCTTTTCCAGGACTTGGAAATAGGAGGGCGTCGTGCCTTCCACCAGAAACGTCAGCCCGCCGCCGGGCGCGAAGAACGATTCGATCGTGACTTTCTCGGGCACCGGATCGCCGCCGAAGGTAACGACGCCCAAGCCGACGCCGACCGGCCCGGCGCGCGAGCGCTGCGGGCAGCCTTTCCCACCCGCATTTTCGAGCACGGAGTTCGCGCATGTCACGAATCCTGTCGGGGTGATCTTCGACCCGGCCGGCGAGTAGAGGTTGAGCTCTGTCAGGGGCGAGGGGTAGCCGCCGTATTCGGTTCCGCTGATCGTGGACTGCACTTCGACCTCGGCGCCTGCCCCCAGCACGTTGCCCGTCCCGAGAAACCCCGGGATCGGCAGCGCTTTGACCTTCAGCGTGACCACGGGAGCCGCCCCGGCGACGTTTGCGGGCACGAGCGTCGCGAACACGACCGAGGCCAGGGCGACAAATCCCCGGCCCATCGGCGACACTCTGCGGCGACACCGCGACAGCCTCCCGGTCCTCTCTGCCCTCTGTGACTCCTCCGACCCCATAGTCCATAACATACCATCCGAACCAGACTGTTGTCAAGGCTTACGCGCATGACCGACGAGATCGACCTCACCCATACCTCCTACATCGTCCTCGGGATGCTCTCCATCTACGTCGGCGAGGCGACCCCCTATGACCTCAAGCGCATGGTCGCCGCCTCCGTCGGCCAGTTCTGGACGCTGCCGCACTCCCAGCTCTACTCCGAGTCCGCACGCCTTGCCCGCGGCGGCTACCTCACCGAGACACGCGAGCAACACGGCCGCCGCCGCAAGCACTACAGCCTCACCGACGCAGGGCGCCAAGCGCTCGACGACTGGCTTCACGTCTTCACACCCGAGCCCTACGTGCTGCGCGACCTCGCGCTGCTGAAGCTGTTCTTCGGCGCCGACGGAGCAGCGCTCGCCGAGGGCCAACTCGCGACGCTGCGCCCAAAGCTCGCCGAACACGAAGCCCTCGCCGCCCACGACCCCGGCGACGGCCGCCGCGGCCCCTGGGAAGCACTCAAGCTCGGCATCAGACACCACCGCGAGACAATCCAATTCTGGGAAGAACAGGCGCAGTAGACGCTATAGGGCTAGACGGCACTAGACGGCAAGAGGGGCTTTCGGTCAGGCGTTGCCGCGCGCCGCGTGTGCCTCCCCGTGCTCGAATGCCGGCGCGAGCTGTTCGATCGAGGAGGCCGAGATGCCGTGGCGCTTCGCCGTCTCACGCCAGTGTGAGGTCGCCGCGGTGACCTCATCGAGCACGCTGAGCGCCCGTTCGGGCGTGAGGCGGAACACGGCCGTGACGTCGAGCGCGCCCGCGATCGAGTTGCGCCCGTCCCCGCCTGAGATGCTCGTCGAGAACTCCCGTCGGCGCGGGTTCGGGTTCAAGTCGAACGCCGGCGACAGGCTCCATCCGGCAGTGCTAGTGCGCAGGAAGCCGTGGTTTCGTAGGTGATCATCGGTGTTGGAGATCAGGATCCCGAACACGATCCGTCGCCAGAGCTCCGCCAGATCATCGCCGGCGCGCGGCGAGTGCTCCTCGATTGCCTCTGCGATCTCGATGTAACTCGAGCCCTCGCCATCGCGTGCCTCCAGCAGCGTCATCGCACTCACATAGCCGCTGCGCCCCAGCTTGCTGCGGTCAAAGCGCGTGAGGATCAGCACCGGCCTGCCGGCGACTGGGTGCAGCTCGAACTCTGGAACGGCGATCCCGGCATCCCGAGCGAGGGACAGGGCGACCGCCTCCCAGGCGATCACGTCCCAATCATCGCCCTGCGGTGCGGGGAACTTGGCGATACCGAGGCGTCCCTCGCGGTCGAGGACATGCGCCTTCGGGCGTGCGCCGCCGAGTGAGCTGCCGCCTTCGAGCAGCAGCCTCAGGTCCTCGGCGCTCACTTCGTCGCGTT
Source organism: Solirubrobacteraceae bacterium (assembly GCA_035486935.1). Taxonomy (GTDB): domain Bacteria; phylum Actinomycetota; class Thermoleophilia; order Solirubrobacterales; family Solirubrobacteraceae; genus Palsa-744. Next base: position 24,759 of record DATHMQ010000154.1, read on the forward strand.
CGAGCTGCTCGGCCGCGTTCAGCAGGCGTGGTAGGTCGATCAGGTGCGGGATCCCCTCGCGCTCGTGCGCGAGAAAGCCTCCTTGCTCGTCGTGACGGAAGCGCAGCGCGCCCTGACGCAGGTCATCGCGCACGCCGAGCAAGTAGTCGACCTCAGCGACCTCGCGCTCGGTGCGGCCTTGCTCGCGGGCGTCTGTCAGCTCGCTGCGGCGCAGCAGCCGCCGACCCCAACCGTCAGGCGCGGCGTCTGAGAAGGCGCCGAACAAAGCCCGGCCCTCCGGCGTCTGCTGCTGGCCACTGTAGAGCTGGAGCGCCGGGTCAAGCGCATAGGCGTCCGGGCTCTGTAGGTAGTTGTCAAAGTAGGTAAAGGTCGCTGACTGCGCTCCGCGACGGCGGTGCGTCCACATACGTCCAGCGGCCACATCCTCGCCGGCGAGCTGTACGACCACCTCGACGCTGCCGTCAACCATCGCTCTAGCCCTCGAGCCTTCTCGGGCGCACCCGTTGTGGCAGTTCCTCCTCGGAGCGAAGGCGACCGACGTCGCTTACGAGCGGATCGAGCGCCTGCGGCAGACTCTCGAGGATGCCGAGCGCCCGTAGAATCAGCAGCAGGTTCTCGACGCTGACGCTGCCCTCGCCGGCCTCCAGGCGTTGCAGCGTGTCACGCGAGATGTTCGCCCGGTCGGCGAGCTGGGCCTGCGTCAGTCCACGGAGCTTGCGCCATGTCGAGATGTGCTCGCCCAGCGCGCGCTCAGCACGGCGCACCGCCAGCGGCGGTCGACGTTCGCTCTCTGTCTTTTTAGGCAGCATATATCAGGCATTATAGCGTTTAGTGCCTGATCTATCGGTCGTTATCGCTCTTACCCGCAGGTGAGCTAGACAACGCTAGACAAGCTAGACGAAGCTAGACGGCCTAGACAGCGCTAGACACCTGGCAGTGCGACGCGTCGAGAACCCCGACCGTCCCGGCTTCAACGAGCCTCCCAAGGAACTCGCGGTTCAGTCACGCGCGTGGCCGGGAAAGGCCACTCCCTGCTCAGGGAAGCAGTTCGAGCGCGTCGACGTGAGCGGGGCGCACGATCGAGAAGTGGCGTAGTCGAGCTCGGCCAGCACAAAGGGTCGGCACCACCAGATCCTCTCTCGCCTCACTGAGCAATCCTGCGCAGCGCTCTCTTCAGCGGCTGTACCTGTTACACATCGCGGCCCACAAGGACTTATGACACATCTTGACCGGAGGCAAGCCTGTGCTTAGAGTCGCGCTGCCAGTAGCAATTACCGATTCAGAAAGGAAATTCAGCCAATGAGACTCAGATGGATTACTCTCGCGGCAGTCGCGTCTGTGCTTGTCTTCAGCATGGTCGCCGCCGGCGGCGCGGAGGCGAAGACATTGAGGTTTATCCCTAGGAGCGGGACCTTCCCGCAAAAATTCTCAGGTGAAACGGGTACGCCCCGCCTTGAAACCTCGCCAGGCAGGAAGCTTGTTTGCAGCGGACATACAAAGCTCACGGGTCAGTTCAACGGCCCTACGGAAGTGACCAATACCGTAGTCACGTTTGAAAAATGTAGGTTCGAAGGCTTTGCTGCATGTGAAAATTCGGGCACGGAAATCATCAAGACAAAGACCCTGACCGGCAAACTAGGATACATCAGCAAAAGCAAAGAAGAAGTCGGACTGGATTTCACGGGAGAAGCCAAAACAGGCTCAGAACCGGTCTGGGCCGAATTCACTTGCAGTCTTTTGGGCAAAGTGTCCATAACGGGACATGTGATCGGTAACATCACAAAACCTCACCTCAACCTTCCGGGCGAGACTGAATTTGCGCTGTCGTTTGACGAGACAAAAGGTGTCCAGACACCCAGCGCCTTTGAAGGAGGCCCCTCAGGACAGCAGCTGCACTGGATAGAATCGCCCAACAGCGAAGTTTTCGGGATCGATTCGGAATTCTCATCGCTCAAGATCCCCGGCCCCGAAACTTTTGAACTAGAAGGCTAGAGCCAGCATACGAGCGCAACACGCTCGACCGGTCGTATCGTGGGGCCACGGCGCACGCCGTGGCCCCACGCTCATCCTGGTCGTCATTGGATAGCGACGCGTACAGCTCTGCTGAGCGATACCGTCTCGATCGAGCGGATCGCGCGCTCGCGATGTTCCCGATGCGCGTGGGCTTCCAGCGCGCGGGAGACCTGTATGCCGTGCTCGGTGACGCTCCAGGAATTGGAGTGCCCCGGCGCTCCCGGGCGCTTGGCTAACAATCCCATCGTGGCAAGTCGGGCGAGCAGCCTCGAGATCTGGTCGTGGCGAGGACCCATCCCGACGCCGTCGGCGATCTGGCGGTTGCTCGCTCCCGGGTGGCTCGCCACGTACAGCATGCAACCGCGCGCGCGGTGGGCCCGGGGATCGCTCAGCGCGCCCGGAACCTCGGTCACGACATCCGGTGCGCAGCGCCGCTCGCGCGGATACCTGGAGAGGATCTCCCGCGCCAACGCTCCCGCGCGGCGCGTCTCCAGCTGGAGCGCACACGCATCGAGATACGGGGCGCAGGTCAGACCCATAATCGGTTCGAGCAGTGCGATCGACGGCCGCGGCCTGGCGCCGATGAGATGCGTCTGCACGACGCCCATCGCCGACGCGATCACGTCTGCGGCCGCCAGCGGATGCTCCCTGACGGCCGCCGGCGCGGGCCAGCGCTCGAGCACCTGGCTCGTCAGCACGACGATGTTGCGCTCGCGGCGCTCGAGCGCCCACGCTCCCGCGCACAGCGACTCGACCAGCCACACGCGCGCCAGGCGCGGGTCGGCGTCGAAGAACAGCAGCAGCCCGGCGAGCGCCGCGCGCATCCCATCCTGCCAGCGCTCCGTGCGCTCAAACGCGTCAGCGACCAGCGCGCCGATCTGCCTGTGCCCCTCGTCGAGGACGGCCAGGAAGCACTGCTCGCGGCTTTCAAACGCCTCGTAGAAGCCGCGGCTCGACACTTTCGCGCGCGCGCAGACCGAGCTGACCGTCGTGCCGGCGAAGCCTCGCTCGTAGACGACCGCCACCATCGCCTCGCGGATACGCGCGCGTTGGATGTCCGCCGAGGCGCCTCGCGTCATCGCCGCTCATCGCATCTCTTTGTTCTGAGCGATCGGACCTCACCGCTTGCGCCCCTTCCTCCCGCTGGTCTTCTTACGCTTGTGGCGAGCGTGCTTTGGACAGCCGGTAGCGCTGACGGGGGTGTTCTCGTGGATCTCGACTCCGTTCTGGGCGGTGAATGCGGTGGGCATCGTCAGTTTTGTGGTGCACAGGTTGCCGTTGGCGGCGAGGGCTGAGTATTTGCCCTGGGGCAGGGTCAATTCGAATGTGCCAACGGGTACGTCGGGGATCGTGTGAAACGTGCTGCTTGTGATCCCCGCTTTGTTGATGAACGTTTCGCCGTGCAGGTCCACGGTCACGCCGTAGCCCTGCAGCACAACCACAAGTTCGGGGAACTTCGCGCCGCCGTAGGAGACGAAGTACGCCGGGCCTTCCAGCGCCACCGGGACCAGTGGCGTGATCGCCTTCGCGTGCCCGACGATCGACGCGGCCGGACAGGAGGCCGGGTTGGCCATGAATGTCTGTTCGGGGCAGGCCTTCTGCAGCGTCGTGAGCCTGGAGGGCAGCTGCTTCGGCAGGTCCACCTTGACACTCTTGACGTTTGCCTGCGAGCCGAACGCGGCTTTCGGGTAGGTGAGCTTGACGTGCAGACTCGCCCCGTTCGCTCTCGATGTTTTCCCCGATGCCGAGACCGCGAACCCTGGTTTGAACGCCAGCGTCGCGCAGTTGGTCGCCTGGAACGGAACGGACACGTTCGAGCTCGCGCCCTGCACGCTCGACACGCTGCCGGTGACGCTCATCGGGTCGCAGTTGGTCGGGTTGAACGTGAACCCCGAACGGGTGGTCGTGAAGTTCACGTGCTTGATCTGCAGCGGGATGCCGTCGAGGATGTGCGGGATCGCGTCACCCTGCGCCGGCGTGTTAGTCGTGACAGTCAGCGCGGAGGTGACCGGATCCACCCGGATCGTGCCGCGCACGACAACGGTTCCGAGGTTGAACGGGCCCGCCTTCGCGGGCACGACAACAGAGATGCCGAACGGCGCGCCCTCATACGGTCCGGTGATGTAGACCTTGCCGCCCGTCACGCTATAGGGGCTGGCGCCCACGCCGACGCTGACGGTAGTTTCGCCGATCAGGCTGGTCGGCCCACAGGTCCCCGCGTTCGCCTGCGCTTCGCTGCACAGTTCCACGCCGGTGAGCAGGCCCGAGAGACCGGGCGGGAGGTGCAGCTCGAGGCTCTGGATGTCCTGCTGGCCGTCTTCGCGGCTGACGGTCATCGTGAACTTGCTGAACCCGCCCGCCTGGATGCTTGTCGTGCCGGCCGTCAACGACGGGCCGAACGGCAGCGGGCTCTCGCACGGCGTGCCATTGGGGCCGCTTGTGATGTCAAACGTCGAGGAGCGCTGCGCCGCTGCTTCGCCGGACCACGGCGTGAACAGGGCGCTCGTAGTGTAGGCGCCGCAACTAGAGGGCGTCGCCAGCGGCGCGCGTTCGCCGCCGAAGAAGTGCAGCCTCAGTTCTTCAAACGGGAGCTGGGGCGTGTTCTGGAACGTCGTCGTGATCTGACCCGTTACCGGGTTGGGTTCGACCTTCCCGGGGAGCTTGATCAGCGTCCCCGACACCGGGTCACGCGCAACGATGTACATCGCAAACAGCGAGGAGAACGGGTTCGCTTCCTGCGCGGCGAGGTACACGAAACCCTTCAACGCGTGCGCCAACAGCGGCGTTTCGATTTCGACTTCCGCGATCTTCGACCCGTTCGGACACGACGCTTCGGCGGGCGTGAACTGAGCGGTCTGCACACCCGGTTCGTATTGCTTGTTCAGTTCCCCGAACCCCGTGAACCCGATCTGCGCCTCCGAGCAGGCTTCCAGCCCGTCGGCCGTGCCCGGGTTGAGCGCCACACCCGCGGGCAGCGTCACGGTCGTGTCGCGCAGCGTGGACTCCGCGATCCCGCTCGGGTTCAACTCCGCGGTCTGCGGAACGTGGATACCGACCGTCAACCCGCTCGGGGTGCTCGCGCTCGAGCCGTCCGGCGCGACGCCGACCTGAGGGTCGAACGGCGGATGATCGCAACCATCGAGGCCCAGCAACGGTTCGCTGAGACCGTCGGACAGCACTTCGCCGGGGTTTGCCCACGAGTCGACCTGCGCGCTGGCCTGCAGCGGGCCGGTGCACGACGTCGGCATCGTCACAAACGGCGGCGGTACCGCTTCTTCGGAGGCCACGCACGAGCTTTCGTGGCTGATGCACGGATATCCACGGTCGCCGTTGTGCGCCGGATTGCCGGGAACGCCCCAGAATGTGATGCTGGTGCTCAGCAAACCCTGGATCTCTGAGATGTTGTGCGCACCGATCGTCACGCCGTAATCGGAGCCCGTGCGCACCGACGCGTTCAGGAACACCGGGACCACCTCCACATAGAACCCAAACCGCGCCGGTTCCCCTTCGTTCGGCACGAGGTTGAAGATCGGCGAGGACACCGTGGTCACACCGTAGAGCGCCGGTTCGTCGAGCGTGATCACGGCCATCCCGACCACGCTGGCAGCCGGACAATCCGGTACCCCGCCGGGATTGACGAGGAACTGCTGGTCGGTGCATCGCACAAACGGCGTCGGGTTGCCGACCAGCCCCGGCGGCGTGAGCACCTTCTGATCCTTCGGCAGAGCAACGGGAAACACATCGTAGTTTCCGCCGGCGCCATGACCGGTGCTCGCCAGCTGGTTGAACGTCTGCACGCTCGTGACCTGGAACGGGTGTGAGCCGGCCTGCGAATCGAAGCCGCCACCGGCTTCTTCGGGCGCGAACGTGTTTTCATCGACCCCAAAGCTCGGCAACCCACCAACGCTGAGCGGACGCACGATCGACTTTTCAGCCACGGCGCCACCGCCGGAGACGCTCATCCTGTTCAGCGCGCCCACCAACTCGGCTTCGTTTTCGACGATCACGGAGATCCGCATTTCGATGACCCCATACGGTTCCAGTGATTCCCCGAACGTGCACACCACCGGGCTTTCGCCCTCAGGGTGCGGAGAGCACACCGCCGCGGACTTCCCGACGACCTCTTCCACCGCCACGACCTTCAACCCGGCGGGCACCAAGTCCGCGAGCCGGATCGGCACCACCGACCCTTCCGCCGGGCCGTCGCCCAAGTTCTGCGCCGTCACCACGATTTCACCATCCGGCCTACCCGGGGCCACGATCTTCGTGTTCGCTTCGCCTGGGACCCCGGAGAGCGAGATGACTTCCAGCGGAGCCACAGAACCTCTGTTTACGCTCTTGATGATCAACCTTATGCTCCCGAGCGGGCTGCCGACCACCGGAGGTTCTCCCCTCACTGTCACATTGCCCTTACCGTAGAATTCTTCGCCTTCCAAAGCCTTTTCGATGTTTTCCGGGGTCGGTTCGGGAAGATGATCGACCGTCGCGTATTCTTCCGTGGCAAAGATCCCCACAAAATTCCCGCCGACCTTCAGCTCAAACGCGACCCCTTTTTCGCCGACAGCATCTTTCCCCGGCGACGCCGTGATTTCCTGTTCCTCACTTGTCGCCGCCCCGGCGTGCAGGTTCGTCGGGCGCTGCGAGGAATACAGGCCCCACCACGGCGACAGCGCTTCCGCGGAGGCCGTAGAGGCTCCAGCAACAAGGATACTCAATACGGCCACCGCCGGCGCCACCAACACGATGCGCCTCATACCCCACACAAACCTTTTGACGTTCATCGGCCCGCCCCCCTATCGCTACCGGCTCTCCCTGGTCCACCGGCTCCCTTTACTCTGGCTCTCTTTGCTCTCTTTGCCTTTCGCTTCGCTTTGGCCTTCACGCACTTGCCGTGCCTTCTGGTCAGGCCCTTGCCACAGGTCTTTGCCTTTACCTTCGGCTTGGACTTGGACTTGGCCGTTTGCAGCGTGGAGACGTCGCCGGTGCCGGAGAACGTCGCGCTCGACGGGAGCCCGAACAGAGCAGGTTGCGGCGTGGGCGCCGCGCGGCACGCGTCCACCGTCGAGCACGGCGGCGGCGGCGGCGGCGGCGCGCTCGCGCACGGCGCCGCTTGCGAGCACACGTGCGCGTCATACACGTCGAGCGCCGTGTCATAGTCTTCGGGCACGAGTTTTTCGGCGGTTACGAAGAACACGTCTTCTCCGCTTTCGCTCGTGTCCAGCAGCCCCGATTCCTTGGCGGACGTGCCCGCGGAGATCAACCCCACACACCCACCTGACACACCGTGATACAAGCTGGAGGAGGTCGTGCAGCTACCCGCCTGCCCCGGCTCGTACTCATACACGTCCTCAGCGCCATTCACATCCTGGGGCACGAGCGCGTCCGAACTGTCGAAGAACAACCGGCCGCTGTTCGACAGCAAACGCGACAGGTACATCGCTTCGTGGTAAAGCCCGAGCGCCGTGCCGGCCGGCAGGTTGGCCGCCACCCACGACCGCGACCCATATACAAAGCCCGTGCCTTCGGCGATCGCCGCGAGGTCCGCCCCGCCATTCGCGTAGACCGCATGCACTTCCACACCCAGCGGCCGCGCCCCGGTCGGATCGCACGACGCGCAGCTCAAGGCGCCGGCTTCCGCTGCCAGATTTTCGGGTGCGTGATACAGGTACACCTCCGCGTCCGGCTTGCCGCTACGCGCATCGAGATTGTCGTAACCCGTCAGCGAGCGCGCCGACATGAACGCGAAGTACCGCCCATCCGGCGACACGTGCGCCGTCAAATAGCCAACCGTCTTGCGCGTTTGGCTACCGCTGCCCCAATCGAGTTCGTCTTCGCTCGACAGCGTCGCGATGTATCTGACGCTCCCTTCGTGGTACACGTACAGGTTGCACGTCGTGTGCGCAAACGATTTCGGCGCGCACCCGCCGCGACCCACACCGGCCGGCGCGTCGGAGCCCGACAGCACCCCAGCCGCGGCAAAATACGCATACGACCCGTCTGCCCCGCCGGACACGAGATTCTGCACTTCACTGGAACCGCCCGGCCCTTCCGGCGTCAGATCGTGCAACACGCACACACCGCTCGCTTCGAGGATTTCGCACTCATACAGGTCCGCGCCACGTTCACTCGACGCAGCAGTCAACCGCTCCGTATCGGTGAAGAACACCCGCGAACCACCTTCGCTGGCGAACTGAAACACCGCGTCCGGCGAGCCGCCGGCCGCGTCCGGCTGCGCGACATCCAACCTCACCGTCTTTTCCCGCGCCAGATCGCGCATATACAGCGCCGCGTTTTGTTCTCCTCCAGCCGTCCAGATGACGCGCTCGCCTTCGTCGGCAACCGATTTCGCACCCGACAGAATTTCGTTGCCGGCGTCGACCGGCAGATGCGTAGGACCACCCCCTTCGCCTTCGGGCAGGCGGCTCACCAGCTGCAGCCGCCCGAGCCCGGACTTCGCGGCGGACCACTCATACAGCTCTTCGTAACCTTCGGTCGGCTGTTCGGTCAGCGCCACATTGGACGCCAGCAGCACATGGGTCATGTCCGGGCTCGCGCCGATAAACCCGACCGACCCGCCGAACACGGTCCCCGCCGGCACATCGTCGTCTGCGCCCGCTTTGCCGCTCACCAAGGGCAGATAGCTTTCACCGGCGCCTCCACACCCATTCAGACGCAGATACGGCGTCGCTTCCGAAGCTTCACCGGACAGCGAGGTCCCGTCGCCACCCGTCAGATCGAGCGCACCGGAGCAAAGATCATCGGAGAAGAGCCTGTACTCCGGGTATGGCTCGAGCCCCGTCGGCGCGGCGTGCGGCGGGGAGACATCGCGCGAAGACCAGCCCGCGCCCGTGGCGTTGCGCGTCGAGAGGACCTGCTCTACGATGCTATACCCGGCCGCGCCCGATTCCGTCGGCGTAAACGCCGTGTACGTCACGCCATCGCCATCGCCGGCGGCCTGCGTCGGGCTCTGAGCCGAGTTGATCGCCTTGACGAGTCCGAAGATCAGCGCGCCGTGCTTATCGGGCGGCGAGACCAGTTCCAACTGACGACCATCCAACAGCTGCACACCATTACTCGGCTGCTGCGTTGTGAACGTCTCGTCGGGGCCGTAGAACACGACCGCTTCGCTCTTACCCGATTCGACTTCGACGTCGCTGAGGACGGCGACGCGATAGTGATAGGACGTGTGTTCGGCAAGACCCTGGATATGGCGGCTCACTTCGATCGGACTCGCGCCCACGCCCACGCCAATCCCCACGATCGGAGTGCTCGACCCGTGTGGCGCTTCGCTCGGCGTATACGGGCTCGTGTCGTATTCGAAGTAGTACGACGTCGCCGAGCCCAGCGGAGCGATCGACGCTTCCAGCGTCGCGCTCGAAGACGCCACATCCGACACGGACTCCCCCTCGAGCGCCGCGCCGCCCGTCGTGAACTGCGCATCCTGGGATTCTTCGCCTTCATTCGTGCCGTTCGCGTTCGACGCCTGCAACCGGTAATAGTACGTCGCTCCCGGCGCCAGACCGCTGAGGTTCGCGTGCACCCCCACGGGATTCGTCCCGTTGGGCACCGGGTTTTTATCGCTTTCGCCTTCGCCTTCACAGTTCGCCACGTTCCCCAGCGCGGGCGTGCTCCCCCACGCGAACCGGCACGTCGCCGGACCCGCGCCTTCGGGATTCACCGAGCCTGTCAGCTCGAGCCCCCAAGCGTGGGCCACCGGTTCGTACCTCACGTTCGTGACGCTTTCCGTCACCGTGTCGGGCTGCACGAGCGTCCGGCTGAACACATCGATGTGACCGTACCCATACCCGGGGCTGGAAAACACGCTATCGTATTCGCTGACGAACAGACGTTCGGAGACGGGATCGACCGCTAGCTGACCGCCACTGTTGAAGCTCCCGGTCGGGGTCTGCTTACCGCTGATCACGTCAACGAGCCCACCGGTCGGGCTGAACTCATCCACGACGTTCACTCCCGCAACTTGGGTGGAGACAAATATGTCACCGGCACCCTGCCCGATCCCACCGGCGATCGTCACACCCTGGATCCCTCCGAACGGGACACCTGCCCTCGGACCGGTCAGCTTACGTACGAAGGCATATTCGCCCATACGAGTCGTCGTTTCAAAAATGTCGAGCGCGCCGCTCTCGACTACCATCACATCGCCGTTTGCGGGCGACACCGCCACTATGTTGGGGGACTCGAAAGGTTCGCCCTCTTCGGTCGAGCCGACGACTTCTCCCACAGGCGTCCCCCTCAGCTGCGTGACGTATTTCTCATTGCCGCCCGCTTCGGGCTTGAACACGTCGACCACGTTCAGGTTTGGGTAGACCTCGACGCCTCCTGATTGACTACTGGTGGCGACGAGGACGTCGCCTTTGGCCCAGTTCACGGCCGCCGATTCGTCCACCGCGACATCTGTGACAGCGCCAGAGCCTACGCCTAGTTCGCTGACGAACGATTTGTTCGGCGTATCCGCCCCCGTCCATTCTTTCTGAAAGGCGGGGCATTCAAGCGAGCCGCACGCGCCCGCGCCAAACACGGTGACCACGTTGCCATAGCCCGCATACAGCTCCGTTTCGATCGTGGAGTGCCCGAACGCGACTCCATGTCGCGGTTCTCCGAAACCCGGCAACGGGATCTGCGAGACGAAGGCGCCCGTGGCGTCAAACTTGTCGAGCCCTCCCCCATCATGTTCCGCGCTCACGTAAAGATCACCCGAATCGGTCGTCATCGAGAAGACACTTGTGAGCTTCCCCAACGGGGTTTCGCTGATCTGTTTTTCGTACTTGTGGGACGCGAGCGCGAGCGCGGGCGCGCTCGCGAAGACGAGAACGCCGAGCAGCGCGCACGCGCTCACAAAACAACCCCCTACCAACCGACGAGCCGTATTCATCGAACGTCCCCTCCCTTTTCCCAAACCGCAACTCTGAATAAAGATCGAACTCACAGGGATTGCCCGTGCTGTCCTGCGCCTTGCGGCCCCATCCCCACGACCCGCGCGACCTGCTCACCCTCGGCTGTCAACTCCCAAGCGTTCGGAGCCCCCTTGCGAAATGGGGCCGTGTTCTTCATCAAGCCGAACCCCTGCAGCCGCGCGAGCAGCTTTGACACCTGCCCCTGGTCGGGAATCCCGGCCGCATTGCCCACCCCCCGGTTTGACAACCCCGGCTTGACCGCGACCGCTTCGAGCACGCACGCCGTGCGATAGGTGAAGCGCATCGAGACACCGTGCAACGGGTCGCGCTCGGCACTGACAACTGTGCCACTGGAGATGCTGCCGTTGGTGTTGGTGCTGGGCGCGGGAACCTGAAGCGGCGCCGGCCGGTTGCGCTCGGCGCGCGCGGCCGCCGAGCCCAGGTAGGGCGCCACGATCATCGCCATCAGCTCTCCTTGCAAACTCTTGAGCGGTACTCGCTCGCCGCGCACCAGGCGCGTGTGCAGGATCGATAGAACGGCACCGACAAGCCCCTCCGCTGTGAGCTCTGGGCAATCGGTCGCGCGATTACCGACACCGCGCCCCTCGTTGATGACGCTCGCCAGCCGGGCAAACAGCCGCTCACGCAACTCGATGATCTGCGGTCCGCCCCGAGCCGACTGCACGATGCCGACGCGCGCCAGCACCGGCTCGTCGTCGAGAAATGAGAGGATCGCCCACAGCCCACCGCGCACCCGCTCGCGCCAGGCCAGCCCGTCGAACTCGGCCGCTTCCACATGTGAACTGGCGCGCCCCAGGATCTCCTCGCACATCGCCAGCAGGCACTCTTCGCTGCCGTTGAACAGCTCATAGAAGGTGCGCCGCGAGACATGCGCCAACGCCGTGATCTCGCTGACGGTGCTGTGCGCGTAGCCGTACTTGTCGACAGCCCGCACCGCTCCGGCCAGCAAGCGAGCCCGCTGGACGACAGCGACATGCGCCCCCTGCCGCTCCCGGGCGGCCTCGAGCTGAGCGCGCGAGTTGGAGCGGGAGCGCCTGGCCTTGGCCGGACGAACAGGACGGGCAGGACGGACTGAGCGGGCAACGCTCACAGCTGCGCCACCCACGGCCCTGCGTCAAGCACTGCCCCGCCCGTCCGACCGGTGTTCGCGACGCTCCCCATCCTCTTTGCTGCTCCCCTCCTGTTGACCTGAAACCCAAAACGGTCGAGCTGACCGCCTGCCCCCTGGTTGGACACAAATGTCCTGTCCCAATAAAAACAGATTTTTACGACCGTGTCAAGAGGGAGTTGCCCGCAGCCGGGAAATCGGCGCCTGCTGCGTGGCCTGTCCCTCGCTCTCGCGCTCGACAACCTCCACACCAAGGCCCGTCAGCGGCCGCTCCAACTCTCGCTGGGCCGCCTCCGCGCCGAGATAGGTGTGCACGATCATGCTCATCAGCGACGGCGCCAGCTCCATCAGCGGCCCGCCTTCGTCCTGCAGCCGCGTGTGAATCCACGACAGCGAAGCGCCAACGAGGTTCTCGCCTGTGGTCTCGGGCAGTGGCTCAACCGGGTCGAGCTTGCCGTGCGGATCGTCAAGCGCCTCGGCCAGGACTTCGAGCAGATCGCCGCGACGCTCCAACACCTCCGGCCCCCAGGCGATCGAGTCCTCGATGAGCATTCGGGCTGTCTCGGGCTGCCCGTCGAACGCGCCCAGCAGCGCCAGCAGGCTTGCCCGCATGCGCTCCAACCAGTCGTCGCTCGCGCGGTAGGCCGGCAGCACCTGCGCCGCGATCTCCTCTACTGCCGCATCGAAAGCGGCCAAGTGTTTCCCTGTCGTTTGCATCTCTACATAAAAACAGATTTTTATGACTGTGTCTAGTGTTGCCTACTGACTTGTAGAGATGGCGCCTTCTCTTACGCCCTGTCGGACGCGAGGCGGCGGGCGGCGACCTCGGCCGGCCGCGCGAGCACGTGGCGCGCGCCGAGCAGCGGCACACACACGATCTCGGCAAGCTGGCCCTGTAACGCAGGCAGCTGCTCGATACGCCGCTCCAGCGCATGTTCGTACAGGACCTCGAGGATCGCGCCAACCAACATCTCGGCGCCGGCGTCGGGCAGGCTCGGGGCGGCGGCCAAGGCTGGGCGCAGCAGCTGCTTCAGCGCCCGTGCACGCCGCTCCAGGAACTTGCGTCCCGGCTCGCCCAGGCTGAGCGAGCCGAGCACCATCACGCGCGTTGCCTGCGGGTCGCGGGCGGCCTCGGCCAGGTATGCGCCCAAGCCGTCTCGCACCCCCGTGGGCCAGTCCGTCGCGGCGGCAGACGCCCTGCGCGCCGCCGCGATCAGACGCTCGTGGACCCCCTGGCATGCCGCCAGCTGTGCTTCCTGGCGACTCGAGAAGTGCTTGTAGAAGGTGTCGTGCGAGACCCCTGCCGCAGCGGCGATCTTCGGGTAGGTGCAGTCCTCGCCGTCGCTGCTCGCGGCCAGCGAGATGACGGCGCGCAGGATCCGCTCGCGCGGCTCATCGCCGGGGAAGTCGAGCTCGCCCGGAGCCTCACCGTCCCGCGGCTCGCCGCGTGACCCTGCCGCCGATGCCTCGGGTACATCGCCAACGGCCACGCCGGCGCCGTCCACATTCGCTTGCTTGCTACCAGCGCCGATCGCTCGCTCCTCACCGCCCGGGCTACCGCCCTCGCCCGCAAAGCCGGCGTCGCTGTACGAGCGGATCCATTCGTACAACTCCTCGCCGAGCCTTGGCAGCTCGCGCCGCGGGCGCTTGCGCAGGTGCACGTACGCCGCCCAACGCATCCCGCCGAGCACCGCGACTGTAAGCAGGGGAGCCCGCTCGGCGTGCGGGCCGTCGACGCCGAGCGCCGCGTCGAGCAACGCGCGCACCCCGGCCAGCTCCTGCGCGCGCGCCTCCAGCGCGCCGTGGGATACCGTCAAGACATCGATCGCGCACACGCGCGCACCGGCCGGCCACTCGCGCGCGAACTCGCTCAGCGCCGCCAGCGCGACTGCGGCGCGCTCGGGATCTTGCTCCAGCTCAGGCGCGTTGAACGCCGCGACGACCTGCCCCGCACCCCAAGCGAAATGACTGTTGTAGGCGCTCTGAAAGCAGACTTCCATGCTGCCGTAGTGCCGGTAGAAAGCGTCGCGCGGGACATGCGCCTGGGCGATCAGGTCGGCGAGGCTCGTGCCGGCAAACCCTTGCGCATCGACCAGCACGAGCATCGCGCCGGCGAGGCGCTCGCGCTGGCTCTCGGCAACCAACTCGCGTGAGAGGCGCATGCCCGGGGCGAGCTTGCCGGGGGGCGCGCCGCCTGCGTCACGGATGGGCTTGCGGGGTGGCATCAACGCTCCAACTCCATTTGAGAATACCATTGATACTGGTAAGGATTCGTACTTACTGCCATTCTACTCGCTGTCTGGCCTCGCTCGCAAGGGAATAATTGACGTGAACGCCGCACAGCTCGCAGACAGCTCACAGCTCACCCACCGAGAGCGTGGCCGCGAGGATCGGCGCCAGACAGGCGAGCGCGCAATCGAGACGATCGTCCTCGGGGTCGCGCGCGTGCTCGGCTCGACGCTCGACTTGGGGTTCGTGCCAGGCGCGGCGCTCGACCAACGGATCGGGGTGGATGGGTCCGGCCGCGAACGAGAAGACCTGCGCGTGGGCGCGTATCGCCAGCGAGTGCAGCGCCGCCAGCAGACACTCCTCGGCCGTGGCGAAGTGTTCGTGAAAGCAGGCCTCGGACAGCCCGGCGCGCGCCGCCACGGCTTCGACGCTCGTGTCGAGATAGCCGTGTGCGCGGGCCTCGGCGAGGATCGCCGCGAACAGCCGCTCGCGCTCGAGCAGTCCGCTCAACGAGCCCGGCGAGTCCCTGAGGACCGGACTCCGCATAAGAACTAATTCTTAGCACGCACGGCTCTTATTGTCAATGGTAGTAGGCGCACCGCCGAGCCGGGAGACGCTATTCCGGATTGTCCGAGGACCTATTCCTGATTGTCCGGCTTTCTATTCCGGATTGTCCGACCAAGCGCCGCGTAAAAACTACTGAGGCGAAATGCGGGCCCCTCGCGTTGACAGCGTGCCAAATCACCGTCAAGCTCTTGGCGACAACGGGCAACACGCGCTTCCGCCCACCGGCTGGAGACGACGACTGGCCCCCAATCGATAAGGACGGTCCCGATGGTTGTTGCAGCAACAAGTTACCCGTTCCTGGAAGTTTTCTGGACGATGCTGATCTTCTTTGCCTTCGTCGTCTGGCTGTGGATTCTGTTCACCGTGATCGCCGATCTCTTCCGCCGTCACGATACCTCCGGCTTCATGAAGGTGCTGTGGATCATCTTCATCATCGTGCTGCCCTACCTCGGCGTGTTCGTCTACCTGATCGCCGAGCACAAGGGCATGACCGAGCGCGCGATCGCCTCGCAGAAGGCGGCGCAGTCGCAGTTCGACGACTACGTGCAGTCGGTGGCCGCCAAGACCGACCCGACCGAGCAGATCCACAAGGCCAAGAGCCTGCTCGACAGCGGTTCGATCACGCAGGCCGAGTTCGAGAGCCTCAAGGCGAAGGCTCTCAGCGCCGCCTGAGCCGCCCGACCGACAAACGCGCCGGCGTGCACCGATGTGCGCCGGCGTGCAGGCTCTGCTCCGGGACCGGCGCGCGGGTCCGGCGTTTGGCTCTAAAAAGGTCGATCCCAAGAAAAGGGGTGCATTTTGGGATCGCACCAATTCTTTTGGTACCAAACTTAAAGATCCTCGTCCAGATTTACTGGTGTTTTTCGAAACTCCCCCTTTCGGAGTACCCCCACACCCCCGACAACCCCTCCGGCATGACGGCGCACGGCGCGAAGGCGTAGGGTTGACTCTCATGGCTCGTGACCAGGCTCCATTCGACGTCAACGGCCGCACCGTCTTCATCACCGGCGCCGCCCGCGGCATCGGCGCTGAGACCGCTCGACGTCTGCACCGCAAGGGTGCCAACGTCGCGCTTGTCGGCCTCGAGCCCGAGCGTCTGCAAGCACTCGCGGCCGAGCTGGGCGACCGTGCCGCCGCGTTCGACGCCGACGTGACCGACTACGAGGCGCTGCAGCGCGCCGTCAGTGCCACCGTCGAGCGCTTCGGCGGCATCGACGTCGGCATCGCCAACGCCGGCATCTCTTACACCGGCTCGCTGGCAAACGCGCCGATCGAGCAGGTCGAGCGCACGCTTGCCGTCAACCTGCTCGGCGTGTGGCGTACCGACCGCGCCCTGATCTCCCAGATCACCGAGCGGCGCGGCTACCTGCTGAACATCTCCTCGCTGTCTGCCGTCGCGCACGCGCCGATGATGGGGCCCTATACGACCGCCAAGGCTGGTGTCGAGGCTTTGAGCGACGCGCTTCGTATGGAGACCGCGCCGAGTGGAGCGAAGGTCGGTTGCGCCTACTTCGGGTTCATCGACACCGATCTCGTGCGCGCCAGCTTCGCCCAGCCCTCGGTCGAGCGGGTTCGCGGCAACTCGCCCTCGTTCCTGACCAAGCCGGCGCCCGTCTCCAAGGCCGTCGATGCGATCGAGCAAGGCATCGAACGGCGTGCTGCACGGGTGTGGTCGCCGCGCTGGATCGGCGCGATGATCGCCCTGCGCGGGCTGATCCAGCCGTTGACCGAACGGCGCATGCTCAGGGACCCGGACAGTCTGCGCGAGAGCATGCGCGCGGCCGAGGCCTCACAGGAGACAAGCAAGCAGGACCCGCTGCTCGGCGTGGCGATGCAGGCCGTCTCCGACCGACCGTAGCCTCAGCACGTCGCGGCGATGCAGGCCGTCAAGCACTGAGGATGCGGTAGAGGTCGCGCTTAGCCGTCTCGATTACCTTGCGAGCCTCCGCGATCTGGGTCTCGCTGCCGCTGCGGATCACCTGCGTGAAAGCCGCGGCGAACTCGCGCATCGCGCCCGCCAGCTCGTGTGCCTGGTCTGAGACGTTGCCGCTCATCTGCTCCCACGGAGTGGGAGCGTCGGCGTCGCGCTCCTGCACTATGGCCCTGCCCGCGTCGGTCAACTCGAACACCTTCCCGGTGCCGCCGCCGCCCTCGCTTGAGCGGATCAGGCCCTCGTCCTCGAGCTGCTGCAGCGCCGGGTAGACCGAGCCCGGGCTGGGACGCCAGACGCCCTCGCTGCGCTCCTGCACCTCCTGCATGATCTGGTAGCCGTTGCGCGGCTCCTCGGCCAGCAGCAGCAAAGCCGCGGTGCGGATATCGCCGCGCCGGGCCTTGCGGCCGCGCCCGAAGCGCCCGCCGCCGCCGGGGCCGAAGCCACCGAAGCCGAAGCCCTCGAAGCCACCGCGACCGCCGGGGCCGAAATCGCGCGGTCCGCGATGGTGGCCGTGATGATGGCCACCGCCCTCCGGCCCGCCGCCGCGCCCGGTCATCGCGCGCAGGTAGTTCCTCAAGTCATGGCGCGAGACGCCTCCTAGACAGCGAGGGTCCTCGTGCAGACAGCCCCCCTCATCGGTTGCATAGATCGCGTGAGCGAACATATCTATCTCCTATCGTGATGTATTACGTAAGCTCACGATATATCGTTAACTCAGGAATGTCAAGTGCCTCCCGTTATGGGCTGAGCGGGCCCACCACGAGACGCTGGCCCGTAGGAGCTGAATTTCGGCTGTGTCATGTCCCGCTCGGCGACCCCGGTCGGAATAGTAAGCATGACCCCATTTGTGTTTTCGCCACAGCGCGGGTAGAATGTGTTCATGGCTACGGCCACATCAGACCTGCCGCTCTACCGGCTCGACGTGGATACCTGCCACAGACTGGCAGACGCGGGCGCGCTGGATGGCATGGACGTCGAGCTGCTCGACGGGCTGCTCATCGACAAGGACAGCGCGCGCGAGGACCCGATCCACCGTATCGACGTCGATACGTACAACCGCATGGTGCTTACAGGCGCTCTGGATGGCCTGCACATCGAGCTGCTGGACGGGCTGCTTGTCGAGATGAGCCCGATCTCGCCGGCGCATACCGTGGTCGTGACCAGACTGATGCGCCACTTCGCGGCGGCGCCGCAATGGTGGACGCAGGTTCAGTCGCCGGTGGAGATCCGCCCCCGCTCAGAGCCAGAGCCCGACCTGCTGGTCGCGGCGAGCGAGCCACCACCCGGACAACACCTGCGTGGCGCGCTACTTGCTATTGAGGTCGCCGTCAGCTCGCACCGCGCAGACCGCGGTCGCAAGGCCACGCTGTTCTCTGAAGCCGACATCTCGACCTACTGGCTCGTCGACTTGCCCGGCAGAGCCATCGAGGTACGCACGCGGCCCGGGCGCCACGGCTATGAGCAGTACGAGGTCTACCACGAGGGCAGCGTCGTGCCCTCACCGCTCGACGGCGTGGCCGACCTCGACATCGCCGCGCTGCTCGCCGACGTATAGAGCTGACCTACTCCACCGCGGAGAACTCCACTATCGCGATCGCCAGCATCACAAGCCCGATGATCGCGACCATCGCCGCCTCGAGCAGACCCGGCACGTGCCAGCCCCACCAGGTGACCCCGGGTGCGAGCGCGTGGCGCACGAGCGGGGAGATGTTCAGGTGGGCGAACACGGCCCGGCGCATCGGGTCCACCGCATAGGTGAGCGGGTCCAGCCGGTTGAGCACCGCCAGCCAGGTCGGCAGGTTGTTGACCGGGAACATCGCGCCGGAGAGGAAGAACATCGGCATGATCGCCATCTGCATCAGCGCCATGAACGACTGCATCTGCGTCACGCGCGCCGCGGCCATCATGCCGAAGGCGGTGATCGAGAAGGCCAGCAGCAGCTGCAGGGCGAACACCTCCAGGGCGAGGCCGAGCGTGTAGTGCACACCGACGAGCGGGCCGATCGCCATCACGATCACGCCCTGGAAAGCGGCGACCGTCGCGCCGCCGGCGCACTTGCCGAGCACGATCGACGAGCGCCTGACCGGTGCGACCATCATCTCGCGCAGGAAGCCGAACTCGCGGTCCCACACGATCGAGGCGGCCGAGAACATCGCGGTGAACATGACCGCCATGCAAAGCACGCCCGGGTAGATGAACGTGCGGAAGTTGACACCGTGCGTGCTGGCCGACACGAGCGAGGACAATCCTGTCCCCAGCACGAACAGGAACAGGAACGGCTGGATCAGCGAAGTCAGGATGCGCAGGCGGTCGCGCGAGAAACGGATCAGCTCGCGCCGCCAGACAGCCTTGATCGCGCGCAGCTCCGAGCGGACGCTGCGCGCGGGCACGTGCGGGCGCGCCAGTTCAGGCGCGGAGTCGTGCTGCACGGGTGACGTGGTGCGGGTCCGGGTCGCCATTCAGCACGCCCTCCTGCCGCCGGGCTCCACGCGCGCGCGAGTAGAAGGGGGGCGGACGAGCATCGGTGGGGCGCCGTCTCGGCCGTGTGAGGGGCAACGGGCGATCATCAGCGGCTCATCATCCTTGCCATGTTGCGCATCATGTCGTTCGAGCCGGCCTCGGCGTCGCGGATCGTCGAGCCGGTGTAGGACATGAAGACGTCGTCCAGCGACGGGCGCGAGACGCTG
>DATHMQ010000155.1:0-4984 GCA_035486935.1 Solirubrobacteraceae bacterium
CCCTCGATCTCGGCGCTCCGAGGCACGACGCTCTCCCCCGCGACGATCAAGCCAGGGGCAAGCTCGCGTCCCTCGACCTGCAGGCGCAGCTCGCCCCGCAGCGCGTCGAAGGTGCCTTGGCGCAGCTCCGCCAGTGAGCCAACATCGTTCCAGTACTCGCGCACCTCGTGGATATGGAACGGGATGTCGCTCTCGAGCAGGGCCGGAAATACGTCTTGGGCCCAGTCCACGAAGGGACGATCGGGGAAGTAGTCGAAGATCTCCGGGCTGAAGATGTAGATACCGCAGTTGCCGAGGTCCGAGAGCGCTTCCTCGGGGCTCGGCTTCTCCTGGAAGCCCGTGATGCGCCCATCGCGATCGTGCAGGACGACGCCGTACTCGCGCGTGTCTGAGACCTTCTTGACGGCAAGCGTCGCGATCCCGCCCGCCTCGCGGTGGCGGGCCGCGAACGCACCCAGATCGATGTCGGTGAGCGCGTCGCCTGAGATCACGACGAACGAGTCGTCACCGAAGAAGTCAGCACAGCCGCGCACTCCCCCGGCGGTGCCGAGCAGCTCCGGCTCGAAGCGATAGCTCAGACGCTCGCCGAAATACTGCTTGATCGACTCGGGGAAGTAATGCAGGTTGGCGATTACATCTTCGAAGCCGTGATCTTCGAGCAGATCGAGGATGTGCGCCATCACCGGACGGTCGAGGACCGGCACCATCGGCTTGGTGATCTCGTTTGTGAGGGGACGTAGGCGGGTTCCGAGACCCGCGGCGAGGACCATTGCTCTCATCGAGGAGCGCAAGCTATAGGAAAACGGAACTGTGAGAGCGCCTACGCGCCATGTTCCCATGAGCTGCGATAAACACGCTGGTCATCGCGCAGCTCGTCGATCTGCACGCCGAGCGACTCGAGCTTCAAGCGCGCAACTTCCTCGTCGATGCGGTCGGGTACCGCCAGCACGCCTGCGGGCAACGTGCCCGCGCTCTCGACCATGTACTCGACGCACAGGGCTTGGCCAGCGAAAGACATGTCCATCACCGCCGCCGGGTGCCCCTGCCCCGCAGCCAGATTGACGACTCGGCCCTGAGCAAGGAGGTTCAAGCGTCGACCATCTGCGAGTGTGTACTCCTCGACCAGTGGCAGCGCCTCACGTCGTCCGCCAACGGCGAGCGCGCGAAGATCCTCCAAGCGTATCTCGACGTCGAAGTGTCCGGCGTTGGCCAGCAGCGCACCGTCCTTCATGCGCTCGAAGTGCTCGCGACGCAAGACATCGCGCCCACCGGTGACAGTCACAAACACATCTCCGCGCTCGGCCGCCGCCAGCGCTCCCATCACCTCATAGCCCTCCATACGAGCCTCCAGCGCACGCAGCGGATCGACCTCGCAGACGACGACCGAAGCACCCGCACCGCGTGCGCGCAGCGCCACCCCGCGCCCTGTCCAGCCATAGCCGAGCACGACGACCGTGCGTCCGGCGAGCAGCAAGTTGGTCGCACGCAGGATCCCGTCGATCGTCGACTGCCCTGTTCCGAAGCGATCGTTGAAGGCACGCTCGGTGCGCGACTCGTTGACCGCCAGCACCGGGCAGGCAAGCGTGCCCTGCTCGGCGAGTGCCCTCACTCGCAACAGCCCGGCGGTGGTCTCCTCGGTACCACCCAACATCTCCGCAGCGTGGGTCAGGTCGCGCTCGTGGATCGCGCCGATCAGATCGGCGCCGTCGTCGATCGTGACCTGCGGTGCGCTTTGAACCAGCCTCTGCACGTGCTCGGCGTACTGCTTAGCACTCTCGCCGCGCGCGCCAAGCACCATCGCGCCATGTCGCTCGGTGAGCGCCAGAGCCACGTCGTCTTGGGTGGAGAGCGGATTGGCCGCGCACAATCCAACCTGCGCTCCACCGGCGATCAGAGCACGCACGAGATTGGCCGTCTCGGCCGTCACGTGCAGACAGGCGGCGACGCCCACGCCCTCCAGCGGACGCTCGAGCTGTAGGCGCTCGCGCACCTGCGCAAGCACTGGCATTTGCGAGTCGGCCCAGTCGATGCGGGCCTGGCCGCTGTCAGCCTCAGTAGCGATAGTGATCGGCCTTGTAAGGGCCATCCACCGGCACGCCGATGTAGGCCGCCTGCTCCTCGCTCAGCTTTGTCAGTTTCACGCCCAACGCGTCGAGGTGCAGGCGCGCGACCTTCTCGTCCAAGTGCTTAGGCAGCACGTATACGCGCTTCTCATACTCGTCGTTCTTCGAGTAGAGCTCGATCTGGGCGATCGTCTGGTTGGTGAACGAGTTGCTCATCACGAAGCTCGGGTGACCCGTGGCATTGCCCAGGTTCAGAAGGCGTCCCTCGGAGAGCATGATGATCGCGTGGCCGTCTGAGAAGACCCACTCATCGACCTGCGGCTTGATGTTGACGCGCTTGATCCCAGGGGTCTTCGTGAGACCGGCTATGTCGATCTCGTTGTCGAAGTGACCGATGTTGCCGACGATCGCCTGATGCTTCATGCGCGCCATGTGGGCGGCGGTGACGATGTCCTTGTTGCCGGTCGTCGTGATGAAGATGTCACCGCTCTCCACCACGTCCTCGAGCGTGTTGACCTCGTAGCCCTGCATGGCCGCTTGTAGCGCGCAGATCGGGTCGATCTCGGTGATGACCACTCGCGCGCCCTGACCACGCAAGGATTCGGCGCAACCCTTGCCGACGTCGCCGAAGCCACACACGACGGCCACCTTGCCGCCGATCATCACGTCTGTGGCGCGGTTGATGCCGTCGATCAAGGAGTGGCGGCAGCCGTAGAGGTTGTCGAACTTCGACTTGGTAACCGAATCGTTGACGTTGATCGCGGGGAACAGCAGCTCGCCGCTCTCGACCATCTGGTAGAGCCGGTGCACACCGGTGGTCGTCTCCTCGGTGACGCCCTTGATGCCCTGGCCGATCTTCGTCCAGCGCTGCGGATCTTCGGCGAGCGAGCGCGTCAGCAAAGAAAGCACGACCTGGAACTCCTCGGACTCCGCCGAGGCCGGATCGGGTACGGCTCCAGCGGCCTCGTACTCGGTGCCCTTGTGCACGAACAATGTCGCGTCACCGCCGTCGTCGAGGATCATGTTCGGTCCCGAGGCACCTGCTGTGCCGTCCTCCCCGGGCCAGCGCAATGCACGGTCCGTGCACCACCAGTACTCCTCCAAAGTCTCGCCCTTCCATGCGAACACAGGCACCCCGCGCGGGTCCTCGGGCGTGCCGTCGGGCCCAACGGCGATGGCCGCCGCGGCGTGGTCCTGGGTGGAGAAGATGTTGCAGCTGCACCAGCGCACCTCGGCTCCGAGCGAGGTGAGCGTCTCGATCAGGACGGCGGTCTGGATCGTCATGTGCAGCGAGCCGGTGACGCGCGCTCCCGCGAGCGGTTGAGCCTCTGCATACTCGCGCCGGATCGACATCAGGCCGGGCATCTCGTGCTCTGCCAGTGTGATCTCCTTACGCCCGAACTCTGCAAGCGAGAGGTCGGCGACCTTGAAGTCGGTGTCGGTCAGCGTTGCGGTGGGGGTCATGCGATCTCCATGGTCGTAGTGTGTGGCTTGGCAGCGACAAGCAGTTGTTGATGCTTTTCTTGCTCGAAGCGCAGCCAGTCGGCGGCGCTGACGTCCTCCGGACGGGAAGGTTCCGCAGCGAGCCACTGATCGATCGCATCGCGCAATTGCGGATCGCGCTCGAGTCTCAGCGCAAAGCCAACCTCGGCGAGGTCCAGTCCATGCTCCTCCAGCAACTCTCGCAGCGTGCTCAAGCGCTGTAGCTCACCCGGGCCATACAGTCGGTATCCAGAGCCGGAGCGGCCCGGCTCGACCAGCCCGACGCTCTCGATGTAGCGCAGCATTCGCGCCGACCAACCGGTCGTCTCAGCTGCCTCGTTGATCGTCAGGGCATCTACAGCAGCAGTCTGCATCGAGCTAACCTTATCACGCCTATGTCAAGGTTGAGAGGACTGTGGGCGCTTCGCGATACTGCGTCCTCGCTCCCTTGTGCAAAGCACACGGCGCTCGCTGCGTCCTTGTCTCGCTCGACCCACAGTCCTCTCAACGGCCCTGACGACGAGATGACGGCTAGCGCTTAACCAGATCGGCCTTGAGCTGCTGGATCAGCTTGACCGGACCCGGGTCGACGCCACGCAAAGTGGCCAGGTAGATCGAGACCAGATCGCCGAGCAGCACCAACGAGATGACCCGCTCGATAGTCGTCTGACCGCGCGTCTCCAAGCGGAAGCTCGCCGAGGCGTTGCCGGCGATCAGCTTCTCGGTCAAGTCCATGCGCTCCTTCACGCGTGGATGGGCATCGGAATCGTCGAGGAACACGGCCGAGAAGCGACCGACGTCCAGGGCCCCCTCCCAGCCCTCGAGCTCGTTGTGATCCAGCTCGGGCAGCTCATGAGCGAAGGCCGGTTGCTTGGAGTTCTCGTTGATCTGGGTCTTCCAGCGGTAGGCGATCGGGACCGTGAGCCCCGCGCCGGCGATCACCGGGGCAGTCCCGAGCAGACCCCGTGCTGTCTGCTTGGCCAGGGAGTCCTCGGGCGCGTCGGGACCCCACTCGGCGACAAGCTGCTCGGTGTGGGAGGCAGCGACGTCGATCTCTGAGGTCAGGCGCGGCCCGGCGCCGCACAGGGCCGCCACCTCCAGAGCCGCAACGGTCATGTAGGCCACAGCCGCCCTGGGCTGGAAGCCTCCGGGCAGCGGGATGACAGGCACGCCGTCGGCACGAGCCATCTCGCCAAGACGCCCGCCGGTGGTGACCACCACGCGCTGGGCGCCAAGCGCCCCCGCCGACTCGTAGCAGGCAAGCGTCTCCTCGGTGTTGCCCGAGTAGCTCGCGCACAGCACGGTCGTCTCGGGCGTCGTCCACGGCGGAAGCCCATAGGCCCGTGTCACGAAGATCGGGCGCGAAGCGTGGTCGCCGAGCGCGGCTCGCGCCAACGCGCCACCGATCGCCGAACCTCCCATTCCCGCCACCACGAGAC
>DATHMQ010000156.1:0-17779 GCA_035486935.1 Solirubrobacteraceae bacterium
GTCAAACAGCAGGGAGGCAGCCCGTTCGGACCCTAAAAGAGCCCGCCGCGAAATTTGGAGGGGGGGCATATCGCTCCTGGCAGCGACATACGGGAAAGCGGGCCAACAGCCGGCCCGGAAACCCAGTCACAAGGAGTCATCACAGATGCGCCCCTCCCCACGACACCCCAAGCTCATAACCGTCCTGCTCGCCGCGATCGTGCTCGTGTTCTTCGCCGACATCCTCGCCGTGTCAGCCGCCGCCGACCCACTACCCACCAACACGACCGGTGCGGTACTGGCGCCGATCAGCCCGTCCAGCATCTCTCGCCCCTACACGCACAGCGCACTGTCCCTCTCAACTCGGCTCCTCGACCAGGCTGGACAGCCGATCCCCAATGCTCGCGTCGACATCCTCCAAGAGGTCGCCGACAGCAGCCACATGCAGCTCATCGGGTCTGTACTCACACGAACGGACGGGTCGCTAACCGCGAACATCCCGGCCGGACCGTCGCGGCTTATCGACCTCGCCTACCCAGCCTCTGAAGGCGGAGCGTATGTCACGCAGACCGAGGTCTTTGAGAGCGTCACCGCAGGACTGCAATTGCGAGTCACACCACGGCGCACCACCCCCACCGGAACGGTCCAGCTCGAAGGACACGTCCTCGGCGTGATCCCCACCCAGGGCGTCGTCGTGGAAGTGCTCGTCTACTACCTCGGAGAGTGGCAGCCGATCCGCACACCACGTACCACCCCCGACGGGCAACTCCGGCTCAGCTACCGCTTCCACAAGGCGAGGGGCCAGTTCCCCTTCCGGCTCCGCGTCCGCTACGGACAAACCGGATTCCCCTACGGGGAAGCCTGCTCAAGATGGGTCGAGGTGCTCGCCTGACGGAGTGGGCAGGCTCAGCAGGCTAGGACCCCTCTACCGCCTCTCGTCAACCCCCTTCCGAGACGTCACGGATATGGCTCCGCTATCTGCCAGCTGTGGGCGCCGAGTTACCACTTGCGTTACCACCCCGCCTGATCGGTAGCCTTGGGCCTCCGAGTAAAACGCCGAATCCCGTCTATCCATGCGAGTCTCAGCAAGTGCGCCCGGCGGGAATCGAACCCGCGGCCTGCGGTTTGAAAGACCGCTGCTCTTTGGCTCCCCGAAGAGAACCGTTGACCACTGAGCTACGGGCGCGCGAAGCTGACGATGGTACTACTTGCAGGGCTCTCGATACGGCCTCGGCGATGGCGCTTCACGGAGAGCGCGGTGGCCACCTCTACAGGGAGGGCTCGGGCAGCGGTTGTGCCACCACGGCGGGCTCGGGGGCCTTACCCGCCTGTACCAGCGGGCCACTATAGGGATAAGCCTCGCACAGCAACAGCACGTAGCCGTTCGTCTGAGCGACATAGCGCAGTGCGAGTGCACCGGCATTGCGCATACCGACGGGCATGCGGCCATCGACCAGGCAGGCAAACCAACCGAGGAAAGCCACGGCCCACAGCAGGCTGCCATAGGCGCTGCTGAGCAGGAACGCCGGCAGCCCCAGGAACAGGCGGAAGAACACCTTCCAGCGATTTTGTGGGCGCGGGTCCTCGATGTTGACTTCGACGGGATAGCTGCCGGCCTGTCCCGTAAAGCCCGGATACGGGTCGGCGATCAGAAACAGGTAGGCGTAGACGTGGTTCTGGTAGCGCACATAGGTAGCCAGAAAGCGGTGCAGTGCGAGCGGCGAGACGCCGGTGATGAGCGTGGCGAACCAGTTGACGATCGCGGCGAGGTAGGCAACGAGCGCCCACAGCGTCAGCCAGATCAGATGCGGGATCGCCAGCAGCAGGCGAAAGAAAACTGTCGGGCGCGAACGCTCGAGGCCTGCGTCGAGCTCCAGCTCGATCGGGTCCTCGGCTCGCACGGGCAGATCCGGGAGCGCCGTGAGCGGGTTGCTGTCCGGATAGACGTCTGTGAGCAGGAACAGGTAGGCGTCGAGCTGGGCGGAGTAGGACAGGCCGTAGGCGACCAGGTCACGCAGACCACGCGGCAAGCGAGCTTGCGCGATCGCAACAAACCAGCCGAGAAAAGCCGCGACGCCCGCCAGGCCGTAGCTGTAGTTGAAGCCGTAGCTGCGGGCGCTGCCGGACACGAGCGCACTGCCAATCATCAGCGCCGGTATCGCCAGAACGATGCGAAAGCCGACCTTCCAGCGGTTCTGCGGTTGCGAGGGAGCGATCGTCACGTCCACCGGATAGCCGGGCTTGCCCAGGAAATCTGGGAACTGCTCGGCAGCCAGCAGCACGTATGCGCCGACATGGATCGCGTAGCGGATGTAGGCAGCGAGAAAGCCATGCAGTCCGTCCGGGGATCTCCCGGCGATCAGCGTGGCAAACCAGTTCACGATGACCGCCACCGAGGCGAGGATCCCCCACAATCCCAGCCAGATCAGGTGCGGGATCGCCAGCAGCAGACGAAAGAATACGGTCAGACGCGAGCGCTGCAAGTCGTCGCTGACGATCAACTGCACCGGGCTGTCGTTCACGATTGAACCTCCTCGACCTCGCGCAGCGTGCCGCTCTCAGGGTCGAAGACAAAACCCCGGATCCGATCGCGAGCGGGCAGTTCGGGGCTCGAGCGCAGTCGCGCGAGACTGTGACGCAAGGTCGCTTCGACGTCGTCGAAGGCGCCAAGTCGCCATGTCGGCAGGACGCCGTCGGCGGCAAGCGCCTGAGCGAACTCGTCCTCGGAAGCACGGTGCAGACCGCAGCCGTCGTGCATCACGACGACGATCTCCTCAGTGCCGAGCTTGCGTTGGGAGACGCTGAGCGAGCGCAGTGCGTCGTCGGTCACAAGCCCGCCGGCGTTACGGATTATGTGCGCGTCGCCGCGCTCCAGGCCGAGCATCGGAAAGAGATCGATGCGCGTGTCCATGCAGGACAACACCGCCACGCGACGGCGCGGCTTCGGGCTCAGGCCGGGCGCGGCCAGCGCTTGTGCGCGCGAGTCGGCGACGGCAAGCATGTCATCGGCGTTTGTCATCAGGTTGCGATCGTACGTGCTAACGGCGCGGATCGCCGAACAGGCACGAACTTATAACTCTCCCCCTACCCTCAATACAGATCCGAAGCTCGTATTCCCCACCGGTGCGAGGGAAGTGCAGCTTGCACGCCATTCCTGCGCTTGGAGTCCTTTTACGGCGCGGACTCAGTCTCCGGTGCGGCCTGCTCCGACGGCACCCCGGTGAGCTTGAGGCTCATCTTGATCGCCCTAACCGCGCCGGTGGCGCCCGCTTGCAGCGTGAAGCCGAACGTCAGCAGGACGATGCCCGGAATCAAAAGCGCCTTGGATCCGAGCATCAGGATGCCCAAACGTCCGAGCAGATAGGGAGGCGTGCAAACGGCCGTGCCGAGCGCGGCCCCGAGCGCCGAGGCTGTCAGCTTCTCGCGCCGGGAGCGCTCCGGCTTGACGCCGATCAGCCGCGAAGGCACGGCCACGTAGCAGATCATCATCAGGCCTATCACCGCGCCAAGGGCAAGGGCAAACCAGGGGCTGCCCCAGCGGGGCGCAATCGTTGTCGCGACCGCAAGCAGCGCCCCGACCCCAGCCCCCCAAGCGAGGATCGGGCGCAGATTGGAGCGCGCCAGGTCGTAGGCCGGCCTGATCTTGGGCGGAGGCGGACGTGTGATCGAAAACGCGAACAGCGCGTTGAGGAAGAAACAGGCCATCGTGATCGCGACGATCGCAAGCGCGATCGGGACAAGGACCGGGCCGCGCAACGCAGGGAACGACTTGTCGCGCAGGACTCGCGCCTTGAGGTCGAACATCGCCAACCAGATCCACACGGCGGGAAGAATCTGAACGAGCGTCAGTCGCCAGTTGGACAAAAGCAACTTGAGTCCGTCGAGCAGCATCGCAAACGCCCCCACGGTGAAGGCAAGCGGAGCGAACAGACGCCGCGACTGGCTGAGGCGGACGATGCTCTCCACGACCGCCTCGTCTTCGTCCTGGATCGCGCGCACCAACCGCTCGATCCGGGAGAAGAGGCTTGCAAGGCTTTGGCGCGGGGTAGTCATCGCTAGCGCGAGCATTCCACAGGCGCGCCACTTGTCGTGCTTGCGGGTTGCAAGCACGCGGCCATCACGGCCCGGCACCGGCGATTCACGAGCGTCGAGCGGCTACCCTTGAGCTGGGATGAGGGGACGTATCGCGATGATTCTCACGATGTTCGTGTTCGGGGTTGTTCCGGCCACAGCTGTGGCCACGCCACAGGACAGCGTCTCGACGCATGCCTACATTCGTGCCAACTACGCGCTCAACCGCGCCACACAGGCAAGAGTCAAAGCCGCGCAGGCAGCCATCGAGGCAACGATCCACAGGCTCGGCCAGGAATGTCCGAAGCTTGGCGTCGGCTCGCCCCAAAACGAAGAATCCCAGCACCTAAGTTACGAGGTGGTGGTGGCGCTTTGGTCGACTTCCTTCGCCACGGATGCCGGCCCGATCCACAAATTCGCCCAAGCGGTACGACGCTTGCGCTGGAGCAATCCGAAGCTCACCCATATGACCCAGCACTACGCGACCGACCTGCAGGACCTCGCCAGCTTGCAGATGCCCAATGTCTGCGGCGATGTAACCGCATGGAAGGAAACCGGTTTCAAGACTGTCCCGGCGACATCGATCCAACTCGATCAGCGTGTGGAAGCGATCGAACCAAAAGCGATCCCGCCGTCCCTGCTGGCTCCATATGAGCAGCCGGCAGACAAGGCGATCTTGGCCACCACGACGCGCATCGAAAGCCATCTACAGCAGATAGAAACCATGGAGGGCTTCAACGATTGGGACCAGGCACTGGAAACGGTGGGACTCAATCAGTAGCGAAACAACTGCTGCTAGCGTGGCCGCACCTTGAAGCCGGCTCCGCACATACAGGTAATCCTCGGCAGCACACGCGAGGGACGCTTCAGCGAGAAGGCAGCCGCCTGGGTCATGGATCGACTCGGCGCTCGCGAGGACCTGCAGACCGAGCTGGTCGATCTGCGCGACTACCCGATGCCGTTCTTCGAGCAAACGGTCGCGCCGGCCTACGGTCGTCGCGAATACCCAGAGGATGTCGCACGCTGGGCGAGCAAGGTCGAGCAGGCAGACGGCTACCTCATCGTCACGTCCGAGTACAACCACGGCTACCCGGCGGTATTGAAGAACGCGCTCGACCAGATCTTCCCGGAGCTGAACCGAAAGCCTGTGAGCTTCGTCGGCTACGGCAACGCCGGCGGAGCACGCGCGATCGAGCAGCTGCGCCTGGTAGCCGTGGAGCTCGAAATGGCTCCGCTGCGCCATGCGATTCACATCCTGCCGTCGGTGATGATCGAGGCGCGCAACGCCGAGCAACCGCTCGATCTCGAGATCTTCGCCTCACTCGACCAACGCTTGGACACCGCGGCGAGCGATCTCGTGTGGTGGGCACGGGCGCTCGCGCAAGCGCGGTCTGCTGGTCAGACTGCCTGAAGGCTTGTCCAGGCCCGGAGAGGCTCTGCTGGGATCATGCCGCCGCTACTGACTCACGATGACTGCGGCAGCTTGACCGAGCCTCGTTTAGCCGTTTGAGCGGAAGGCGGCGGGACAAGCGGTCCGATGTCCCCATCCGGGGCCTCGTCAAGATCGACGATCACGGGAGCGTGATCGCTGGGCTTGGTGCCCTTGCGCGCCTGCCGGTCCACCCAAGCCGCCCGGGCACGCTCGGCGACCGGCGCACTGGCAAGCACCAGGTCGATCCGCATCCCCAGGTCCTGGTGGAACATGCCAGCGCGGTAGTCCCAGTAGGTGAACACGCGCTCGGCGGGCCAACGATCGCGCACGACGTCGTGCAGGCCAAGCGCCTGCAGGCTCGCCAGCGCGGCGCGCTCCGGCGGCGTGACGTGGGTCTGACCAACGTAGGCTTTGGGATCGAACACGTCGATGTCGGCGGGCGCGATGTTCATGTCCCCGCACACGATCGCGTCCTCGGGCCCGCTGCGGAGGAGATCTCCTAGAGCATCGAGCCAAGCGAGCTTGTAGCGGTAATGCTCGGAGTCGGGTGTGCGCCCGTTCGGTACGTAGACACAGTGCACCCGAATTCCGCCGCAGGTCGCGGAAACGGCGCGCGCCTCTTGGTGGGGGAAGCCCGGCGCGCCAGGAATCCCGGCAACCGCGTCGTCCAGACCCACGCGGGAGAGGATCGCCACCCCGTTCCACTGTGCCTCGCCGTGACGGGCGATCTCGTAGCCTCGGTTTGCCAACTCCTCGCCGAGCAGCCGATCGAAGGCTTCGTCGGCAAGCTTGGTCTCCTGCAGGCAGACGACATCCGGGCGGCGTTCGTCGAGCCAGGGAAGCAGCCGTGGCAGGCGTTGCTTGACCGAGTTCACGTTCCAGGTAGCTACTCGCATGGAGCGTACGGTAGCGGGCGTCCCGCAGAGCGCATGCCCGTCGGAAGGGAGGACATGGTCACAGGCAGATCTTCCCCGTACAGTTCCGTACGCTTTCGTACTTATTGGCTACCATGTGACAATGACCATGATCAAAGCTGAGGAGATTCGGATTCCTCGCCGCGCTCGAGAGGCAGTGGCGCATCACGAGGAGGTCATCGTCTTTAACCGTGAGCGACCGGCCTATGTGATCATTCATCCAGACGATCACGGACGGGCAGCCGCCTCGCGTCGCGGACGACCTCTGAGCGAGGCCCTTGTATTGCTTGCGCAGGCACCACCGCCCGACCCCGCGTTCACCGAGGACATGGAAGCCATTCTCGATGCCGTCGGGCCAGTACCGGGCGATCCGTGGGCACAGTCCTAGACACCACGGTTTTTATCGAGCTCGAGCGGGCTACCCGCGGGCTGCCTGCTACGCAGGCTATGACAGAGGTTGCCCGGCGCTTGGGAAGTCAGCTAAGCGAGCGTGAGGACGTTGGAATCGCCGCGATCACAGCTTCGGAGTTGCTGCATGGCGTCCACAGAGCCTCGGAGGATCATCGCGGACGGCGCGAAGCGTTTGTGGAGGCCGTGCTCGCGGCGTTCCCCACGCTCTCCCTTGACCTTCTCGTGGCACGGGCCCATGCCAGGCTCTGGGCTGATCTGGCCTCATCTGGGGCTGAAGTGGGAGCGCACGACCGTCTCGTGGCTGCCACCGCCGTTGCCGCAGGATGGCGCGTCGGGACCGCCAATATCCGCCACTTCAAGCGGATCCCCGGATTGGAAATGACGCACCTGAGAATGACCTGAGCCCCAAGAAACCAGCCAGCCCAGCGCGAGCGGTCGAGGCAAAAGACGGAACGTTCCGCGCACAGGCAGAGTACCTGCTCACGGTCGTACGCCTACCGGTCTGACGCGGTCAGGGAAGAAACCGCTCGAATCGAGCCTTCCGGTGAAGCCATATGTACTGACAGCACGCAGTCAGGCGTCAACCGCCTGCCCGTTGGCGGTCAGCGCTACCTCTATGTTGCCGCGGGTGGCGTTGGAGTAGGGGCAGACCTGATGCGCAGCACGGACCAGCTCTGCTGCCTGGGCGAGGTCGGTTACGGGCGGCAGCGTCACATTCAGCCCGACGGTCAAGAAGAAGCCCCCTTGTCCGTTCGGGGTGAGACTGACGCTACTGTCGATACTGACCTCGCCAGTGTCCACCTTGGCCCGTCGAGCGACCACACCGAGTGCCCCCTCGAAACATGCGGCGTATCCGACCGCGAACAGCTGCTCGGGGTTGGTCCCTCCTCCCTGGCCACCCATCTCCGACGGCAGCCGCAAGTCGACCTCCAGAGCGCCATCGCTGGTCTTGCCGTGGCCCTCAGCGCGACCGCCGGTTACGTGGGCCTCTGCTGTGTAGATGGGATCGGGCATGGGAAATCTCCTTGTTGGTCGGGACGGGACAGACGGCCGTCGATGGTCTTTGTCTGATGCTAGATGCCCCAGGGCGACCTCGCTGCACGAAAAGATCGTGCTCATCCTGTCGGCGCTCCTTCACTGCTCTTCATCACATCTAGCTACGTCGTATTGGCGAGATCGTTCCGTCGTAGGATTGCTTCCCAGCGGCTGAAAATCTACGCCGAGACCGCATCAGCCTCACTTGACACCTCGGCACTCCTGTAGGTGCGCAGGAGCAGATCTGCAAGCTTGAGGATGTCCTTCGGCGTCACCTGAAGCTCGTTCCAAGGCCGGTGCTCGCGTAGGCCGAAGTCCCACTGTCCTCGCGTCCACGCACAGATCTCGACCAGTGGCTCAAGATTTGTCGCGTATACCTCGACCGAAGGCACCTCCGCTCCGACCGAGCAGCGTTCGGTGATCTCGTCCATCACATAGCCCAGCGAGACTATCCCGGCCCCGTGAGTCAACCTCGACTTTCGCGGCGGCAATGCCCATGCCTCGGTCCAGGTGGCGGCGACAGCCTCCCAAAAGTTCCAAAGCACTTGGAGCATACGGGCGGTATCGCCCTCGCCGGTTTGCGGATCGCGATATCGATAGAGGGCGCCGTCGGTGATCGAGTTCTCGATCATCTTCAGGACGGAGTTGTCGCGGATGCGCCCGTCGGGCATCGTGGGAGTCTTGATCGCTCGCTCCATCGGCGAGTCGGGGAGCAGGTTGAGCAACGAGAGCAACTTTGACGGGTAGCGCTTGCGTAGCAGCGCTACCGGAAGGTGCCCATCGGTGTCGGGCAGCAGCTCATGAATGAGCCCCTTCGGTAGTGGCTTGGTGTTGTTGACCAGGATGAACTGGGCACGCTGCTCGCGCAGGTCGTCAGTGATGAAGGCCACGACCGGCACCGGAAAGCTGTCGAGTTGCGCGTCTCGTAGCGCGGCGACCCGCTGTTGGCCATCCACGATCCAACCGGGGTAAGCGGCATTGGGCGACCCAGGTTTGTGGGTCGGTATGACGATACTCCCAGCGGTGCTTCCAGCCGTCGTCTTCGCGCCAGAAGCCGGATCGAAGCGCACCCGCGAGTCGAACGCGATGACGATCGCATTCGGCATTAGTGCGCTGGGACTCTCGAGGTAGTCGCGGATAGCCTTGACATGGCGCAGAACCTCAGGGCGCTGGTAGCCATCGATCTGACCTTCGTCGTTACGATGTATCCGCGAGACGGTGCTGATGTCTGCGAGTCGCTTCCCGTCTATCGCGAATTGGTAGAGCCGACGCTTACCTTGACGGATCTCGAGCGCCGGCAGACTCAACTCAGACTGGCTCACCGATCTCCTCCCTCTCTAGTCTAGCCATCTCACTCATCCTGGCTATTTGCTCCTTCATCGTCTGGTTGAAGACCCAAAGATTATGAAAACCACGCCGCTTATTGCGCTCGGTGCCACGAAAGATCGCCACCTCCACACCCCAGCGACGGCAGACTGCACAAGTGCACTGCTGCCAAGGGCGCACATCGAGCATCGCTCGATACTCCTCGGTGCGGTCGCGTTCCTTGGTGTCAAAGATTCGCTCATACTCTCTCAGTGCCTTGAGTGCGGCGGTCAGCGTGCCTTCATCGCGATCGTAAGCGCGCACCGTCTCCAGCGCGTGCTCCTCCGCCTTGCGAACAACCCTCTGGTCGAGTTGACCCGCACGAATACGCCCGCGCAGGCTTGGGTTCCCTTCCGAAGGCGGGATGCGCAGAGCCACATAGTTGCCGCTCGCGGTGTAATAGTTGTCCTTGTCGTCCTTGAAGGCTTGGCGAAATGGCGAGGTCGAATCGAGGCTGCGCACACCAAGCGTATGAAAAGCTCGATAACGCTGGGTGCGGCTGATCCCTAGCAGGTGCAGGCTAGTATTGGGCAGTCTTACCTTGTCGACTGCTTCCAAACAGGCCAAGATCTGATCTATCTTAAGCTGCACCATGCCCCCGAGCGCTATGCGTCGATAGCCGATCTCCTGGAGACGCTGCACTGAGACGGCGTAGGACTCGGGACTCCAGCCCTGCGCGGCACCGATCGGCGTGAAGCGGCAACCGCGCCTGCTGTGCTCGTTGAAAAACTCGTCAGCAAGTTCCAGTGTCACGGCCTGGCGATCGAACCATTCCTCCTTGGGCTCGTCGATGGTCGGGGTGGACTGGTAGGCGAGTATCACGTGATCGACGGATACTCCTTCGTCAACCTCCAGACCCTCGTAGAAGTCGATTACCTCGTTGACCGTTACCGGAGGCTTATCCTCTCCAACGTAACTAAAGCCACCACAGTCGCCGATCACCTTGAGTCCCTTTGGCAGACGAAAGAACTCATGCACCCCAAGTCGGTAAAGTCGGTGCCGCTGAGCGGCAGTGTAGCGACCGGCACCGCGGTAGCCATCGATCATCGCCTTGGATATGAGCATGCCGCTGTAAGGAGGCTGATCGTGGACCTCATGCGCGTAGCGATCGTCACGCTGTCGCACATGGAAGGGAAGGTGCGACTCAGCCTCGAAATCGAAGTTGGGATCGATCTGGTCTTGACTATCGGGAAAATAGAAATCCATTTGTTAGGCAGCGACGGACGAGGCCCGGCGGCGGCAATCGCCTGCTTCCAGCCAGCCGAGCACATCGGCATTTGAGGGAGTCAGGTTCTCGACCTCCTGCGGCTCGATCGCCAGTCGTGCCAGCAACTGTCCTCCGAGCTCGCCCTTGAGCGCTATCAGGCCGCAGGAGAATCGCCGTGCCTCGGCGTTGGCCAGAGTGACAGTGTGAAGTCCCGCGATTTTTGGCATGCGTCGTGCAGCGGCCGGACTGCAAAAACTGATCAACGGCCCACCAAGCTTGAGATTCGCATCAAGCTCACAGGCCCGCAGATAGGGATCGCCGAGCAGCAGCAACCCGAGGTCAAATGGCTTCCCGAGCAGCTTTCGGAGGTCACGGGGAATGTTCTTCTCCCGTCCCTGCCGAGAGATGACCGTAGCCGGCAGACCGGAGAACGAGTGGTCGTAGGACAACACCCGCTCCTCCGGGGAGAGGAGTCCATAAAAGGCCGAGAGGATGCGGAAGCGCAGTTCGCCGGCAGGCTGTCCCGCTGCACGGTAATCGTCGATCCCTCGCATCAGACGTACGTGCTGTTGACCCGTATACAGCGACTCCGCACAACGCGTTCCCCCGCCCGGCGTCTCCAGCTTGCGGGCTGTGCATGAGCTGACGACGAGGATGTGCCCGCTCATGGACGCCTCCACACCAAACGCGCAAACGCCTGGTGGTCATGAATGCTCTCTTGGTTTACGACCTCGAGGTCGAAGCCGGAGACACGCTCGTCCGCCCGTAGTGTCAGAGCAACCTCTCGCGCCAGGTCCTCGACAAACGCCGGTCGGTCGTAGGCAAGCATCGTCACGTGGCGCTCGTCCGAGCGCTTGAGCAGGGGATAGATCGGCGCTGACGCCGCCTGGTCGCAGACCGGCAACAGTTCCTCTGGCCATAGTCCAGGCACACCAGCAGCCCAGTGATCGTCCAGCGCCTCGATCGTCACGTATCCACGCTGAGAATGTGCGCTGTAGTCCGCGATCTCCTTAGAGCAAGGGCAGAGGCTTGTGACCGGCACGCGGGCTCCGACTCGGAGCTCGGCATGGTCTTTCCCCGCGCGCGCCGCGAGGGTGCAGTCTATGCCTAGCAGGGCTTCCTGTCCGGTAATCGGCGACTCGCGCGGGATGAACACGGGAAACGCAAGCCTGATCGCGGCTTCATCGGCGTCAAGACGAGCTGCCAGGTCGCGTGCCATGACGATGACGCCCGCGGGAGAGATAGCTCCGTGTCGCTCGTGAAGCGCCTCGATGAAACGGCTCATGTGAGTACCGCGCGCCTGTGCACCCAGCGAGACCGTTAGCTGGGCCTCGCAGATGGTCTGCTGCCGGCTACCATCTGAGCACTCGACCGTGGCCGGGTAGCGCAACCCGCAGATACCCACATCGTCGAGGGCAACACCGCGTTTGTCTTCGCTCGCCTGGACGTCGGGCAACGTCCTTTCTGCCAGCATGTTCACGACTCTTGCACGCCCCTGCAGACGACGCCGGAGGTGCAGGTCTCTCGCACCTCGACCGCATGCAACTGGGGAAGCACTGGACACAGCCGCTGCCAGATCCAGCGAGCAAGATTCTCAGACGTTGGATTCTCGAGGCCCTCGACCTCGTTGAGGTAGTAGTGATCGAGGTACCCATCGAGGATGGGCTTGAATGCGGCCTTGATGTCGGCAAAATCCATGACCATGCCCGATACCGGGTCGACATCGCCGCTGACATGGATGGCCACACGATAGGAGTGACCGTGCAGACGAGCGCACTTGTGATCGGGCGCTACACCTGGCAGGCGATGCGCAGCCTCGAAGGTGAACTCCTTGAAGAGCTCCATCTTCAAACCCCCGTCGCCGTGCCCCAAGCGATCACGTGCAGCTGCGGCTGGACGTGAGCGTCGCGGAGGTCGGGCCATCGGGCAACCGTCTCACATAGCCAGCGGTAGCGCTCGCGCAGGCGGCCGAGCGTCTCTTCCTCGCCCAGGCCGACGTCAGTGCCAACTGACAGAAAGAGCGGGAATCGAGGATAGTCGCGGTGCCGCGCGACAGCCCACTCGAGATCGGTTTGATCGAACACGACAATCTTCAGAGCCGGCGCCGAGGCAAAGGTCACTTTGCTCATAAACGCTTCCAAGGTCCCCAGCTCTTCGGCCCCGGCCATACCCGACGACGGTGGCTTGGGGGAGATGACGAGTCGATCGACGTCGGCTAGCCAGTCACGCCAGCGACTTCCCTGAGTCTCGACCGCCACTCGTCTCCCGTCCTGTTTGAGGGCAAGTGCCAGGGCGCCGAGGTCCAGCAAGGCCGGATTCCCGCCGGAGAGCACGACTAGACCTGGTCCATCTCCAAGTTCCCCGAGCTGCTGCACGATCTGGTCCGCCGTCAGACGCGCGGCATTCGCCCTGACCTTGGCGGGGTCGACCGCGTGCATCGAGTCGCACCAAGTACAGCGGTAGTCGCAGCCACCGAACCGCACGAAGTAGGCCGGCACCCCGGCATCTGGGCCCTCGCCTTGAATGGTTGGGCCGAAGATCTCGATCACGGGAAGCCTCACGGCTCCCGCCGTGTGCTGACGGGTATCGGTGGCCGGTGTAGCGAGCATCCAGCTAGGCTGCCCGAGCGTGAGCCTGGTAAGGCGCAGGGTCGGGCAGATCGTTCTCGGCGAACGCTCGCAGGCGCAGCAGGCAGGAGTCGCAGTGCCCGCATGCCTCGCCGGTGGGTGCCGGGTCATAGCAGGACCGCGTCAGCGAGTAGTCGACGCCCAAGGCAAGACCACGGCGAATCGTCTCGGCCTTGGTGATCTCGATAAGCGGCGTGTGGATGCTGAGCCGATTGCCCTCCACGCCACGCTTGGTGGCGAGATTGGCCATAGCCTCAAACGCGTGGATGTACTCAGGACGACAGTCTGGATAGCCGCTGTAGTCGAGCGCGTTGACCCCGATGACGATGTCGTTGGCCTCCAGCACCTCGGCGTAGGCGAGTGCATAGGCCAGGAAGATGGTGTTGCGAGCCGGCACATAGGTAATCGGGATGTCCTGTGCAACATCTACAACGGAATCGTGCTTTGGTACCGCCACGTCCGACGTCAGCGCAGATCCGCCGAAGGTCCGCAGGTCGATCTCGACGACGACGTGGCGCGCTACGCCAGCCGCCTCGGCCACAGCGCGGGCGGCGTCCACCTCGACGGCGTGACGCTGGCCGTAACGAAACGAGATGGCATAAGGCTCATAGGCCTCGCTCTGGGCCATCGCGAGCGCCGTAGCCGAGTCCAGTCCTCCTGACAGAAGAACCACAGCCTTGCGGCCAACGCTGTGCTTAGGCGATGCGGTCAGATCCGACACATTCATAGGATGCATGATGCCCCTCTCGTCGGACGGTACTTGGCGCGCTCACAACGGCCTCGCTGAGGCTCAATGTCTGCAACTCGTACTCGACATGAGGGCCTCAGCACCACTCGCGCCTACACGAGGCGATGCGGCCCAGCCACGATCGAGGGCTATGAGAATAAACGCCGTTTGGCAAATTGCGGAATGCCGTTCGTCGTCACCAGGCTTCCGTGTATGACGCGCGCAGGGATGTTCTCGAGCCTACCGACACCCTTGGTAGGGACTGCTTGGACGATGACACCGGCATGGGAAACAAGAGGCGATGACGGGTTGGATACCGCTATCGATAAGTGGTCGAGTGCAGGTCTTTTGTAAGTGGAGCTAGCCGGACTCGAACCGGCGACCTCCTGGGTGCGATCCAGGCGCTCTCCCAACTGAGCTATAGCCCCGCATGCTCCACGCGTGCGCGCGAGCGACGGTCTGGGAAGTGTAGTGGGCAGAGCGTGCCGCAGACGAGCAGGGTTCAAACTCGCAGGCGGCGTCCTCGGCCGGTCCTACACATGGACCGAACTGAGCACGAAGATGACCCATCTGGCCAAGCGCGCGGGCGGGCGCAGTATGGTTTGCTGGCGCAATGGGATTGCTCGATGACGCCATACGCGAGCACCTGGAGCTCAAGCGTCTCCGGGGAGCAGACCCGGGTGCGGTAGCTCGGGAGGAGCATGACGCCCTGGGACCGGTGCCTCGCCGCGGCGAGTCCACGTACGAAGACGAGGCCGATGAAGGTTCAGGCCTGGCGACAACTCATGACGATGAGGCTCCCCCCGCCCCCGATGCCGCTCCGACAGCTGATTCAGTCGATTCTGGGTCCATCGGTCAGGAGACCGTTGAGATCAACATGGAGGCCGAGCTCGCGTCCGAGGGCGACTTCGCCCCGTCGTCAACGACAGATCGGGATACTCGTGCAAGGCCTGTGACCCACCCCGCGAATACTCGTGCCATCAGCGACGAGTCGCTCGAATGGGAGGTGCCAGCAGATGAGATCGAGGAGCCTGCTTTAGCTGATGACGAGCAGGGCTCTGATGTCAGTGAGACGTCCGACCAAGCCGAGCCAGTCGAGGACGTGCTCGAGGAGACCCCGGACTTTCTCCGTGATACTCCGGAGCAAGAGCGCCTTTGGTTCGAGCAGCGGCCACCGCGCGACTTCGACTTCAACGAGTAGAGCGATCTGGTCTCACGAATTCCGGATAGCCTGAGCGAGAATGGTTGCCTATTACCTCGGGCGCGGGGCCGTAGCTCAGCTGGGAGAGCGCCTGCGTTGCAATTGACAGTCTACTTACGATCTCGAAGTGGCCTCAGGCCTCGCATACGGCTCGGCTGAGCTAACAGATTTGCGCGGCTTCGCGCGGCCGACCTCAGGAGCCGGACGCCTGAAGGCGACTTCGCTCGCGCTCGCACGCCGCCCAAGCCGGGCGCGGACGCTCCTGTCGCTGCGAGAACTCCCGATCGTCGAGCTGCGCCTGTCGGCGGCGGAGCATGATCGTTGGCTGCATGCTCGGTGGCCCGCCGGCGGCGAGTCGCTATTCGACGGCCACTGGGCACAGGCAGTCATTCAGACCTCAGGCAAGGAACACGAGTACCTCGCCGGGCGACACCGCCAGGCGGTACGCACGAACATCCGCCGTGCCCGAGAGCTGGGCATTACCGCCACGCGGCTCGATGGATATGACGAGTTCGCCGCCGCCTCCGCGCCGGTGTACCGCAGTCGCAGCGGCGGCGACGCGGTTCTTACGGCGACGCGGAAGCCGCCGCCATCGGACGAGTTTGCCTGGTACTCCGCATCCACAGTCGCTCATGAGGTACCCATCACTGTCGCTGCAGTAGCGTTGTTCGGCGACTTCGCCGTGCTCGCGGTGATGGTGGGGAACCAGGACTATGCACGCATCGGTTACGCCCGCTACCTTCTGCACACCTTCATCCTGGGCGATCTCGCGACGCACGGGATCCGACACCTCATCGTCGGTTCGGTGCTGCGTGAGTCGAACGGCAATCAGTACTTCCAGAGGCTGCTCGGCTATCGCATATGCAACGTGCAACCGATCCTGCTCCCCTCAGTCCGCGACCGGAGAGGAAATGCCGCCGCCGCGATGCGCCGGCTACTGATGACCGGGCCGGCGGTCGAGCGACCTACCACTCCCGCCACAAACAACGCTCAGAGGATCACGTCACCACCGTCTGCGCGTATCGACCACCCTGAATGGCCGGCAACTGGCGGTAGCGACTGTCCAAGCACCCCTAAGGTTCCGGTGACGACAGGCGCCGGGGAACGGAAATCCGCCTCGTAGCGCGTATATTGAGGGGTCTAGGGGCCATAGCTCAGCTGGGAGAGCGCCTGCTTTGCAAGCAGGAGGTCGCCGGTTCGATCCCGGCTGGCTCCATAAAAATGCCTGCAAATGGGAGGGTTTTGGGGGGAAAGCTTGAAGGTACGTTTTGTGTTGCGGGCCGTTTGTCCATCCCCTGCCCACCGCGCAAAACCCCAGCAAATACGGGCATATCTCAGTGGACGTATCTCAATTAAGCGGCACGCTTCCTGCCAAACAGGAGCTCTCATAGTTGATAGATGGGTGAAAGTGCCTGCAATTCGCTGATTTCTGCAGGAGCGTTCTCGGTCGCTGCGTTGCCCTCATCTCGTGGAAAGCGGCTATTTGCAGGGGAAACGTTTCGGCACTTATTTCGGCACTTGCCTTCTGCGTGCCTAGTAGAAACTGGCTGAGCGGATAACAGGCCGACCCTGGCCAGCGGATGAAAACCTACGCATATATGACTACTGTGTGTAGACTTTCATCCGATGAGATCAGACCGCCTACTCGAGATCGTCCGGCGCGCCGGTGGCACCGTCACCTCGGCTGAGCTGATCGCCGGCGGAGCACGGTGGGAGGATCTGTACCGGCTGCGTGACCTCGGAGCCCTAGTGGAAATCTCCCGCGGCGTGTATCGCATCGTTGATGCCCCAGCCACTGCGCACCTCGATCTCGTGGCGGTGTGCCGACGGGCTCCGGCCGCGATGGTCTGCTTGAACTCGGCCGCCAGCTTCTGGGATCTGACCGACGAGATGCCCGACGTCGTGCATCTCGCGGTGCCGCGAGGCGCACATCGCCCGCGCGTCGCCTACCCGCCGACAAGGGTGCATATCTTCGCGAGCGCCACCTTCTCGCTCGGCCGTATAGAGCAGGAGGTGGAGTCGGGGGAGACGATCGCGATCAGCTCCTGCGAGCGGACGGTCGTCGACCTCATGAGGATGCGCTCACGTGTGGGGCGCGATCAAGCATTCGCTGCGCTACGGGCCTATCTGGACGGTCGCGACGCTCGGCCGGGCGAGCTCCTGGCGTTGGCTCGCGAGCTGCGCACAGGAAAGGCTATGGCGGACGCGCTGGAGACGATGCTGGCGTGAGCACGCGCAGCCCAGAGGAGGCCTACAGAGCTCTGCAGCGGCTCGCGCGTGCCGACGGACGCACCACCCAACAGACGTTCGAACTGTACGTGCACGAGCGCTTCCTCGCGCGCCTGGCAAACTCGCGCTTTGCGGAGCAGCTCGTGCTAAAGGGCGGCATGCTGCTGGCGGCGCTCGATGCACGGCGCGCCACTCGCGACGCCGACATGCTCGCTCGGGGGATCGACAACGAAATGGAGAACCTGCGCGACGTCATCGGTGAGATCGCCGCGATCGAACTCACCGATGGGGTCGTGTTCGACGTCGAACGCATCTCGCTGGTCACAATCCGCGAGGACGCAAAATACGGGGGCATCCGAGTTGTCGTGCCCGCGAGTCTGGGTGGTGCCGTCTTGAAGCTGCGACTCGATCTGTCATTCGGTGATCCAGTCGATCCTCAACGCATCGACTACCCAACACTGCTCGACGATGCGGTCATTTCGTTGCTTGGTTACCCCTTGGAGAACGTGATCGCAGAGAAGGCGGAGACGATGATGGCCCTCGGTGACGCAAACACGCGCGACCGCGACTATGGCGATGTC
>DATHMQ010000157.1:0-14655 GCA_035486935.1 Solirubrobacteraceae bacterium
CGGTCGAGGATGCGGTCGAGTTCTTTGAGAACGTGCCGAAGATCGCCCGTCGCCTGCGCACCCTGCACGACGTCGGGCTCGACTACATCCGCCTCGGTCAGCCGGCGACGACGCTCTCAGGTGGCGAGGCACAGCGTGTGAAGCTCGCAACCGAGCTCTCCAAGGTAGCCACGGGGCGCACTTTGTACATCCTCGACGAGCCGACGACGGGCCTGCACTTCGCCGATGTGCAGCGATTGCTCGAGGTGCTGCAGAGGCTCGTAGACGCAGGCAACAGCGTGGTTGTGATCGAGCACAACCTCGACGTGATCAAGTGCGCCGACCGTCTGATCGACATGGGCCCGGAGGGGGGAGAGGAGGGCGGCCTGGTGATCGCGGCCGGCACCCCAGAGGAGGTAGCGGGCGAGCGTGGGTCGCATACGGGCGAGTTTCTGCGCGACTTGCTCGTGCCCAAGCCCAAGGCCAAGCCGCGCGCGCGTGTCGTCAAGGCCGAGAAGGCGAGCACAAACAGCGCTTCGTCCAATGGCGCATCCACAGCGAAGCGCAAGGCGAAGTCGGCGGCGCGCGCGTGAGCGATTTGGGCCGCAAGGCCCGGCTCTGGGCCGTCAGATGGCACTGGTATGAGCGCAACTCGTTGCCCTGGAATCGTCTGGCGATCCACCGTGAGTTCATGCGCCGGGAAGCCTTCGCGCGCTGGCCGCTGCATGGCGATGTTCTAGCGGCGCTGCGCGAGGGACGCCTGGAGATCGGCGCGCACACGCTGTTTGAGCCCGGCGTGTGGATCACGATGCCCGGCAGTGCGCGTGTGCGCATCGGCAGTGGCACGTTCCTGAACATGGGTGTGATGGTCGCCGCCGAGCGGCTCGTGGAGATTGGCGATCACTGCATGCTTGCCAACGGCTGCTTCGTCAGCGATGCAAGTCACCGCTACGACGATCCCGAGAGGCCTATTACCTGGCAGGGCTTTGAGAGCAGGGGTCCGACGAGAATCGGCGACAACTGCTGGTTCGGCGCCAACGTGGTGGTCACGAGCGGCGTGACGATCGGCGAGCGCTGCGTGATTGGCGCCAACAGCGTCGTCACCAAAGACGTCGAGCCGTTTTCGATCGTGGCTGGGGCGCCGGCCAAGCCGATCCGCAAGATCGACTACGTAAGTAGCTCACGTAGCTCGGAGAG
Source organism: Solirubrobacteraceae bacterium (assembly GCA_035486935.1). Taxonomy (GTDB): domain Bacteria; phylum Actinomycetota; class Thermoleophilia; order Solirubrobacterales; family Solirubrobacteraceae; genus Palsa-744. Next base: position 1,177 of record DATHMQ010000157.1, read on the forward strand.
TGCCGCAGGGTCGATCGAGTAGGTGTACTCGCTGCTTGGAAACTCGCCTGCCCGCACCTCTGTCGAGTAGCGCTGCAACGCGTCAAGGATCTGCGGGCGCAGCTCCGCGTAGCGCTTGACGAAGCGCGGACTGCCCCACTCGTAAAGGCCGAGCAGGTCGTGCCACACGAGCACCTGACCGTCAGTGGCGCTTCCCGCGCCAATGCCGATCACCGGGATCTCGATCCGCTCCATCGCCACCTCTGCAACGGCAGCCGGGATCGCCTCGAAGACGACACAGCAGCAGCCAGCATCCTGCAACGCAAGCGCGTCCTGGACAACTTGGAGTGCGCGGTCTGAAGTGCGCCCTTGCGCCTTGAAGCCCCCGACTGCTGTCGCTGTCTGCGGAGTCAAGCCGACGTGCCCCACCACCGGGATGCCTGTTGACGCGATTGCTCGCGCACGTTGAGCCATCACGCCGCCGCCCTCCAGCTTCACGGCGTCGCAACGTGCCTCCTTGACGAAGCGCTGGGCGGTGGTCACCGCCTGTTCGTCAGACACCTCGTAGGATCCGAACGGCAGGTCGCCGACGAGCAGCGGGGTGTGCAAGCCGCGGCGGACCGCCTTGACGAGTACAAGCAGTTCATCGACGGTCACCGAGACGGTGGAGTCGTAGCCGAGCACTGTCATCGCCGCCGTGTCGCCCACCAGGACGAGGTCGACGCCGGCCTCCTCGACGATCCGTGCGCTGGGGTAGTCATAACAAGTGACCATGACAAGCGGCTGGCCCCGGCGCTTGTGCTCCATCAAGCTAGGGATCGTCATCGGCAGGCGCTCGGGGCCGGAGGACATGTTGAGAGTGGGATCGCTGGACATAACGGACTGCTCCTATCTGACGCTTGGTTGACGCCCGGTCTAGTCCCTTGCGCCGGTCTCGAAGGAGGCCGGCGGGGAGCTCAGCAGGGTCGCCACCGCGTCGTCGACGGTGATGATGCGATTGGTTTGAGCTTCGACGTGCACGACGCGAGGCTCATAGTGCTCCATCTCCGCACGGTCGTACTGACCGTAGGAGATGACGATGATCGTGTCGCCGCGGTGCACGAGGCGCGCGGCGGCACCGTTGACCTTGATGTCGCCCGAGCCGCGCTGTCCGGCGATCGTGTACGTCTCGAAACGGGCTCCGTTGTCGACGTCGACAACGTGAACCTGCTCGTGCTCGAGGATGTCGGCGGCCTCGAGCAGGTCGGGGTCGATCGTGATCGAGCCGACGTAATGGAGGTCGCAGTCGGTCACGGTGGCCCGATGGATCTTTGACTTGAGCATCACGCGCTGCATGTAGCTTGAGCCTCTCTTGGTTTGGCTTGCCGGGGATCTATTGGTTTCTCGGATTGCTGGGTTGAGAACGTGGAGTGCAAAGCGGGTTGTGAGGTCGGGTTGAGCTCGGTAGGCGCACCGGGAGACAGGATCGCGTTGTCGATCAGCCGGGTTTCACCGACGCGGGCCGCGATAGCGAGCAGCGCCGGCTGCTCCAGGCGCGCGACCGGATCGAGCGTGTCCGGCTGCACGAGGGCGACGTACTCGGGCTCGACGTCGAGGGCGCTCATCGCCTCGCGTGCCGCTGCTGTCAGAGCATCGGCTGAGCGCTCGCCGTCCTTGACGGCCGTGGCGGCGGCCGCAAGCGCGCGGGAGATGGCAAGCGCTTGGGCCCGCTCCTCGTTGCTCAAGTGCGCATTACGGCTGGACATCGCCAGTCCGTCGGCTTCGCGCACAGTGGGACAAGCCTCGATACGCACGTTCATGTTCAGGTCCTTGACCATGCGGCGGATCACGATCGCCTGTTGAGCGTCCTTCTGGCCGAAGTAGGCGACGTCGGGCGAGACGATGTTCAAAAGCTTCGTAACGACGGTAGTTACGCCGCGGAAGTGACCTGCTCCACGCACGGCCCCCTCCAAGCGATCGGTCAGGCCATGCACCTCGACAGAGGTGGAGAAGCCGGCCGGGTAGACCTCCTCGGCGGCGGGCGCGAATAGGAGGTCTGCACCAGCAGCGCCAGCCAGCTCGCGGTCGCGCTCCTCCTGGCGGGGATAGCGATCGAGGTCAGCGTGCTCGTTGAACTGCGCAGGGTTCACGAACAGAGACACGACAACGACGTCGCAGTCGGCGCGCGCACGGTCGATCAATGAGAGGTGGCCGGCGTGCAGCGCCCCCATAGTCGGCACCAGGCCAATCGCGCGACCAGCTCTGCGCTCCGACTCAAGCGACGTTCGCATCTCGTCAACGGAACGCAAAACCCTCATAGTCATCGGACCGATCCCCGTGTGGGCTCGGACACGGGCTCGGCGTGAATAGCAGGCCGCATGCCCATCACAGGCTCAATGCCCGTACGAGGCCCGCAAGCCATTTCTAGCGCAGGCCCAATCGATGTGGAGATCGAAAAGCTCATCTGGCTCGGTCCAGTTCCCAGGGGGATACCGGTCGCGACTGGGTTAAGCATACCGCGCAAGCGCGCCGGTGACTACCATCCGCAGCTGTGTCTTCGGCGGAGATCGATCAGCGACGCGAGGCCCTCAAGCAGGTCTTCGCTCAGGCAAGCGTATGCACGCGCTGCCAGGAGCTGGCCGCCACGCGCAAGAGCGTCGTTTTCGGAGCCGGGAATGCAAACGCCGAGCTGATGTTCGTAGGCGAGGCGCCGGGAGCCAGCGAGGACGAGCAGGGACTGCCGTTCGTCGGTCGCGCGGGCAAGCTGCTGGAGACGCTGCTCAAAGAGATCGGCCTGGAGCGCAAGGACGTCTTTATTGCCAACGTCCTAAAGTGCCGCCCTCCCGGTAACCGCGATCCACTGCCGGTCGAGATCGAGAACTGCCGCGAGTACCTGTACCGGCAGGTCGAGCTGATCCAGCCGCGCGTGATCTGCTCGCTGGGCAACTTCTCCACAAAGCTGCTCAGGGACGACCCGACCGGGATCACGCGCCTGCACGGCAAGCCGCAAGAGCTGACGCTCGGTAGACGTACGGTGCGGCTCTATCCGATCTTTCATCCCGCCGCAGCCTTGTACACCCCGCGCATGCTCGAGACGCTGCGCGAGGACTTCGCGCGCCTGCCGGAGTTGCTGGCGCAACCCGAGCCGCCCCAGCCGATGGAGGGAGAGGCTGAAGCGCTTGCGCAGGCGGCAGCCGCGAGGGAGCAATCGGAGGCTGGTACCGCCAAGTCGCCAGATGCGGCGTTGGCGGATGCGACATCGCCGGCTCGGGAGTCGGCCGGGGGGAGATTGGCGGACGGGAAGTCGGCCAGGGGAGAGGAGTCAGCCGGAACCGTGGATCAGCTCGGTCTCTTCTAGCGACGATCGGACTGTCAAACGAGCCGCTCGAATCGGATCGCAGGGATAAAGCTCCCAAATTGGGTGGCTTTTGGGCGGCAGCAGGGCATCCAGATCGGCGCGGCGTTCGTATATGGAGGTGAAAGGGCTCGTGCGACCGTTCAAGCAGGCGGGACGGTCTGCCGATACCGAGTACATCCATCCTCCCAAGCACCACGGCCGGCTCGCGATTCTCCTCTCCCGCGAGCCGGCCGTTTTTTGTCAGCGCTAGCTGGCGCGATCGTCAGCTGGTTCGCGTTCGCGGATGCCGGCATTGGTTGGACTAGTCTTCTCTCGTGGCGACACGCATCGTCGAGACCTCGGATTCGCGCCAAACCGAGGCGCTGGGCGCCGAGCTTGCGGCTGCCCTGAAGCCGGGCGACGTCGTGCTCGTGCGCGGCGAGCTGGGGGCGGGCAAGACCACGCTCGTGCGCGGCGCGGCGAAAGCCTTGGGGGTTGGCGAGGAGGTGACGAGCCCAACCTTCTCGATCGCCCACCGCTATCAGGGCTCGGACGTGAGCGTCTCGCACCTGGATCTCTATCGCCTGGCGGGCCTCGCGCAGGAGGAGCCCGATCTGCTCGATGACTATCTTGCCCCGGATGCGATCGCGTTCGTGGAGTGGCCCGAGGAGGCGGTCCCAGAGTTGCGCGACGCGTGTCTGTTGGTGACGTTGACCCACGAGGGCGCCGATCGCAGGCGCATCGAAGTGTGCGAGCTGGGCGAGCGCGCAAGCGACGCGCCGGCGGGGCGAGCCGACGGGCCAACAGGACAGGCCGGCAATGCGTCAGACGAAGCACGGGCAAACGCGGTGTCTGAGGTCACGCGGTGATCGTGCTCGGGCTCGACACGGCAACGCCGGCGACGGTCGTCGGCTTGCGGCTTGCGGACGGGCGCACGCTACAAGCACGCGACGACCCAGACGCGCGGCAGCGCCCGGGCCACGCCACGCGGCTGTTGCCGCTCGCGAACGAGTTGCTTGACGAGGCGCATGTCGACTGGTCCGAGCTGGAGCGGATCGCGGTCGGCGTCGGCCCAGGGACGTTCACGGGTCTGCGCATCGGGATCGCCACGGCACGAGGCTTGGCGCAGTCGCTCGATGTGGAGCTGGTCGGCGTGTCGAGCCTGCGCGCGCTTGCCCACGGCGTAGACCAGGAGGCGCGGCGAGTCTTGGCTGCGATCGACGCGCGCCGCGGCGAGGTCTTCGTCGCGGCCTATGACGCCGGCCAAGAGTTGATCGTCCCACAGGCCGTCTCTCCAGATGGGATGGCTGAGCTGCTGGAGAGCGCGGCAATGGACACGCAAGCCGAGCAGTGGCTAGCGCTGGGCGACGGGGCCATTCTCTACCGCGAAGCTTTCGAGCGAGCAGGCGTGCGCGTCGCTGACGACAGCTCCGAGCATCACCGAATCCAGGCGCATGCGATCTGCGAGTTGGGCGAGCAAGCTCCCGAGAGCGCGGAGGCGGTCTTGCCCGACTACCGCCGCCGCCCGGACGCGGAGATTGCGCTGGAAGGAGCCCAGGTTTGATGGCGGCGTCGCCAGTCGAGATCGCGCTACGGCCGTGCCCGTCGATTGCCGAGGGAGTGCAGGCGCACGCCGCTATCGCTAAGACCGAAGGAGCGCGACCCTGATGTGCGCTTCGCTGGCCGGCCCCACGACAGAGGGTTCGTTCTCGGTTGACATACGCGGTCTCACCTATGCCGACCTACCGCGCGTGATCGCGATCGAGCGTCGAGCATTCCCGACGCCGTGGTCGCTGGCGATGTTCGTGCTCGAGCTGTCCAAGTCCTCGGGCGTCTGTCTGGCCGCGCTGCACGAAGAACGGCTGGTCGGCTATCTGATCTGCTCGCGCTACGACACGGTGTGGCACGTGATGAACGTCGCGGTAGACGTCGAGCACCAGCACAGGGGCGTCGCCTCGGCCCTGCTCGGCGAGCTGTACGAGCGAGTGCAAGACGACAGCGCCCGCTTCACGCTGGAGGTTCGCCGCTCCAACGGCGTGGCGATTCATCTCTACGAACGCGAAGGCTTCCGTGCCGCGGGCTTGCGCCGACGCTACTACCAGGACAACGGCGAGGACGCCCTGGTCATGTGGCGCACGCCGGCGACGCTGGCGGGCTCGTTCGACGACGTGCCAAACCCGGGCCCGGTGTGAGGCAGATGGCAAGGGGAGTATTCATGGACGCGTGCACGATCGTCGCGTGCGCGAGCGTTGCCTGTAAGGGCGCCGTACACGCGAGATGTGCCATTTCAGGCGGGCGCGGGCGATGACGATCCTCGCACTGGAGACCAGTTGCGACGACACCTGTGCGGCCGTCGTCGCCGAGGACGGGACGATCCGCTCGAACGTGATCTCCTCACAGCTTGCGCACGAGCGCTTCGGTGGAGTGGTGCCGGAGATCGCCTCGCGCCACCACCTGGAGCTGATCGACCTCGTCGTCCAGCGCGCTCTTGCAGAGGCGGGCACGACGCTGGACGAGGTGGAGTTGGTAGCCGCGACACAGGGCCCAGGCTTGATCGGAGCATTGCTCGTCGGCTTCTCGAGCGCCAAGGCCATTGCGGCGGCACGCCATCTGCCATTCGCGGCGATCGACCATCTGCAAGGCCACGTATCGGCCAATTTCCTCGTGTTCGAGGACGAGGATGCGTTCGAGCCGCCCTTCCTCTGCCTGATCGCCAGCGGTGGCCATACGCTGCTGGCTCACGTGCAAGAGCACGAAGGCTTCCAGACGCTCGGCCGCACGCTCGACGACGCCGCGGGCGAGGCGTTCGACAAGGGTGCAAGGATGCTGGGCCTGGGCTTTCCAGGAGGCCCTGCGCTGCAGCGCCTGGCGGCCGATGGCGATCCGGAGGCGTTCGAGTTCCCGACCTCCGGCTCGCGCTCACGGGGAGGACGCGGTGCAACGCGTGCCTTCGGTCGCAGCCTCGACTTCTCCTTCGCGGGCCTGAAGACGTCGCTGCTCTACAAGCTGCGCGAACTGGAGGACACCGAGCGTCGCGACCGCAAGGCCGATCTGGCGGCTTCTTACCAGGCCGCGATCGTCGAGCACCTGATCGTGCGCACCGAGGAAGCGCTGGTTCTGACAGGCCTGGATCGGCTGGCAGTCGGCGGTGGTGTCGCGGCCAACGGCGAGCTGCGCCGACGCTTGCGAGAGCTGGGGGTAAGCGTGCGCGTGCCGCCATCTGTCCTATGCACCGACAACGCCGCGATGATCGCCAGCGCCGCACGCTTCGCGCCGGCGCTGGCATACCCCGATTATCTGGGTCTCGACGCCTACGCGACAGGCGAGCGTCCGTGCTGAGAAGGGACGGATCGAGAGAGGGCGCAAGGGCGGGAATGCTTCGCCAGAGCGAGTCGGGTGTGTCGCAAAAAGCGTCATGCCCCCTGCGCGCGCTGGGAGCATGGGAGTTTCGATGAAGGTCGTCACCCTCTACGGCAAGCCGGACTGCCACCTCTGTGAGGAGGCGCAGGATGTCCTGCGGAGATTGAGCTCAGAGCTCGGGTTCGAGTTGTCGGAGGTTGACATAACCACCGACGAGGCCCTGCATCGAGATTATTTCGAGCGTATCCCGGTCGGTGCGTTGGGCGATGAGGAGCTGTTCGAATACTTCGTCGACGAGGGTGCTCTGCGGCAGCGCATGCAGGCCATCCTCTAGAGTCAGAAGCGATGGCTTACAACGAGTTGAGCACTCCGGTGAGCACGATCCACGACGGCGATACGCTCGCCGGCGAGCGGCTCTCCCTCGGAGTCGCCGCACGGCTGTCGCGCTACCTGCAGGTACTGACTCAGGCAAAGAAGATGGGCAAGGAGACGATCTCCTCGCAAGAGCTCTCCGACTACACCCACGTCAACTCCACCCAGATCCGCCGTGACCTGTCGGGATTCGGCAAGTTCGGCAAGCGCGGAGTCGGCTACAACGTCGAGTCGCTCGTCTCGCAGATTCGCAAGATCCTGCGCACGGCAGGACAGCACAACATCGCGCTGCTGGGCGCTGGGCACCTCGGCAAGGCAATCGCCTCCTCGGACATCTTCGCCGACCACGGCTTCAGGGTCGTGGCGATCTTCGACGTGGATGAGACGAAGGTCGGCAGCAACCTCGGCAGTCAAACGGTTCGTCACACCAGCGAACTGCACCAAGTCGTGGAAGACGAGGAAATCGTGGTGGGCGTACTCGCGGTCCCCACGCGCGCCGCTCAGGGCCTGGCAGACGAGTTGGTCGATGCCGGCGTGAAGATCATCTTCAACTATTCCGAGTCGCTCCTGGCGGTTCCGCCCGAGGTGACCGTCCACACTTCGAGTCCAGCGGTCGATTTGCTCTACGCGCTCTACTTCTACTTGACCTGATTCCCGGGTTCGATGGTGGCACGCCCACCTGACCTTGGGCCCGGCGCGTCTGCACCTCACACTAATTTCTCCCCCTCCCACATCGGCAAGCTTCATAGGCTCACCTGAATGACCAGCAAAGACCTCGATAAAGCAGTTGACACGTTCGCGCAATCGACCAACCTCACGGTCGGCATCGAGGAGGAGTTCGCGATCCTCGAGCCGACCACGCTGGACATGGTCCCGCGCTTCGAGCACTTGCGTGCCCGCGCGAGCGAGCGTGACCCGCTGCTGGCAAGCGCGATCACGGGCGAGCTGATCTCCTCGGAGATCGAGATCGTCTCCGGCCGCGGCGAGAACCTCGCCGACGCGCTCAGCCTTCAGCGCGAGCGCCGCCGACGGCTGTTCGCCTTGGCAGGCGAAGAGAGCGCCGCGTTGGGAGCTACGGGAACCCATCCGTGGGCCGACTATCGCGAGCAGCCGATCATCGACACCGAGCACTACCGACGCGTCGAGCAGGGCCTGAAGTACGTCGCCTGGCGCAACAACACCTTCAGCCTGCACGTGCACGTCGGTATCAACGACATCGACCGCGCCGTGCGCGTCTGCGACCGATTGCGACCGGTGCTGCCGCTGCTGCTGGCGGTCTCCGCCAACTCGCCTTACTTGGACGGACGCGACTCGGGCCTGCATTCGGCGCGCACACAAAGCTTCACGCGCAACTTCCCGCGCTGCGGAATCCCGGATGCGTTCGGTGGCTGGCAGGCGTATCGCCGGTACATCGAGTTCCTGCTGCGGACAAGCTCGATCGTGGAGTTCACGCAGGTGTGGTGGTCGGTGCGCCCGCACTTCGAGTTCGGAACGGTTGAGGTGCGAATCTGCGACGCGCAAAGCACGGCGGGCGAGTCAGAGGCGTTGGCCGGCTTGATCGTGGCGTGTGTGGCCCAAGCTGCTCGAGACTTGGACGAGGGCGTGCCGTTCGCCGACCCGCCGCCACGCCTGATCGAGGAGAACATGTGGCGTGCGATCCGCTTTGGGCTCGACGGCAAGATGGTGGACCTCGAGCGCGCGGAGGAGTACCCGGCCACGGAGATCGTCGAGCGCTTGGCTACGTGGACCGAGCCGGTGCGCGAGGAGATGGCGATCGAGTTGGCGTTCCCCGAGCGCAACGGAGCACAGCGCCAGAGAGCGACGATCGACGCGGGAGCAAGCCGCGAGGAGGTATTCGCGGCCTCGGTACGCGAGACAAGACAGACCTATTCCCAGGAGGTGACGGTGTGAGCAGCGAGCAACAGCCCCAGTCGAGCGCAGCGAGTGCGCAGGGGGGACCGGGCGGGCCGACCAGCCAGGCGCAGCCAAGCGAGGACGAGCTGCGAGCGGCCTACGAAGCCGAGCTGAACCGCATCACGAGCGCCGAGATGATCATCCAGACGACGGTCTCGCTGATCAACATCGCCGGTCGCCGTCTCGGGCTGGCGCCGGCTGGCGCCGGGGGCGACCCTTCCGCGGCGCCCGGAAGCGAACGCGACTTGGAGCAGGTGCGCGACGCGATCGACGGTGCCGGCGCACTGATGCCGATCCTCGAGCGGCGCATGCCAGGCGAGCTGGCCCCGCTGCGCGATGCGATCGCCCAACTGCAAGTCGCCTATGCGCGCGAGGCGCAGAGCTCCACGAGCCCCGCGAGTGCGAGCACGTCCTCCGCGTCTTCCAGCACGTCGTCGACCTCGCGCCCCCCTGAGGCCGCGAAAGAGCCCGATGAGCCCACCGAGGCCGATCGGCAGTCTGGCCCGGGGCCGGCCCAGTCGAGTGGCAGGCTGTGGGTGCCCGGCAGCTGAGCGCTGCGCAGGCGAGGCGCTCCGGGCCGGCTGGGCTGGTGTCGATGTGGTCCGAAAAGGGGAATGCCCCCCGCGCGCGCGGGGGGGCATCGTGCTGTGGGCATGACCTCGACCGGTCTTCCGCCGCGACCTTGACCGCCTTCCGCTGGCGCAAACGATAGACTGCGCCCGCCTTTACGCCGGGTCGTGCGCTCCTAGGGAGTGGCCCGTGCGACAACTGTGCGCGCGAATCTCCTCGCGCGGCACCTAACCAGACCGCGGAGGATTTCTGTTGAGTAGCTTTCTGACGAACCATGGGGTCGTCGTTGCCCTTGTGTGCGCCGCCTGTGCTGTGGCGTACGGCCTCGTGACCACCCGCGCTCTGCTCGCGCTCTCGCCGGGCAACGAGCGGATGCAAAGCATCTCACTCGCGGTCCAGCAGGGCGCTCGTGCCTACCTGAACCGCCAGTACACCACGATCGCGATTGTCGGCGTGGTGATTTTCGTGGCGCTGATCTTCATCCAGAACATCGCCGTAGCCTGCGGCTTCGCGATCGGCGGAATCCTCTCCGGTTCGGCCGGCTACATCGGCATGAACGTGTCGGTGCGCGCCAACGCCCGCGTCGCCGAGGCCGCTCGCGGCGGAGTATCGCCGGCGCTGCGTGTCGCCTTCCAGGGCGGCGCGATCACGGGCATGCTCGTGGCGGGTCTCGCCCTGATGGGCCTGGCCGGCTACTACGGCCTGCTCACGGCGGTCTTCAACGACAGCCAGAAGACAGCCGTGGACGCGCTGATCGGGCTCGGTTTCGGCGGTTCGTTGATCTCCGTGTTCGCCAGGCTGGGCGGCGGCATCTTCACGAAGGCGGCCGACGTCGGCGCCGACATCGTCGGCAAGATCGAGGCCGGCATCCCCGAGGACGACCCGCGCAACCCGGCGGTTATCGCCGACAACGTGGGCGACAACGTCGGCGACTGCGCCGGCATGGCGGCCGACCTGTTCGAGACCTATGCCGTGACGGCAGTGGCAGTGATGCTGCTGGGCGTGCTCACCTTCCACGAGGCCACGCGCGTGGTCATGTATCCGCTGGTCCTCGGCGGGGTCGCGATCATCGCCTCGATCATCGGCACGTTCGCCGTGCGCTCGAAGGCCGGCAACGTCGAGCGCGCGCTCTACCAGGGCCTGGTCGTCTCGGGGATCATCGCCGCGGCGGCATTCGCGCCGATCACTTACTGGCTGATGAAAGACCTGACCTTCAGCCAGGTCGGCAACGTCGTCAACCCGCCCTCCTGGGGCAAGTTCTACCTGTGTGCGCTGATCGGCATCGGCGTGACGGCGCTGCTGTTCTTCATCACCGACTACTACACCTCGACGCGCTTCTCGCCCGTCAAGAAGACCGCGAAGGCGTCGGTCACCGGGCACGCCACCAACATCATCCAGGGCTTCGGCTCAGGCCTGCAGGCAACGGCTCTGCCGGCGATCGTGCTGGTGCTCGGCATCCTCGGCGCCTGGAAGCTCGCCGGCGGCGGGACCACGGGCATCTACGGCATCGGCGTGGCGGTCATGGGCCAGCTGTCGCTGACCGGCCTGATCGTGGCACTCGACGCGTTCGGCCCGATCACCGACAACGCCGGCGGTATCGCCGAGATGGCCGAGTTGCCCGAGGACGTGCGCAACGTGACCGATCCGCTGGACGCGGTCGGCAACACCACGAAGGCGGTTACAAAGGGTTACGCAATCGGTTCGGCCGTACTTGCCGCAATCGTTCTGTTTGCCGGCTTCCAGCAGGAGTTGGCGGACAAGTCGAACGGCAACTTCATCACCTTCGGCATCAACGAACCGCCCGTGCTGATCGGGCTTTTGCTCGGCGGCATGATGGTGTGCCTGTTCGCCTCGCTCTCGATGGAGGCGGTAGGTCGTGCCGGTGGCGCCGTGGTCGAGGAGGTCCGCCGCCAGTTCCGCGAGCACCCGGGGATCATGGAGGGCACCGAAGAGCCCGACTACGCCACGTGTGTAGACATCGTCACGCGAACGGCTCAACGCGAGATGATCCTGCCCGCAATGCTGCCGATCGCGCTGCCGGTGATCGTGGGCCTGATCGACCAGAAGGCACTCGGCGGCTTGTTGATCGGCGTGATCGTCGTCGGCTTCTTCTTCGCGGTCATGATGACCGCGGGCGGTGGCGCCTGGGACAACGCCAAGAAGCTGATCGAGGACGGCGCCTTCGGCGGCAAGGGCTCTGAGGCCCACGCCGCCTCGATCACGGGCGACACGGTCGGCGACCCGTTCAAGGACACGGCGGGGCCCGCGATCAACCCGATGATCAAGGTCGCGAACATTGTCGCCATCCTGATCATCCCGCTGATCACCTGAGATTCACGGAGTACTGTCGCGAGGCACGAGCGATTCGCTTGCACGCTCAAATGCCTCGCGGCAGCACTTCCATGCCGCCAATGGTCCTAAGCTCACGAGAGAGATGAGATGACGGGCAGGCAGCTACATCGCGCCGGCACCACTGTGCTGTCACTGGCGATGGTCGCGATCGGCATCGCGCTCATAGTCGAGGCGCTTCTCAGCGAAGGCCCTCTCAGCATTCGTGTGCTGCTCGGGGTGCTGTTCATCGTCGCCGGCTCGGGCCGCGTATACGTGGACGTCAGGCGAGGTCGCGGAGCATGAGCACGCCTGAGGGACGGAACCCAGGCGCCCCAAAGCCAGGCGCGCCTGAAGCGGCGAACGGTGCGCAAGCGGACGGTACGCCTCTATCCGAGGGCGTGCAGGCCTCGCAGCGCCGCGCGGCGCGCATGCGCACCGTCGAGCTGGGCGCGGGCGCACGCACGACGCTGCGACACGGCCTCGGCTCGCCGATCCTGTTCGCGATCGTCTACACCTCACTGGCGAGCGCGATCTTCTTCTCGCTCGGGGTCGTGACCGACCATGCGGCCGGCTTGACCCCGGTCGTGTTTCTGATCGCCGCGATCATGTTCGGGCTGACGGCGATGACCTACGTGGAGGGCGCCTCGCTGCACCAGGAACCGGGGGGCTCGACCGTCTTCGCGCGCTACGCCTTCAACGAGCTCGTGAGCTTCGTCGCGGGCTGGGCGATGCTGCTCGACTACGTCATCCTGATCGCCGTCACCGCGTTCGCCGCGACCCAGTATCTGCGCGTTTTCTGGGCCCCATTGGGCCACTACACAGAGTCTCTGCTGCTGGCGTTGGCGATCATCGCGTTCGTCGTGTTCACCAACGTGCGCGGCTTTCACTGGCGTCGCGAATATCGCATCGTTGTGATCGTGCTCGGTGCCCTGTTGCTAGAGCTGATCATGATCGCGATCGGACTCGTCGAGTTTCTCGACCCCCAGCGGCTGATCGACCAGGTCCATCTTGGCAGCGCGCCGACCTGGGCGGGCCTCGTGTTTGCGCTCACGATCACCACGATCGCCTTCACCTGCGTGGAGTCGGCGTCCGGTCTGGCGGGCGAGGTCAGGGTCGGGCGCGGCGCGTTGCGGCGGCTGATTGGGAGCGGGACGGTGACTGTGGTCGTCACCTACGTGGGCGTGGCGATCGTCGCGGTCCTGGCGTTCCCGCTGGCAGCGGGCGGCGTGCCCGGACACCATTTCTCCGACGCCCCAGTGCTCGACATCATGGAACAGTTGCATCCGCACTGGCTCTCGCAAGCGATGACCTATGCGATCGGCGCTACTGCTGGGCTCACCTTGGTGGCTGCGGCCGACTCGGCGATGCTCGGCCTCTCACGGCTGGCCTACTCGCTGTCGGTGAATCGCCAGATCCCGAGCGGGCTGGGTCGTCTGCACGCGCAGCGCTCGACTCCCTATGTGCTGATCCTGCTCGCCGGCGTGATCGCCGCCGGACTGGTCGTCCCTGAGAGCCTCACGTTCCTCGTCGGCACCTACGCGTTCGGGGCGATGCTGGCGTTCACGATCGCCCATGCCTCGGTCGTCAAGATGCGCTACAGCGAGCCTGATCGCGAGCGTTTGTATCGCACGCCGTTC
>DATHMQ010000158.1:0-19511 GCA_035486935.1 Solirubrobacteraceae bacterium
CGCCTGGTCGGAGGCGATGTCGCGGCGCAACCCGGCCGGCGAGGGCAGCGCGTACTCGCCACGCAGGTAGTCGCCCACCCAGGCGCCTTGGGCCTCGGCCAGCGGCATGATCGCGCCGAGCGGCTGCAGGAGGCCGATGAAGTAGAGGCCGGCGATCTCCGGATGAAAGACGCGTCGAAAGAGCTCGATGTGGTTCTCGGGCGCCGCAAGGAAATCCGCGTCGAAGAACGGGAAGCTGATCTTGTAGCCGGTGCAGTAAACGACCACATCGGCCTGGACCTCGCTGCCGTCGCCGAAGCGCACCCGCTCGCCCTCCAGAGAGGCGATGTTCGGCCTTGGCGCGATCGTGCCGTGGGCGATGCGATCGAGAATGCGTCCCGAGACGGTGGGATGGGCCTCGCCGAACTTGTGATCGGGCTTGGGCAGGCCGTAGCGCTCGGGTGGACCGGTCAGGGTCTTGATCGTCTGGTGGATCATGCGCTGACGGATCTTGAATGGGATTCGGGGATTGTTGGGGAGCTGGTCGACCGGCTTGCCGAACACGTACTTGGGGATGATCCAAGCGCCTTTGCGTGCTGCCAGATACGTATTTGCTGCCACATAGGAAGACTCGACCGCGATGTCCATCGCCGAGTTGCCCATGCCCAACACCACCACGTCCTTACCGGCGAAGATCGAATTGTCCACGTAGGAGTGCGCGTGCAGCTGAGTGCCTTCGAACGTGTCTGCCCCAGGGAAGGCGGGTTCGGGCCAGCGCGGATCCCAGTGGTGGCCGTTGGCCACGATCAAAGCGTCGTACTCGAGCGTCTCCCCGGTGTCGAGCTCGATCTCCCACACGCCGTCCTCACGCTTGCGCGCATGCTCGACGCCCGTCTCGAACACGATCTGTCTGCGCAACTCGAAGTGGTCGACGTAGTCGTCGAAGTACTCCTTGATGTGCGTGTGGTGGGGAAAGTCGGGGTAGCTGCTCGGCATCGGGAAGTCCGCGTAGGCCATACGCTCGCGCGAGACGTTGATGAACAGATCTCTATAAGCGGCGGACATCCCGTTGCGGTTGCCAAACACCCAGTTGCCGCCGACCTGATCTGACTTCTCGAAGCAATCGAAGGGAACGCCGCGGTCGAGCAGCGCCTTGGCGGCAGCTATGCCGGAGGAGCCGGCGCCGATGATGCAGGTGCGCGGCAAGCCGCCGGCGGAGCCATTGTCGTTGCTCGACACGGGACTTACGTTCTCGGGAGCGCTGGCCACGCAGCCAGTCTAGCGCCGCGGCTGTAAAGCTATTCGGCCGACACGCTGGGGCCGACGTGCTGCGGGGGTCCCTCGGGACCTTCGTCGGCTTCTCCGTGACCGGCGATGCCGCCGTCTTCGGGCGAGCCTCCGTTGGGAGAGGCTCCGGCCGAGGGATCTGCTCGCAGGCCGGCCAGGTAGCGATCTACCATCCGCGCGCACTGGCGTCCCTCGTTGATCGCCCAAACGATCAAAGACTGCCCGCGCCGTGCGTCGCCGGCGGCGAAGACGCCGTCCACCGAGGTCGTGTAGGGCTTGAGCGCCTTGACATTGCCACGGGGATCCTTCTCCACGCCGAGCTGGTCCAGCAGCGCCTGCTCGGGATGCAAGAAGCCCATCGCCAGCAGCACGAGTTGCGCCGGCAACTCACGTTCCGTGCCGGGCACCGGCCCGAACGGGGGCGCTGCCTCGGCAGCGGCAATGTGCAGCGCGGCGACGGCACCTTGCTCGTCGCCGGAGAAGCGGGCGGTGGTAACCGAGTAGTCCTGCTCGCCCACAGCGGCCGTCTTCGCCTCCTCCATCGCATAGGAGAGGCGGTACTTCAACGGCCACTCCGGCCACGGCGTGCGCTCGTCGGAGCGGTGCTCGGGGGGCTCGGGCAGAAGCTCGAGCTGGACGATCGAGAGGGCGCCCTCGCGCAGCGAGTTGCCGACGCAGTCGGCGCCCGTGTCCCCACCGCCGATCACGACCACATGCTTGCCGGCCGCGCTGATCGGCTCACCCGCGGGTGGCTGCGGCACGGTCGGCTCGGGGCCATACTCGCCGGCCACGAAGCGATTGCGCTGGTAGAGGTAGTCCATCGCGAAGTGGATGCCTGCGAGCTCGCGCCCGGGCGCCGGCAGGTCTCGGGGAACGCGCGAGCCCGTCGCAAGCACGACCGCGTCGAAGCGCTCACGCAGTTCGGTCACGGTGACGTCGCTGCCGACATCCACGCCGCAGCGCAGGTCCACGCCCTCGGCGATCAACTGCTCCACGCGCCGCTGCACGACCCGCTTCTCGATCTTGAAGTCGGGCACTCCGAAACGCACCAGCCCGCCGGCGGCCTCGTCGCGCTCGAACAATGTGACGTTGTGGCCTATACGACGCAGCTGCTGTGCGGCGGCCATCCCGGCAGGACCCGAGCCGACGACCGCGACCGACTGCCCTGTCTCGTACTTGGGCTTGGGCGGCTCGGGCCTGATCCAACCTTCCTCGAAAGCCCGGTCGACGATCGCAAGCTCGATCTGCTTGATCGTGACCGAGTCACCCTCGCGAATCTCGAGCACGCAGGCAGCCTCGCAAGGCGCCGGGCACAGGCGGCCTGTGAAATCGGGGAAATTGTTGGTGGCGTGCAGTTGGGCGATCGCCTCCTGCCAGCGATCGCGATACACGAGGTCGTTCCAGTCGGGGATCAGATTGCCCAACGGACAGCCGTTGTGACAGAAGGGCACGCCGCATTCCATGCAGCGCGCGCCCTGGTCGCGCAACTCCTGCACGGGCCGCTCCACGACGAACTCCTGGTAGTCGTGTGCTCGCTCGCGGGGATCGCGATAGGTCATCCCGTGACGCTCGATCTGCAGGAAACCGCCGAGCTTGCCCATCAGCGCCCCACCCCCGAGCAGTGACGGCGCACGGACGTGCGCACAGGCACGAGCACTCCAAACGGCACGCCCGATCCAGCCATCCAAATGACCGACCTCATGCCACCACGCCCTCCGGCCTACCCTCTTCGGCTTCCGCCAGTTCGCGCAGCACGCGCTTGTAGTCGTGCGGCATCACCTTCACGAGCGAGCCGCTCCCGAGCAACTGCTCGAAACGCACGAGCACGTCGCGCGCCACCGGCGAGTCGGTGTGCCGCGCATGCTCCTCGATCATCGCCCGCAGCTCGATTGCGTCGTCCGCCGATATCTCGTCGAGACCGACCATGCCCATGTTGCAGCGAGCGGGAAAGCTGCCGTCCTCGTCCAGCACATAGGCGACACCGCCACTCATCCCGGCGGCGAAGTTGCGACCGGTGGGACCGAGCACGACGACGCGACCGCCGGTCATGTACTCGCAGCCGTGATCGCCCACACCCTCGACGACCGCCCAAGCGCCGGAATTGCGCACGGCAAAGCGCTCGCCGGCCAGGCCTCTGAAGAAGGCTCGGCCTGATGTGGCGCCATACAGCACGGTGTTGCCGACGATCACGTTCTCCTGGGCGATGAAATGCTCGCCCATCTCGCGCGATGGGCGCACCGAGACGACACCGCCGGAGAGTCCCTTGCCGGTGTAGTCGTTGGTGTCACCTTCGAGTTCGAAGGTGACACCGGGCGCAAGCCAGCCGCCGAAGCTCTGCCCGGCCGATCCTTTGAAACGCACGACGATCGAGTCGGGCGGCAGACCCTCGGCTCCACGCGCACGCGCGATGTGGCTGGAGAGGATGCCACCGACGCAGCGATTGACGTTGCGAATCGGCAGCTCGATCTCCACTCGCGCGCGCCTGGAGCCATCGCGAGCGATGGCCTGTACAGCCGTGTCCTGCGCTTCGGCGTCGGGGTACCCATTCGCAGCCGACACAGGCGCATCGATGACCGCACGCGCGCACTCCACGAGCTCCCAGTCGAGCGCGTCGTCGAGCACGCTCGGAGGCGACTTGACGCGGTGGCGCGCCGCGGGGCGGGTGGGATCCTCATCAAGCTCGACGTGCGCGAGGATGTGCGTGAGGTCCACGCCGCGCGCCTTCCAGTGCTCGATCGCGGTCTCTGCGCCCAGCAGGTCGACGCGCCCGATCGCCTCATCCAAGCTGCGCAAGCCCAGCGAGGCGAGAATCTCGCGAACTTCCTCGGCCACGAAGAAGAAGAAGTTGACGACATGCTCGGGGCTGCCTTTGAAGCGCTTGCGCAACTCGGGGTCCTGCGTGGCGATGCCGACAGGGCAGGTGTTCAAGTGACAGGCGCGCATCATGATGCAGCCGGTCGCGATCAGCGGCGCAGTGGAGAAACCCATCTCGTCGGCACCGAGCATCGCGGCGATCACGACGTCGCGGCCGGTCTTCAATTGACCGTCGGTCTGTACGACGATGCGTGAACGCAGGTCGTTGAGCAGCAGCGTCTGCTGGGTCTCGGCGAGGCCTATCTCCCAGGGTATGCCGGCTGCCTGGATCGAGGAGAGCGGCGAGGCGCCGGTGCCGCCGTCGTGACCGGCGATCAGGACGCGGTCGGCGTTGGCCTTGGAGACGCCGGCGGCGACAGTTCCGACACCGACCTCGGAGACGAGCTTGACCGAGACCTGAGCCTCGGGGTTGGAGCAGCGCAGATCGTAGATCAGCTGCTTGAGATCCTCGATCGAGTAGATGTCGTGGTGGGGCGGCGGGGAGATCAGGCCGACACCGGGTGTGGTGTGGCGGATCGAGCCGATGTAGGCGTCCACCTTGTGACCGGGTAGCTGACCGCCCTCGCCTGGCTTGGCGCCCTGGGCCATCTTGATCTGCAGCTCATCGGCGTTGACGAGGTAGTGAATCGTCACACCAAAACGTCCCGAGGCGACTTGCTTGATCGCCGAGCGGCGTCGATCCCCATTGCGGTCGGGCGTGAAGCGCGCCGGGTCCTCCCCACCCTCACCGGTGTTGGAGCGCCCACCCAAGCGGTTCATCGCGATCGCAAGTGTCTCGTGAGCCTCGCGGGATATCGAGCCGAGGCTCATCGCCCCGGTGCAAAAGCGCCTCACGATCTCCTTGGCAGGCTCGACCTCATCGAGCGCAATAGGCTGCCTACCCTCCACGCCGATCCGCAGCAGGCCACGCAAGGTGGCCTTGCGTGCGGCGTCCTCGTTGACGGCGGCCGCGTACTCGCGGTACTTCTGGAAGGCGGGCGAGTCGCGCACTTCGGAGTTCGCGGTCGCGTCGCCCGCGAGCGCCGCAGCGACATTGCCGTTTGCCGAGCGCACGGCGTGTTGAACGAGCGCGATCGTCTCGGGGTTCCACATGTGGTGCTCGCCGTCGCGACGCCATGCATAGACGCCGCCGACCGGGAGTAGGTCGTCGTGCGTCGCCGGATAGGCACGCGCGTGGCGCTCGAGCGCCTCGACGGCCAACACGTCCAGGCCGATACCGCCGATACGCGAGGCGGTGCCGGTGAAGTGGCGCTCGATCAGGCCGGACTCCAGGCCGACGGCCTCGAATATCTGCGCGCCCCGATATGACTGGATCGTGGATATGCCCATCTTGGAGATCGTCTTGAGCAGACCCTTGCCGATCGCCTTGATTGTGTTCTGGGCCGCCTGCTCGGGGGAGAGCGAAACCTGAGAGCCGTTCTCCAAGCGCGTGATGCGCCCCCGTGCAACCAGCTCGTCGAGCGTCTCCAGCATCACATACGGGTTGATCGCGCTGGCGCCATAGCCGATCAGCGTGGCGAAGTGGTGGACCTCGCGCGGCTCGCCCGACTCGAGCACGATGCCCGCGCGCAGACGCGTGCCCTCACGCACGAGATGGTGATGGACCGAGGAGACCGCAAGCAGCGAGGGAATCGCCGCGCGTGCGGGGCCGAGCAGACGATCGGAGAGGATGATGATGTTGACGCCCTCGGCGATCGCCTCATGTGCCTGCTCGCATACACGCGTGAGCGCGTCTGCCAGGCCCTCAGGCCCCTCGGAGGCCTTCCAGGTGATGTCCAGCGTACGCGAGGAGAACACGTCGGTGGAGATGTGGCGCAGGGTCTCGAGCTCGCGGTTGAGCAGGACCGGCTGGTCCAGCTCGAGCTTGTGGGCGTGCTCGGGGGTCTCGTCGAACAGATTGCGCTCGGTGCCGAGGCTGGTCGAGAGGCTCATCACGATTTCCTCGCGGATCGGATCGATCGGCGGGTTCGTGACCTGCGCGAATAGTTGCTTGAAGTAGGAGAACAGCGGCGGCGCCTGATCGGAGAGCACCGCCAACGACAGATCGTTGCCCATCGATCCCAGCGGCTCCTGGGCGTCGCGCGCCATCGGCTCCAGCAGTACGCGCAGATCCTCCTGGGAGTAGCCGAAGGCACGTTGGCGGCGGCGTAGAGGCTGGTCTGAGAGCGTCACCTGCTCGGAGGGCTCGATCTCGGCAAAGCGCACAGCGTTGCGCGCATACCACTCACCGTATGGCTTCTGTGTCGCGATCCGATGCTTGACCTCGCCGTCATCCACGACACGGCCCTGCTCGAGGTCCACGAGAAACAGCTTGCCCGGCTGCAGTCGACCAAGGCGCACGACCTGATCGGCAGGCACGTCGAGCAGGCCCGCCTCCGAGCCGAGCACGACATGGCCGTCCTTGGTCAGGACCCAGCGCCCCGGACGCAGTCCGTTGCGATCGAGCGTCGCCCCCACCACACGACCGTCGGTGAAGGCCACCGCCGCCGGCCCGTCCCAAGGCTCCATCAGGCACGAATGGAAGGCATAGAAGCCCTTCAACTCCTCAGAGAGGTCCGCGCGAGTGCGGTAGGCCTCGGGAATCATCATCATCACCGCGTGCGGCAAGGACCGCCCGGCGAGCAGCAACAGCTCGAGCACGTTGTCGAACGTGGCGGAGTCGGAGTTGCCCTGCGTGACAACCGGCAGGATCTTGGCCAGATCCTCGCCAAACAGCTCGGAGGCGAGCTCTGACTCGCGCGCGCGCATCCAGTTGACGTTGCCCATCACCGTGTTGATCTCGCCGTTGTGGCAGATCACGCGGTAGGGATGGGCAAGCTCCCAGCTGGGAAACGTGTTCGTGGAGAAGCGAGAGTGCACCAGTCCCAGTGCGCTCCTGCAGCGCTCATCGCGCAGATCCGGATAGAAGGCACCGAGCTGGTAGCTGATCAGCATGCCCTTGTAGTTGATCGTGCGCGAGGAGCTCGAGGTCACGTAGAAGCCCTTGCGCTGCTCCTGCGGCCACACGGCGACGGCCTGTTCGCAGATGCGGCGAATCACATACAGCTTGCGCTCGAAGGCATCCTGGTCGAGACCGTCGGCGGCAGCGACGAACAGCTGGCGGATCTCAGGGCGAGAGGCCGCGGCCGTAGCGCCGGTGTGCTCGGGGCAGATGGGCACGTCGCGCCAGCCCAATACACGCTGGCCCTCCGCGGTGACGGTTTGCTCGAGTAGCCCCTCCACACGCGCGCGGACGGAATCCTCGGTGGGCAGGAAGCACATGAAGACCCCGTAGGCGCCAAGCGGGGGCAGCTCGAAGCCTGCCACCGCGCGCAGCAACTCGTCTGGCATCTGCATCAGGATCCCGGCGCCATCGCCGGTCAGCGGGTCGGCGCCGGAGGCGCCGCGGTGCTCGAGGTTCTCCAAGGCAGCGAGCGCGCGCGTGACCACCTCGTGCGTGGGGATGTTGTCCAGACGCGCGACCATCCCGACCCCGCACGCGTCATGCTCGTAGCGGGGGTCGTAGAGTCCAGCGGCCTGTGATGGCATTGTTTGCGAAGTCATATGAGTGCTGCCTTGAAGCGACGCGCCCCTATGGGCTGCGGCGCGCTCGCGGACATGGGGGGTCGGCACCTGAGGCGGAGCTAGAAAGCGTAGCATCGAGATCGCCACTGGAGAGGTATTGGACGTGTGAAATCCGTCCTCGACGGGGATCATTATGGGCGAGACGGCAAGGCACGCTAGGAACGGCAAAGCGCCAGGAGAGGCAATGACGCCGGACATGGAGCTTGCGCTTACGGCGCGAGCTGAGAACATCGCAGTAGTTCGGTATGCCCTCGGCGGCCTCGGCGAGGCCTTCGCGGTGCCCGAGCCCAAGCTCTCGGATATCCGTCTCGCGGTCACCGAGGCTTGCGCAAACGTAGTCGTGCATGCCTATCCTGATGGCCATCATGGGCCGATGGAGGTCATCGCGAGCAAGGATGAGGACACGCTGACGGTGCTCGTCCGCGATTGGGGGCGCGGCATCGGGCCACGTCCGGACAGCCCAGGTCTCGGCCTCGGCCTGTCGTTGATCGCGGCGCTCGCCGACAGCGTGCAGCTCGCCCACGGAGAGGTGGATCACACCGAGGTGCGGATGACCTTCTCCCTGGCCGGACCAACCCCGAACGTGGACACGCTGCAGAGCACAGACACTCTGCCGGGGACGAATACCCGTCCGGGCACAGACGCCGTTCCGGGAGACGCGAGCCTGCGGGGAACAAGCACTCTGCCGGGGATGAACGGCCTTCCAGGCGCAAGCGGCTACGGCACATGAACGAGTTGGCTGGCCACGCCGATCCGGTCGACTCGATGGATGCCGACACGCTGGACGGATCGAACGTGACCGAGTCGATCCCCGACGACCCCAGGCCTGCCGACGGCAACTTCGCGCGTGTGCGCCTCGCCGACGGGCCGCTCGCCGGTCCCGTGCTGTGGCGGGTCGTGTCGATGGTGCTCGCTCGCGCCGACTGGCCGCTCGACCGGCTCGACGACATGCTGCTCGTATGCGATGCGCTGTCGGCGCACGCCTTCGCACACTCGAGCGAGGCCACCGTGACGTTCAGCATCCAAGCGGGCGAGCACGAGGCCAAGTTGCGCGTGTTCGATCTCATGGACGAAGGTGCGAGCGGCCTCGTCGGAGACGCGGTGCTGCCGGTCGTGGGCAACGTGCTCGAGCGAATCGCCGAGTGCGTATCCATGGAGCGCGGCGCCCACGGCGAGGGCTCGCAACTGGTTCTGGCGCTTCGCGCACGCTCGCCCCGCTGCCAGTAGAGCTATCCGAATCGGCTACCGGGAGGCGGCGTCCACGCCCGCGCGCAGGCGTGCCAACGCTTGGCGGATCAAACGCGATACCTGCATCTGGGAGACGCCTATACGCTCACCGATCTCCGCCTGCGTGAGATCGTCGCTGAAGCGAAGCTTCAGCACGGTACGCTCGCGCTCGCTGATCTGCCCCATCAGTGGCTGAAGCGTGGCCCGTTCCTCCGCTCTGGCGAAGCCATCGTCATCCGAGCCAAGACCCTCGGCGACCGTCTCGGTCTCCTCGTCGCGCGCGGAGCGTGGCGCATCGAGCGAGCCGGCCCTGTAGGCGCCCATCGCCTCGAGCGCTTCGAGCACCTGCTCCTCGGAGGCTTCGACTGCCCGTGCGACTTCGCCCACCGACGGGGAGTGGCGCTGACCAAGCGATAGTCGCGTGACCGTCTGATCGACGCGCAACGCCATCTCCTGCAAATCGCGAGGCACTCGTACCGACCACGTGCGATCGCGAAAATGGCGCTTGAGCTCGCCAAGGATGGTGGGCACTGCGTAACTGGAGAACATCACCTCGCGCGAGCAATCGAAGCGGTCGACGGCCTTCAACAGTCCGATCGAGGCGACCTGG
This sequence comes from Solirubrobacteraceae bacterium, assembly GCA_035486935.1. Classification (GTDB taxonomy): domain Bacteria; phylum Actinomycetota; class Thermoleophilia; order Solirubrobacterales; family Solirubrobacteraceae; genus Palsa-744. The sequence continues at coordinate 9,542 of DATHMQ010000158.1, forward strand.
ATGAGATCTTCGATCGGCTCGTCGGTGTGCTGATAACGGCGCGCCAGACGGCGTGCGAGCGGCAGGTAGCGCTCGACGAGCAGCTCACGAGCGTGCGGATCGCCATCGAGCCGCATGCGAGCAAAGAGCTCGAGATCGGGCAGGACCGACGGCATCTGGATGACCGTAGCCGCTGATCTCTCCGTTGCCATACAAGTTCCCTCTCGTCGGCCTCGCCAAATTGCGAGACTTGCGATTCTCGACTTTGAGGCTACCCCTTCAACCGCTGGATTCCAATGTGGTGGACCGCTCACTCATTGTGCGGGTTTCCCCCCATGAGCACAATCCCCCGCGAGCGGGACACGTCAGGCAGACGCCGCGGTGGGGTGTCTGCGTGACAGCGAAGCCCTTGGCCCTCATGAGCGCGATCCTCTCCAGCAACAACTCGCGTAGGCGCTCCCGCTCACGGGAGTCGAAACTGGCCGCGATCCACTCGTTCGGACGCTCCAAGAACCAGTGGACGATCTGCACGTGCGAGGCGCCGTCCTCGATCGCAGCCAGCGCGTAGAGCAGCCGCTGGAAGCCGTAGTCGTGTTGCACCAGCAACTCCAAGTCCTCGCCACCTGCGAGCCGATCGCTCTTGTAGTCCACGATCAGAGCGCTGCCGTCGGGCTGCTCGACAAGTAGATCGAGCACACCTGTCACCAGCGGCTCTCCCTCACCGAGCGAGAACGCGAACGGGTACTCGCGACGTGCCCGGCGCGCTTCGCCCAGCAGTCGGGCCGGCTCGGAGGCAAGCGCCGCTGCGATCAGAGCTGCAATCTCCTGACGCTCGCCTGTGCTCAGCACGGCACCGACTCGCCGTGCTCTCTCGGCGACGTCCTGGAGCGACGGTTGCTTGGGATCCGCGAAGTCGATCGACTCGAGCAGCCCATGCACGATCGTGCCGCGCCGGCGCGCCCGCGTTCCGCCGTCATCGCTGTCCATCCGGGCGGCCGCGCGATTCTCGGAGAGACCCAGGACTCTTTCGACATAGAAGCGGTAGCCGCAACGCTCCAGCTCGGCAAGCGAGGTGTAGCTCATCGTCGCGTCTGGGTCGCCGAGCGGCAGCGGATGGGATGTGGCGGGTTTCTCGACCGATTCAGGGGAAGGCGCAGATACGGAGCCATCCAACGCATGCGGGGCTGCATCCGACGGCCGTGTGGAGGCAGATGCCATCGACACGAGGGCATCCGGCCTTGGTGGGAGGACCGCCGACGCACCGTCGAGATCCGCGTCCCTGTGGAAGCCCTCGCCGCTGCGCGACTCGAGCGTGCTCGAGGAGCGAAACATGCAACGTACTCTCAACCCGCCACCCAGATCCGTCGTCAGAGCCTCCGTAGGAGGCTGCCCCGATGCCGCGAGCGTCGGCGCATCCGGCACGAGCGCCGGGGCCATCCATGCGATCGGCGCGATGCCCGGCCTCGCAGCCGGCCAGCGCTCGAACGCCACGGAACCGCTCAACAGCAGTCTGTTCTCCGCTCGCGTGCAGGCGACGTAAAGGACACGGTCCTCCTCCTCTTCCTGTGCGAGGCGACGCTCGTCGCGCAACCGCTCGTAGGCAAGTGTGCTGACCGACTCCGGGTTTCCCAGCTGCTGCAGGCGTAGTCCCAGGCGTCCGCCAGCCTCGTCGAACAAGAGGTCGGGCACGCGCAGATTCGCTTCGCGGCCAAGATCGGCTACGCACACGACCGGAAACTCGAGCCCCTTGGCCGCATGAATGCTCATCAGACGCACAGCGTCCAGCTGTGCGTCGCCAACCGGCGCTTCGGCCTCGCGCCCGGCGAGCGCGACTTCGAGGTGGGCTATGTGATCTAGGAAGCCGCGCAGGTCACGGCCCTCCTGCGCCTCGAAGCGCCGCGCCATGCCTATGAGCTTGTGCACGTTGGCGAGTCGTCGCTCGCCCCAGCCGAGCGAGAGCACGTGGGTGTCGTAGCCGGTGGCGCGGATGGCACGACGCAACAACTCGGAGATGGGATGCAGCCGAGCACCCACGCGCTCGGCTGCAAGCAGCTTGCGGAAGGTACCGAGTCGCTCGCGGTCCTCGGCCGGCAGCAGGGCGTCGAGCTCCGCTGAGCGTTCGAGGATCGCCTGCCACACGCCACGTCCGTGTTCGCGGGCGATGCGTGCGAGCAGCGCGAGACCGTCGCTTGAGAGACCCACGAGCGGCGAAGCGAGCGTCGAGTACAGCGCGAGCTCATCCAACGGATTTGCCAGAGTCCGCAGCCAGGCAAGCAGATCGCCGATCTGTTGGTGGCTCCAGAAGCCGCCGACCCCGGCGAGCGTGCGCAAGCCGTGCCGGCGCAGGGCGCTCTCGTACACCGGTAGGTCGCTCAACGCGCGCAACAGCACCACGACCTCCCCCGCTCGCGCCTCGCCGCTTGCGATCAACTGTGCGACGCGCTCCGCGAGCAGAGCTGCCTCGGCCTGGCGCCACGGCGTCGCTTGAGGCAGGCCCGCGAGCTGCTCGTCGCCTGAAAACTGCTCCCAGCCGCGCCTGTCGCAGAGCAGCAGCTCCACGATCGGCTCGGTTGCGGACTCTGACCCTTCGCCTGGAGAGCGCATCGGAGTCAGCGCTGTGAAGTGCTCCCCGAGCCGCTCGGAGAAGATCCGCTTGACGGCCGCGAGAATCGGGGGCAGGCTGCGAAAATTGCTTGTCAGCTCGAGACTGGCAGCGTCGTGGGCCAGCCTCTCGCGGCGCTCGCGGAAGAGGCCGACGTCGGCATGACGAAAGCCGTAGATCGACTGCAGCTCGTCGCCGACGGTGAAGAGATTGTCGCGATCCAGTGCAGCCAGCACCTGGAGTTGGCGCGGGTTTGAGTCCTGAAACTCGTCCACCATCAGCAGCTCGAAGCGCTCCGCCCAGGATTCGCGCACGTCCGCGTGCTCTTCCAGCAGCGCGCGCGCTTTCAGCTCGAGATCGTCGAAGTCGAGTGCCCCACGCGCGTGCTTGCGCTCGGCATAACTTGTCCCGAAGCGCTCCAGCAACTCGCCTATCAGCCCGCAAGCAACAAGCGCATCGACATCGGCGTCCGAGAGATTCAGGCTCCTCTGGCGAGGCTCTGAGGGGAGGCGCGGCTGTGCCTGCCCCTGACTGCGCAGTTGGGCATAGGCGCCCAGCACCATTGTGCGCAGCGGATCGGCGCCGTAGGCCGCCGCAAGATCGACCGCCTCCCGGCGCTGGCCGGCCAGGAAGTCGCCCAATGCAGCGCTGAAGGCAAGCGCTCGCAGCCGCGTGGCGATCCCTTCCTCGAGGATCTCAAAGCCCGGTTCGACCTCAGCCTGCACGGGATGAATGCGCAACAGCCGCGCACAGAAGCTGTGGAAGGTGCATACATTCGCGGCCTCGGTCTCGCGTGCGGCTTCACGCTCGCCCAACTCCAACATGCGCGCGCGCACCCGCTGGCGCAACTCGCCGGCAGCACGCTCCGTGAAAGTGATCGCGAGGATCCGCGCAGGAGCGACGCCGTCCTCGCGCACCGCGCGCACGAAGCGCTCGACGAGTACCGAGGTCTTGCCGCTGCCGGCCCCGGCGGCAAGCAGCAGCGAAGCCTGGCGACTTGTGACCGCACGCTCCTGCTCGTCGGTGAGTCGCCGCTCCGGCACACCGACGGGCGCACGCAGCTGCTCGTAGTCGAGTGCCAGCTGCTGCTGCGTATTTGAGATCGTCGCCATCAGAACATCCGTCGCTTCCTGCATGTGAAAGCCGCGATGACGGTCGCTGAGCAAGCGAGACAAGGACGCAAGGAGCGAAATGTGCTTCGCACATGAGCGACTGAGGACGCAGTATCGCGCAGCTCAGCGGCTGTCATCGCTCGCAACGGCAGATCGTCGGGTATGCACAGCCGCCGTTGTATGCGCACGTGTCGGGGCGTGGCTCCAGCGCTCCCGAACGGGCCTCGCCGGCGGCACGCAAGGCGGCGGCCAGGCACTGGTCGATCAGCTCGCGCATGGCGTCGTGCTCCAGGCGATCGGTGCGCACGCACTCGAGCTCCATGGTGCTGTCGCCGTCGAGCACGCCGCGCGCACGGATGTCCCTGCCTGCCAGCGGCTGATAGAAGCCGCCCACGGCGGTGCGGCCGAGCAGCGCCTCGACAGCGCGCATGTACAGCGCCAGCTGGAAGGCACCGTCGCCGAGCCACTTGGCAGCCGGTGGAGCGCTGCGGCCCTTGTAGTCGTAGACCACTGCCTCTCCCGCCGAGCCGAGATCGACGCGGTCGATGCGACCACGCAACAGAACTCCATCGCCCAACTGAAGGGGTGGCAGTGCCCCCCCGTCCTCTCCGGCATGCTCCTCGCGCGACTCGGCCTCGAAACCGAACTCCAACTCCAGGTATGTCGGCTCCAACGGACTGGCCTGCTCGGCCGCGCACTCCAGGTAGCGCTCCAGGTCCACCTGCAGGCGCCGACGCGCTCCCGGCAGACGCTCGGGCGCGACCGACAACGGGTAGCTGGGCTCCAGCTCGAGCAGAGCCTCTGCCAACAGACGCTTGGCGAGGCCCACGCTCGCGGGAGTCAATCGGGCCGAGCCGCTGCGCTCGCGCAGACGCTCGAGCGTGTCCTTCAGCGCAGCGTGGGTCAGTCCGCCACGCTTGAGCGGCTCTGGGTCGGGCTCGATGTCATCCGCGCGCAGCAGGCGCTCCACGAACCACTTCACAGGACAGCCCGTCCAGCTCTCCAGCGACGAGGCAGACCACAGCACATGCTCACGCATATCCCCCAACATGCGCTCGTCCCGCAACGGTGCGATCGGGCTGATCGGCGCAGCCACAGTAGCCGCCGCCGTGGAGATCGCGGCCGCACGCGTGGCCATCGCCCCGGCCGGTCTGCCAGGGCCCGGCCAGTCGGCGGCCCCTGCTACGCGGCGCACGATGCGCTCTTTCAGCGTGGCGGTGAACAGGTCGCATATGTCCTCGACGAACAGCGAGCGAGCGATCGGCGTACCCTGCTCGTCGGCGAAGTGCCAGCTGAGTGTGAGACGCTCCAGCGGACGCGAGGCCAACGCATAGAGCAAGTAGCGCTCGGCCGCCAGCGCGTCGGGCTCGCCACGCAATAGCAGTCCGGAACCCTGGGCCAGCTCGCGACGCTGGTTCTCTTGGATCAGGGGATGGGGCGTGGCTGTCATGGGAAAGACGCCCTCTTGCAACCCACAGGCAAACACCATTCTTGCGCGGCGTGCCCTCAGTGAAAGGGGGTCGAGAACCGCGACCCGCCCTGGCTCCAGGTGCTCGCCGGCAGTCAACTCGAGCCGCTCCAGTAGCTCGATCAGCTCGCCTGCGCTCGGCGCCATCTCGGGCGCGACGCGTGACAGCTCGCGCAACTCCTCGAGCGCCCGGCGTGCGCCCACCAGTGCTCCGGCCTCCTCGCGCTCGTCCTCGTCGAGTACCGCTGCGATTTTGTCGCGGGGAGCGCAGAATAGGCGCTGGAGCTCGTCCGTTAGCGCGTCGAGCAGCGCCGGTGTGCCTCTGGCGGCAGCTTCGCGCACGCGGTCGATGCGCTCCAGCGGCCAGTTCTCGGCCTCCCACAAAGCCCTGGCGCGGACACTGTCGAGCACGCCCTGCCGGCGTGCGCTGCGCTCGAAGCGATCGAGCAGCTCCGGGCGTTCGAGCACGCCCGGAGCCCCCAGCCAGGCCAGCAGATCGCCCAGCCCGCCGACTTCGGTAGTGCAGCGCAGCATTCCCAGCAGGCCGCGACCGAGTGCGGTGTCGGCGAACATCATGCACCGGCGCTGCGCGTGGGGAATGTCGAAGTCCTCCAGCACTTCTCCGAGGAGACCGGCGATCGACTCGGGAGAGCGGTGCACGATCGCGATCTCCTCTGCCGGCACGCCACCGTCGAGCAGCGCCCTGACCTCGCCTGCTATCAGCTCCAGCTCGGCCCTTGGGCTTCCGCCCTCGAGCAGCCTCACCGCCTCTCCCGGCTCGACCTGCTGCGGGTCGTCGCTGAGCAGCGAGCGCTCCAAATGATGCAGCGCCTCGCGCGAGGGCGGCGCGTAATGGTCGGCGCGGGCGCTCAGTTCGGTATGAGAGTCGGCAAACGGTGCGAGCCGCTGAAAAATGGAGGCACGGCCGAGGAAGGCGACGCGCCCTGGCTCATATGCCAGCGAGACCATCGTGGGAGCACCCACCACGCCACCCAGCGTCAGGATCGTGTCGATCTGCAGCTCGGTGAAGTCGTCGAAGCCGTAGAGCAACACCGGGACCGTTCCCCAAGACGCGGGCTTGCGGCGCAATTCGTCCAGCGCCCTCGTCGCGCGCAACTCACGATCGGAGCGGCGTATCTGCGCAAGCGTCTGCTGGTAGCGCTCGAACACCGTGCAGAGACGCTCCCATGGAACTTGCTCGCTGGGCTCCTGCCTCTCAGACCTCAGCGCGCGCAGCGCGCCACGCAGCCTGGCGGGGGTCACGCGCTGGGCCTGGAGATCGGCGACCAGCGCTGCCAACTCCCTGGCCATGCCCGGGCGGGCGTTTGCCAGGCGCGCCAGTAGATGCTCGCGCGCCAGTGGGCCGAGCGGCGCGGGGGCGTCTCCAGCCCTGGCCAGCACCTCGGCCAGGAGGCCCTCGAAGCGCTCGACCCGAGCGCCCAGCGCCAATCCTCCCTCGGCCAGCTCGCGCCGATAGCGAGCCTGATCGGCCTCGGTCGGCACTATCAGCAGCGGTTCTCCCCCCCGCGCCACGTGTCCGCGCACTGCTTCCAGCAAGATGTGCGCCTTGCCGGCGTTGGCTGGTCCGGTTACGAGCGCGATCGGCATGCTGCCATCCTGGCGCACCGTCCCGACGAGCCCATTCAGCGCTCGCGCATACTTGCAAAAACCGCGATGCCCCCCTGCGCGCGCGGGGGGCATCGGCCAAAAAGCGTTTACGCCGCGCTCGCGGCGACCGCGTCCTCCTGGCCTGACGTCTCCTGAGCGGCAGCCTCCTGGCCAGCCTCAGCCTCGGCCTCGGGCGGCTTGGCGCCCTCACGGGCCCACTCCTCGTCGAACTCGACGCGCCACTTGCCTTCCTCGTTCTGGCTGAGGGCCAGACGCGCCCGGAAGTTGCGCCCACTGCGCGCCTTGAAACCAGTCACGGCCTTGGCCGTGTAGCCGCTGTGGATCAACTCCTTTGCCACGGCCACCGGCAGCTGCTTGCCAGACTTGCCCTTCCAGATCACAAAGCCACAGCCCGGATCGTCGCGCGCCCAGCAGGAGTAGCCCTTGCGGTTCTCTTTGATGTCGTGTCCGCAGATCGGACACGGTCCAAGGTTGGCGCGCGGGATGCGCACGTCCTTCAGTTTCTCGTCGAGCTCTTTGACGGTCAGCTCCGCAAAGCCGGCGATGTCGCCCATGAACTTCTCGCGCGAGTCCTCGCCACGCTCGATCTTGTCGAGGCGGTGCTCCCACTGGCCGGTCATGTCCGGAGAGGTGAGCGCATGCTCGCCGAGCAGCCTGATCACGTTCAGACCCTTCTCGGTGGCCACGAGCGCGCGCGCGTCGCGTTCGATGTAGCCCACCTGGATCAGCCGCTCGATGATCGCCGCGCGTGTCGCCGGCGTGCCGATCCCCGACTCCTTCATCGCCTCTCGCAACTCGTCGTCCTCGACGAGCTTGCCGGCGGTCTCCATCGCGCCGAGCAGCGACGCGTCGCTGTAGCGCCGCGGGGGCTTCGTTTCCTTGCGCTCGCTTGCGATCTCGAGCGTCTGCACCTCTTCGCCGTCGTTCAGCTTGGGGAGCTGCTGGTCGACGCCCTCGTCTTCCTCGGCGGCGGACTTCGCCTCGGAGGGCACCTCTCCGTAGACCCCGCGCCAGCCGGGCACAAGCAGTAGCTTGCCGCGCGTCCTGAAGACGTAACCGCCGGCCGCCGACGCCGCTTGCGCCCCCGTGCCGTCCGCCTCCTTCGCCGCCACCTGCTTGCCGGCGGGCACAATCGTGGTCTCCACACGCGTGTTCTCGAACACCGCCTCCGGGTGGAACACAGCCAGGAAGCGACGGACGACCATGTCGTAGACGCGCTTGTCGTCGTCGCCCATGCGATCGACGGCGTGCTCGGCCCTTGTGGGGATGATCGCGTGGTGATCTGAGACCTTCTCGTCGTTGACCACGCGCGCGAGCGGCAGCACGTCCAAAGCGGTGACGTATGCAGCGGCCTTGGCGTACTCCTTCTGCCCCCCCACCAGCTCAGCTGTCGGCTTTATCTCCTCGACCATGTCGGTCGTCAGGTAGCGCGAGTTGGTCCTTGGATAAGTGAGTGCCTTGTGCTCCTCGTACAGCCGTTGCGCGGCCGCGAGCGTGCGTCGCGCGGAGAAGCCGTAGCGCGTGTTGGCCTCTCGCTGCAACGTCGTGAGGTCGTACAGCATCGGAGCGCGCTCGCGCTGCTCCTTCTTGTCGAGCTTTGTGATCGTGCCCTGCCTGCCCTCGCAGGCCGCGACGATCGCAAGCGCCTCCTCCTCGGTCGCCAAGCGCGGCTTCGCCCCCGCATGAAAGCGTCCTCCGTAGACGCGCGAACCTTCAGCTCCACCCCGGCCAGATCCGTCGTCAGGGCTCCCGTTGGCCCCCCCGAGATCGCCCCCCGCGTCTCCGCCGGCGACGCTCCCAGCGTCGAAGCGTGCGTCCACCAGCCAATAGGGCTCGGGCACGAACGCCTTGATCTCCTCCTCGCGACGCGCGACGATCGCAAGCGTCGGGGTTTGCACGCGCCCCAGCGAGACCGCACCGTCGAAGGACGATTTGAGCCGGATCGTCGCGGCGCGGGTGGCGTTCATGCCGACGATCCAGTCGGCCTCCGAGCGCGAACGGGCCGCCTGCTCTAGCAGGGCGTAATCCTCGGCGGGACGCAGCGATTCGAAGGCGCTCTTCATGGCGGCGGTCGTCATCGAATTCAGCCACAGGCGCTGCACCGGCTTCTTGGCTTTGGCCTTCTCGTAGAGGTAGGCGAAGATCAGCTCGCCCTCGCGCCCGGCGTCGCAGGCGTTGACGACCTGCTCCACGTCCTCGCGCCCGAGCTGGGAAGTGACCACCGACATCTGCTTGCGCGAGCGCTCGTCGCGCACCACCAGCTTGAACTTGGAGGGCACGATCGGCAGGTCGGGCATCCGCCAGCGCTTGAACTTGGCGTCGTATTCGTCTGGATCGGCGAGCTGCACGAGATGGCCCACCGCCCACGTGATCACGTAGTCGGGACCGTCGAGATAGCCCTCCTGCTTGGCAAACGGACCGGGCAGCACACGCGCCAAGTCGCGACCGACCGAAGGCTTCTCTGCGATCACAAGCGTCTTTGACATGGCGCCCAGCGTAGCGGGTGGGTGAAGCGACGTATGAGCGGCCCCTCATCGCGCTTCACCTACCCGGGGCGCCCGACCCGGCGCCCGTGCACGCTCAACCCCCGATCGGCGTGCGTGGACTGGTACCCCAGAAGACCTCGGTGCCGAGCATCCCGATCATCGTGACAAGCACCAAGTTGAGCACCATCGACTTGGCTGTGGCCCTGCCAACCCCCACCGGTCCGCCTGAAGCCGTGTAGCCGTAGTAGCAGGACACCAGTACAACGCCTGTGGCCATCGACATGGCCTTGATCACGCTATAGAGGTAGTCCACCGGGTTCTGGTACTGCCAAAAGATCAGCAGGTAGCCACCCGAGGTGACGGCTCCCACCTGCTTGACGACCGCGATGTAGGAGGCCAAGTAGCCCATCCCGATTCCGGCTATGTACATGAACGGCAGCACCATCCAGGCCGCCAGCAAGCGCGTGGCGCAAAGGAACACCATCGAATCGACGCCCATCACTTCCAGGGCGTCGATCTCGTCGTTGATGCGCATCGCGCCGAGCTCGGCGACGATCCCCGTGCCGACCTTCGCCGCCATCATGTACCCGAACGCGTAGGGAATCGCCTCGCGCAGATCGCACCAGGCCGCAAAGGCCCCCGCGACGCTTGGCGCGCCCTGAGACGTGGCGAAGTAGGCGCCCTGGATGCCGCA
>DATHMQ010000159.1:0-8939 GCA_035486935.1 Solirubrobacteraceae bacterium
CCAAGAGTTCGAGCGCACCATGCGCGGCGTTGGCGCTGACGATGCCGTCGAGGCGCACCTCGGCGTAGTCGCGCACGCGCTTGAGCAGGCGATTGGCCACGCGCGGCGTGCCGCGGCTGCGCGCCGAGATCGCGCGCGCGCCCTCCTCGTCGATGTCGATCTGCAGGATCTCGGCCGAGCGTCTGACGATCCGCGCGAGATCCTCGGTGGCGTAGTGCTCCAGGCGTGCCTGGATGCCGAAGCGGTCGCGCAGCGGCGTGGTCAGCAGGCCGGCGCGGGTCGTGGCCCCGATCAACGTGAACTGCGGCAACTCCAGCGTTACGACCCGCGCTCCGGCTCCCTGGCCTACGGTGATCGGTAGGCGCCAATCCTCCATCGCCGGGTAGAAGGTCTCCTCCAGTGTGCGCGGCAGCCGGTGAATCTCGTCGACGAAAAACACGCTGCGTGGCTCCAGCGCAGTCAGAAACGCGGCTATGTCTCCCTTGCGCTCCAGCGCCGGTCCGGCGGTCTGGATGAACGGCACGTCGAGCTCGGCGGCGACGATCTGCGCGAGCGAGGTCTTGCCGAGGCCGGGCGGTCCTGCCAGCAAGAGATGGTCGAGTGCCTCTTTGCGAGCGCTGGCCGCCTCGATTGCGACGGCCAGCTGCTCGCGTAGCGTCGGCTGGCCGATGAACTCCTCCAAGGCCCGCGGACGCAGCGAGCGATCGAGCTCGTCCTCTGGAGTCAGGTACGGCGTTTGGATGCGCTCGGCTTGGGTCATCGCAGGCTTGGCTTTCGATTGCTCAGGCAGCGCGTGCCGTGCGCAGCGCGCCGGCGATCAGATCCTCAGGGCTGTCGCCATCCAGGTCGCGCAGCAGTTCGTCGGCCTCCAGGGCGTTGTAGCCGAGTGCGATCAGCCCCTCGTGCGCGAGCGCCCTGGGACCGTCGTCTGCTCGCCCAACGATTCCGATGCTCTCGAGCGCACTCTCCACCCCCACCTTCTCGCGCAACTCGACGATGATGCGCTCGGCCGTGCGCTTGCCGATCCCAGGCACCGCCTGAAAGCGCGCAGCGTCGGCGCCCGCGATCGCGGACAGCAGCTCGCGTGGTGAGCCGCTGGAGAGCACCGCCACGGCCACCTTCGGGCCGACGGCCTGCACGGAAAGAAGCATCAGGAACAGGTCTCGCTCCTGCTCGGAGTGAAAGCCGTGCAAGAGCAGTGCGTCGTCGCGCACCACCAAGTGCGTATGCAGAGTGCTCTCCCCGCCGACGGCCGGCACGTGGCGCAAGGTCTCGTTCGAAACGGCCATGCGGTAGCCCACGCCGCCGCAAAGCAGCACTACGTGATCGGAGCGGCGGATCGCCACCTCGCCTCTCACCAAGGCGATCATGTGCGGCTCCCCGCGAGCCCGACCGCCTTGGCCACCGCATCTGAGAGCGGCGTGCCGTTGAGATGACACACGCCGACGGCGAGGGCGTCGGACGCGTGATCGCTGCTCGGCATCTCTGGGAGCGCCAGCAGCGTCTGCACCATGCGCGCCACCTGGTCCTTGCCGGCGCGGCCGCTGCCGCAGACCGCCGACTTGACCTGTTGCGGGGTGTAGGAGGAGCAAGGGATACCGCGTTCGCCGGCCGCCAGCATGGTCACCCCGCGTGCCTGTCCGACGACAAAGGCGCTGTGCGCGTTCTGGCCGAAGTACAACTGCTCGAGTGCCATCGCGTCGCATTCGTACTCGTCGAGCAGCTCGCGCATCCTGACGGCGATGCTTGCCAGTCGCCGCTCGAGCGCAAGCTTGGGACGAGTCTCGATCACTCCACCGTCGAGCGCCCTGAGACGTGTCCCTTCGCGTGCGACCACGCCATAGCCTGTATTGGCAAGACCAGGATCTATCCCGAGCACGATCACCATCTGCGTGATTCTCCGTGTTGAGCCGGACGCCTGCCAACGAACCTATGTTCGGGGGGAATTCTGCGGTTGGCGGCGAAACGCGGCTACCACATGCGCCATGGTGCCTGGCCGGACTCCCACAGGTCGTTGAGCGCGACCGCGTCCTTGTAGGTGTCCATGCACTCCCAGAAGTCCTCGTGGCGATGAGCGAGCAACTGGCCGTCGGCTGACAGCCGCTCCAACGGGTCTCGCTCGAGCACACTGTCGCGGTTCAGGTAATCGAATACGCCCGGCTCGAAGCAGAAGAAGCCGCCGTTGATCCAGTGCTCGGAGCGTGGCTTCTCGTGGAAGCCAAGCACCCGTCCATCGTGCGCGTCGAGCTCGGTGACGCCGAACTGCAGTTGCGGTCGCACGACGGTCATCGTCGCCAGACGCTCGTGGGCAGCGTGGAAGGCAAGCAGCTCGGCGAGGTCCACGCGCGCTACTCCGTCGGCGTAGGTCGCACAGAAGCGCTCGCCTTGGAGTTGCGCCTCGAGCAGCTTGATCCGACCCCCTGTCGGTGTGTCCAGGCCGGTGTCAAGGCACTGCACCCCCACTCCCTGCGGCCAGCTCGTGTCGGCGGCGAAGCGCTCGATCAGCTCGCCCTTGTATCCCGTGGCAAGCAGGAAGCGACGGAAGCCCTGCACGGCGTAGAGCTGGATCACGTGCCAGACGATCGGCAGGCCGCCGATCTCCACGAGCGGCTTCGGCAGCTCCTGGGTGTGCTCTCTCAGTCGTGTGCCCCGTCCTCCGCAGAGGATTACGACGGGAGGCCTATCCGGCAACGCGCTCCAGTACGTCGGCGGGCACGTCGAAGTTCGCATACACGGCGTCGACGTCGTCGAGCTCTTCCAGCGCGTCGATCAGTTTCATCAGGCTCCTTGCCTGGCTCTCGTCGATCGGAACCTGGCTCGAGGGGACATAGGCAAGCTCGGCGCTCTCGATCTCGATGCCGGCTTCTTCCAACGCCGCTTGAACGGCCGCGAAGTCGGCGAGCTGGGTGACGATCTCGACGATGTTCTCCTCGACGGAGATGTCCTCCGCACCGGCCTCTACCGCGACCATCAGGTCGTCTTCGGAATAGCGCGCCCCATCGACGGCGATCGTGCCCTTCTTCTCGAACAGGTATGCCACCGAGCCGGGCTCGCCGAGCGAACCGCCGTACTTGGAGAAGCCGTGGCGTACGTCCGCGCCGGTGCGGTTGCGGTTGTCGGTCAGAGCGTCGACCAACACCGCGACGCCACCCGGACCGTAGCCCTCGTAGAGGACTGCCTCGATCGCATCGGCCTCGCCGCCCTCGCCGGTGCCTTTGGCAATTGCGCGCTCGATGTTGTCCTTCGGCATCGACGCCGCCTTTGCCTTGGCGATCGCCAAAGCCAGCGGTGCATTGCCGGCCGGGTCGCCGCCGCCGTCGCGCGCCGCCACGGTCACGGCGCGCGCAAGCTTTGTGAACTGCTGGCCGCGCCGCGAGTCGACGATCGCCTTCTTGTGCTTGATCGAAGCCCACTTGGAATGTCCTGACATAGCCGGAAAGGATACTTCGGGTTGGAGCAGCTCGGATGACGACGCGGACAGAGCTCAATGCCCGCCAAGAGCGCGGCGCGCACCGGAGCACGCCTTCTTGGCGCAACGCCTCTAGGATGGGCGACCGCATGGCTATCGACCCTGGCATCTTCAAGGCATACGACATCCGCGGCCTCTACAGCGAGCAGATCGACGGCGACACGGCGCTCGCGATCGGTCGCGGCTTCGCACGCGTGCTTGCCAAGCTGTCAGGCAAGCCGCCCGCAGAGCTTCGTGTCGGGCTCGGCCGCGACATGCGCCTGACCGCTCCCGAGCTTGCCGCACGCTATCGCGAGGGGCTCTTGATGGAAGGCGCCGACGTGCTCGACGCGGGACAGGTGGGAACCGAGATGCTCTACTACCTGGTCGGCTCGCGCGAGCTCGACGGCGGCCTGATGTGCACCGCCTCGCACAACCCGAAGGCCTACACAGGCGCCAAGCTGGTGCGCGACGGGGCGATCGCTCTCTCCGGCGATGCCGGCATCCAGGACATTCGCCGTGAGATCGAAGCAGGCCTCGACGACGGTGCCGCCGAACTCGGTGTCCTGCAGGAAGTCGACGTCTACGAGGAGTTCCAGGCGGCGGCGCTGAAGATGATCGATCCCGATGTCATCAAGCCTTTGAAGGTTGTCGTCGACGGTGGCAACGGCATGGCCGGCCCGATGGTGGGGCCGCTGCTCGATCGTCTCGGCTTGGACCCGATCGAGACATATTGGACACCGGATGGCAACTTCCCCGACCACGAGCCCAATCCCCTGCTGCCTGAGAACCGCACGTTCATCATCGAGAAGCTGCGCGAGACAGGCGCCGATCTCGGGATCGCCTGGGACGGAGACGCGGACCGTTGCTTCTTCATCGACGACACCGGAGAGTTCGTCGACGGCGACTTCCTCACGGCGCTGCTTGCCGAGTCACTGCTCGTCAAGTGGCCCGGCTCGGCGATCCTGTACGACGTCCGTGCCAGTTGGGCTGTGCCCGACACCGTCAAGCGTGCCGGCGGCACCCCCTACATCAACCGCGTTGGGCATGCCTTCTTCAAGACGCGCATGCGCGAGGAGGGCTCGCTATTCGGCGGTGAGGTCTCCGGCCACTACTACTTCCGCGACTTCTATTGCGCGGATTCGGGCACGATCCCGGCGCTCTTGATCCTCGAGCAGCTCTCGCTGCAGGGCAAGCGCCTGTCCGATCTGTTGAAGCCTTACCGCGAGCGCTACTTCATCTCTGGAGAGATCAATACCGAGGTCTCAGACCAGCAGGCCAAGATGCGGGAGATCGCCGAACGCTACTCAGACGCCAAGCAGGACTGGCTCGATGGCGTGTCGATCGACTACGAGGATTGGCACTTCAACGTGCGTCCCTCGAACACCGAGCCACTGTTGCGCCTGTGCCTCGAGTCGCTGCGCTCGCACGAGCACATGCAGAGCGCCCGCGACGAGGTGCTCGAGCTGATTCGCTCGGCCGCGCCAACCGGGTTGTGAAGCAAATTTGCCCGATGCCCCCTGCGCGCGCGGGGGGACATCGTTTGCTGGCGGCTCCCAACTCTTGCGGCTCGGTGTCTCTGTGAACCAAAAAAGCCCGATGCCGCCCCCGCGCGCGCGGGGCATCCACTGTTTGGCAGTACCCACTCCATTTGCGGTGGGGCGCGTGAACTGCTACCTGATCGAGGACGAACCGCTGACGCTGGTGGACGCCGGCCCGAACTCGGCCACCTCGCTGACAGCGCTGGAGTCTGCGCTGCAAGCCCACGGGCGCCGTGTGGAGGAGCTCGAGCGGATAGTCGTCACCCATCAACACATCGACCACATCGGCCTCGTGGAGATCCTCGCCAGGCGCTCCGGCGCCGAGGTGTGTGCGCTCGATCGGCTTGCGCCATGGCTCGCCGACTACAAGCGTGAGATGGAGGAGGGCGACAGCTTCTCCGCCGAGATCATGCTCCGCAACGGCATACCCCAGGACATCGTGTATGCGCTACGCGCGGTGTCGGCGAGCTTTCGCGCTTGGGGTGCGGCCGCTCATGTCACGACGCCGCTGGCCGCTGGCGCTTCGTTGGAGTTCGCGTCGCGCAGTTGGCGGCTTCTGCACCGCCCGGGGCACTCGCCCTCGGACACGGTTTTCTGGGATGAAGCATCGGGCGAGCTGTTTGGCGGCGACCATTTGATCAAGCACATCTCTTCCAATCCTCTCCTATCGAAGCCTCTGACGCCTTTGCCCGCTGACGCGGGCAAAGAGGATGAGAGAAAGAGGATGAGCTTGGACGGTGGCGGCGACGAGCGCCCGCGGGCGCTGATGATCTACATGGACTCGCTGCGCTTGACGCGCGAGATGGATCTGGAGGTCGTATACGCCGGACATGGCGAGCCGGTTGGAGATCACAGCGCCCTGATCGACGAGCGCTTCAAGATGCACGAGCGTCGCGCCAACAAGCTGTATGGGTTGATCGCCGCGCAACCCCGCAACGCTTACGAGCTAGCTCAGGAGATGTGGGGCAACGTGGCGGTCACGCAGGCATTCCTGACCCTCTCAGAGGTGCTTGGCCATGTTGACCTGCTGGTCGACGAAAGCCGTGTCGTGGAGCACGAGGTGGATGGTGTCGTCCATTTCGAGACAAGCTGAGCGGGGCCTCGTCTCACGTTATGGCTGAAGGTCGCTCAAAGAGCGATAACGCCGTCGCGCCTGCTCCTGGACGCAACATCGGCAAGGAACAGCTCATGCAGGCGGTCGTCGCGGCCCAGCTCAGTGTGGAAGGCGATTGCTGTGACGCGGCCTTGACGAGCGGCGACTGGATGGCCCTCGACCTCCGCGAGGATTTTCACCTCGGGTCCGTGCTCGGCAACCCACGGGGCGCGGATGAACACGCCTCGCAGCGGCCCACCCTCGATTCCCTCCATCTCCAGATCGGCCTCGAAGCTGCGCAGCTGACGTCCGAAGGCGTTGCGCTCGGCAAGCATGTCCATGATGCCCAGGTGCTCGCGGTCGAGCATGATCAGACCAGCACACGAGCCGAGAATGGGAATCCCACCCACCCCGCCGCGCGCGGCCAGATCGCGCAAAGGTGCAGCAAGGCCCTCGCGCTCGACCCCGAGCGTCATCGTGGTGGACTCCCCACCGGGAATCACGAGACCCTCTAGGCGATCGAGGTCGGCGGGCATACGCACCTCCCGCACCTCCGCTCCCAGCCGCGCGAGTACGCGCGAATGTGCCTCGAAATCGCCCTGCAGGGCGAGGACACCGATCAGCGGAACTGCTACCAACCGCGCTGTGCCAGCAGCTGCTCGCCGGCGAGCTTGGAGCTCTCGAGGCTCGCCATCGCCGGGCCCAGGCCACGCGACGCCGCGGCGACACGCTCGGGGTCCTGCCAATGGGTCGTCGCCTCCACGATCGCCCTTGCACGCGCGGGGGGATCGTCTGACTTGAAGATTCCCGAGCCGACGAACACCCCTTCGGCGCCGAGCGCCATCATCAAGGCGGCGTCGGCTGGCGTGGCGATGCCACCGGCGCAGAACAGGACCACAGGCAGCTTGCCATCGCGTGCGACCGAGCGCACAAGATCAAGTGGCGCCGCGTGCTGCTTGGCAGCCGAGGCAAGCTCGGACTCCTGGAGGGCTGAGAGGCGACGGATCTCACCAGTGATGCCGCGCATATGACGTACGGCCTCAACGATGTCGCCGGTGCCTGCCTCGCCCTTGGAGCGAATCATTGCCGCCCCCTCCCCTATGCGCCGCAAAGCCTCGCCGAGATTGGTGGCGCCGCACACGAACGGCACCTTGAAGGCCCACTTGTCGATGTGGTTGCTCTCGTCAGCGGGCGTGAGCACCTCGGACTCGTCGATGTAGTCAACCTCCAGTGCCTCCAACACCTGCGCCTCGACGAAATGGCCGATGCGCGCCTTGGCCATCACGGGGATGCTCACGGCCTCCTGGATGCCGGAGATCATCTCCGGGTCAGACATACGCGCCACCCCGCCGTCACGACGAATGTCGGCCGGCACGCGCTCCAATGCCATCACGGCGGCAGCACCGGCGTCCTCGGCGACCTTGGCCTGATCTGGCGTGACCACGTCCATGATCACTCCGCCCTTTAGCATCTCTGCCAGGCCGCTCTTGACTGTGAATGTCGCCTCGTCGCGCATGCTCATGATCTTATCTGGGTCGGCGCATGCGGCTCATCGAGGCCTTGAAGACCAGTCGATGCATACGTCTGCACATCCATATATCCCGGTCGGTGCATGCACCGACCGGCCACCCCGCACATGTGCGGGGTGGGACACCGCCACATGTGGCGGTGTCTTCCTGGAAATGGAGAAGTTATTCCCGCTCCAGCTACTTGAGTCGGAAAGCCTTGATGCGGTCGTCGTACTGCGCCGTGTCCTTTGCGTACACGCTGTAAGCCAAAGCTTGAATCAAGCTCAGCAGAGCGGTATGCGAGCGCACATAAGCAGGGCTGTTCGAGGAGTAGTAAAGCTTGATCTGCGCAAGCTTGGCCACCTCGGAGAGCGTCGCGTCAGTGATAGCAGCGGTGCGCGCCTTGCGGTGGCGCGCCAGCTTCATCGCGCGCACGACCAGCGGATGTGGGCGACCGGCGGAGAGGCCGATCACGAGTGTCGTCGAGTCGATCCGCCCGAGGCGGCTCAAAGCCTCCTGGGAGGGGCTTGCGACGACGTCGACCCGCAGATCCAGCAGCATCAGCAAGTGACGCAAGTAGCTGGCGAAGAACGCCATTTGGTCGGTCCCGGCGACAAGCACCTTCTCGGCGCTGACGATCGCCTCGGTCAGCGCGTCGACAGCCGGACGCGAAACCTTGCGCGCGGTCTCCTCGACGTTCAGGTGATCGGCCGCCAGGGCAGTCTCGAACTCGTTCTGATCGAGCGAGAACAGCGGCGCTGAAGTCTCAGAGGGACCTGTTGACTGTGGGTGCGCATGAATACGCCGGTACTCTTCGCGTGCTGCGGCCTGTAGCTCGGGAAAGCCCTCGAAGCCGAGCGCCTGGGAGAAGCGCACGACAGTCGAGCTTGAAGTATTGGCCCGGCGCGCAAGCTCCTCGGCAGTCTGGAAGGCGGCCTCGTCGAGATGGTCGACGATGTACTGCGCCACGTCCTTCTGCGAGCGCGAGCACTCATCGAAACGGCTCTGGATATACAGGGAAAGGCTCTGGTGCTCACCGACGCCATTCGCCGTTGGCTTCTCTGGGGCAGTCGCTAGTCGTCTCACGGCGCATTTGTTCGACGACCCCGCCCCACACTCCTCTACATGGCGCTCAACTGCGTTGCCAACTCGACGAAATATTCGAGCGAGTGCGGGTTGGCGAGCGACTCGACGCTCGCCGCCTCGCTCGGTACCGCGCCCATCAGGATGCGCTTGACCGGGACCTCCAGCACCTTGCCCGAGAGCGTGCGCGGGACCTCGGCGATCTGCAGTATCTGATTGGGAACGTGGCGCGGCGAGCAGTCCTCGCGGATGCGCTGCTTGATGCG